>JANTFX010000012.1 GCA_024763215.1 Candidatus Krumholzibacteriia bacterium | reverse complement strand
GACGGGTTCCGCCCCCTGCGTGATTCATTCACGGGGATGGGCGCGGACGAGATCGACGAGTTCCTGGACGAGGCCGGCGACATCGACGAGGGCATGCCGGCCTACACAGGCACCGACCGGCAGCGCGCAGCGCTGATCCGTTATCTGGAGAAACTGGGCGGGGGTGAGGCCGCCGCAGACGAGGCGGCTGCCGCTTCCGTACCCTCCGCGGACGAAAGGAGGCAGTCATGAACCCCCAGATCATCATTCCGGGACCCGATGCCTTGCCGCTGCCCGCGCCGGAGTTCCTGCTGCAGCTCCTGCTGCAGCTGACCTTCCTGATGCACCTGCTGGCCATGAACGCCATGCTGGGGGGGCTGCTGATCACCCTCTACGCCCGCCTCAAGGGCGGCGGCGATCAGGATCCGTGGACGCAGCTGGCCGACGCCATCGCCAAGGTGTCACCCTCGCTGGTGGCCGCCACGGTGACCCTGGGCGTGGCCCCGCTGCTGTTCGTGCAGGTCCTGTACGGGCAGTTCCTGTTCACCAGTAGCATCCTCATGGGCTGGGGCTGGTTCTCGGTGGTCGTGCTGTTGATCTTCGCCTACTACGGCACGTATCTGCAATCGTTCAAGGGCCACGCCCTCGGCGGCGGGCGCACGCCTCTGCTGGCCCTGACGGTGATCCTGTTCCTGTGGGTCGGCTTCATGTTCACGAACAACACCTCGCTGATGCTGAGTCCCCAGAAATGGGCGGCGATGTACTTTGCCGACGCCCGCGGTCTGCACCTGAACCTGGGCGATCCCCAGCTGTGGCCGCGGTTCCTCCACATGGTTCTGGCCGCGGTGGCGGTCGCGGGTCTGATGCTGGCCTGGTGGGGCCGTTCGCGACTGGGCCGCGGCGACGACAGCGGCGCTTTCATGATCGGCACGGGCATCGGCGCGTTCACCTGGTTCACCCTGGTCAACATCCTGTTCGGGCTGTGGTACTTCCTGGCGCAACCGGGCCGGGTGCGCAAGCTGTTCATGGGGGGCGATGCCACGGCGACGGCCCTGTTCGGGGTCGGGTTCGTGATCGGCATCGTGCTGGTGGTCATCGGTTTCATGCTGCGCAAGCAGGGATCCCAGGCCAGGCTGTGGCCGGTCAGCGTGCTGGTGCTGGTCCAGATGGTGACCATGATCATGATCCGGGCCGAGGTGCGCAGCGGCAGCCTCGCGCTGCACTACCATCCGGAAACCGTGGCCGTCCAGCCCCAGGTGCTGAACCTGACGATCTTCACGGTGCTGCTGCTGGGGGGCATCGCGGTGCTCGTGTGGATGATCAGGCAGTTGTATGTAGCGTGGGAGCGTTGAAGGTCACGGCTTTGCAATAAATTTTGTCTAAAAGGTGGAGAACACCCGCATAGGCGGGTGTTCTTTGCCGATAAATCAAAATCGAGCTGGTCTGGAGGCTGGCCGGTGGGAGACTGGCCGGTGGCGTGCAACACCAGGGGCTGGTATGCTGGGCCGAACCAGGAGAGGAACCATTGAGCCGCCCAACCAAGCCCTTCGAACCCAAACTCTACGAATACACCCTGCCCGGCGGCTGGGCCGTTCTGGCCGGGCGTACCGACCAGGACAACGACCACCTGTCGTTGAAGATGGCCGCGCCCAACGACTACTGGTTCCATGTGCGGGGGATGCCCGGCAGCCACGTGGTCCTGCGCGTGCCGGCGGGAACCGAGCCCGACAACGCCACCATCAAGGCCGCCGCGGCGGTCGCGGCCTGGCACAGCAAGAAGCGCGAGGCGCGGCAGGTGGGAGTCAGCTGCACGCGGGCCCGCTACGTGACCAAGCCGCGGGGCGCCAGGCCGGGCACCGTGAACATCCGCAAGGAGAAGGTGCTGACGGTGCGGCCGGCCATACCGGCCGGTGCTGAAGACCCGTCCTCGTGAGGTAACAAGGGAGCACCCGGAAATGATGGACACGCTGACGAGCATGCTGCAGAACCCCTGGCTGCGCGCGGTCTTCACGGTGCTGACCGCCCTGGTGGCGGCGATCTTCCTGCGCCTGGTCGTAGTGCCCCTGCTGCGCCGGCTGGCCGGCCGCACGAGCACCGACCTGGACGATCAGATCATCGGCAAGCTCAACCCCGGCCTGTTCCAGACCGTCTTCCTGCTGGGGGTGGCACTGGCTGTGCGCGACCTGGTGGACAGCGCCACCTTCGACCGGGCCGTCTGGTCCACGGCCCTGACCCTGATCGTCTTCATCTGGGGGCGTTTCCTGCTGGATGTGGGGGTGATCGTCACCCGGCATCTGAGCCGCCTGGCCGACCGTTTCACCTGGATCGAGGCGCGCACCCTGCCGCTGGTGCAGTTCGTCTACAAGGTGCTGGTCGTCGCCCTGATGGTGTACCTGCTCATGGAGGTCTGGCGGCTGGATCTGACCACCTGGCTGGCCAGCGCGGGGGTGGCCGGCATCGCCATCGGCTTCGCGGCCAAGGACACCCTGGCCAACTTCATCTCGGGCATCTTCATCCTCGCCGACGCGCCGTACAAGGTGGGCGACTACATCAACATCGACGGGACCACACGTGGCGAGGTAACCGACATCGGCATGCGCTCGACGCGCATCCTGACCCGCGACAACATCGAGGTCACCCTGCCCAACGCGGTGATCGGCAACGCCAAGATCGTCAACGAGAGCAGCGGCCCCTCGACCAAGATGAGGGTGCGGGTGCAGGTGGGGGTGGCCTACGGCAGCGACGTGGAGCAGGTGCGCGAGATCCTTACGGCCTGCGCCACGGGGGTGCCCCACGTGGCCCATACGCCGGCTCCCACCGTCAGATTCATGGCCCTGGGCGATTCGGCCCTGCAGTTCCAGGTGCGGGTCTACGTGGAGCAGCCACGGTTCCGCGGCAGGGTGGTCGACGCCCTGAACACGCGCATCTACAACGCCCTGAACGAGGCCGGGATCAACATCCCCTTCCCTCAGCAGGATGTCCACGTCAAGGACTGGCCCGGTCCGCAGCCGACGCCCGGGCCGGATCAGTCCCGCTCGTAGACGATGCGCCCGTGGACGATGGTCGCCCGGGCCGGTTCGGGGTGGCACAGAAGCAGGGCGGCCACCGGATCGTCCGCGCCGTCGTAGCCGATCGCTGCCAGGTCGAACACGGCCAGGTCGCAGGCCTTGCCGGCGGCCACGGCGCCGGCATCCTCGCGGCCCAGGCAGGCCGCCCCGCCCAGGGTTGCCATCTCCAGCACCTCATCCACGGTCATGGCGTTCGCCCCGCCGAGCACGCGGTGCAGCAGCAGGGTCTGGCGCAGCTCGGCCAGCATGTTCGAGCTGTCGTTGCTCGCTGAACCGTCCACCGCCAGCCCCACCGCGCAACCGGCCGCGCGCAGGTCGCGCACCGGGCAGATGCCCGAGCCCAGGCGCATGTTGGACGAGGGGCAGTGGGCGATGGCCACGCCCGCGGCGCCCAGCCGTTTGATCTCCTCGTCGTCGAACCAGATGCCGTGGGCCAGCCACACGTCCGGGCCGAGCCAGTCCACATCGCCCAGGAAATCCAGCGGCCGCTTGCCGTAGATCTGCAGGCAGTAGTCGTTCTCGTCGCGGGTTTCGGCCAGGTGGGTGTGCAGGCGCACGCCGCGCGCGCGGGCCAGGGCCGCGGTCTCGCGCATCAGGTCCGGATCCACCGAGAACGGGGAGCAGGGAGCCAGGGCCACGCGGACCATGGCGCCGGGCCGGGCATCGTGCCAGGTGTCGATCAGGCGCTCGCTGTCGGCCAGGATGGTGTCGCGGTCCTGGACCACGCTGTCCGGCGGCAGGCCGCCGTCCTTCTGCGAACGGCTCATGCTGCCGCGGGTCGGGTGGAAGCGGATGCCGGCGGCGGCGGCGGCCTCGATGGTGATGTCGATGAGGGTGGGCGAGGCGGCGGCCGGGAACAGGTAGTGGTGGTCGGTGGTCAGGGTGCAGCCGCTGCGCAGCAGCTCCTGGAACCCCACGCGCGCGCCGTCGTAGAACTGCTGGTCGGTCAGGCCGGCCCAGACCGGATACAGGGTGGTCAGCCAGTCGAACAGCTCGCTGTCCACCGCGTCGGCCCAGGCTCGGGTGCGGGTCTGGTAGAGATGATGGTGGGTGTTGATCAATCCCGGCAGGACGACGCAACCGGCCGCGTCGAAGGTCTCGTACTCCGTGCGGGGCCTGTCGGCGATGACATCGGGCGGGGATCCTTCGCCGACGGCGCAGATCATGCCGTCGATCGCCGCGACCCATGCGTCCTTGAGCACGCGGCGCTCCGGGTCCATGGTCACCAGGCGGTCGGCGCCGGTCAGCAGGAAACAGCGGGGTTTGGGCATGTCGTTACCTCGTCAGGGAATGCTTTCGGATCGGACCTGCGCCCAGTATAATCGGCTGCGGATGATTGTCAGCAACTTGATGGTGTCGGCCGCGGCAGCGGCCCCGGGAAAGGACGGACCATGAGGAATACCCGAAGGATCGCGGCCCTGGCGCTGGCTGCACTCATGATGGCTTTGCTGTACGGTTGCGGCGGAGGCAAGCAGGTCTCGCGCGTGAACGTGGACGAGCAGATCGATTTGTCGGGGCGGTGGAACGACACCGACAGCCAGCTGGTGTCCGAGGCGCTGGTGGACCAGGCCCTGGCCACGCCCTGGGTGGAGGATTTCCTGGCCGAGAACGGCCGCAAGCCCTACGTGATCATCGGCAACATCGCCAACAAGACCCCCGAGCACATCGCGGTCCAGACCTTCGTCGGTGACCTCGAACGGCAGTTCATCAACGGCGGCCGGGTCAAGGTGGTGGCTTCGGCCGAGGAACGGGATCAGGTCCGCGACGAACGCGCCGACCAGCAGCAGTTCTCCTCGCCCGAGACCATGAAGAAGTGGGGCCTGGAAAAGGGCGCCGACTTCATGCTCATCGGGCAGATCAACATGATCCTGGACCAGGAGGAAGGCGAGCAGGTCAAGTATTACCAGGTGGATTGCTACCTGGTCGACCTGCAGGACAACACCAAGGTCTGGACGGGCTTCAAGAAGATCAAGAAGTACATCAGCCACAGCAAGTACAAGGGCTGATCACCTTGACCTGTGCCGCAACGATGTGGGGCCGACGGTGGCGGTGGTGGCGCTTGCTGCTGCCGGCGTTGGCCTTGTCCGCCGTTTGCGGCTGCGCCACCTACAGTTCCAGGACGGCCGATCTGCGCCCGCAGCTGTCGGCCGGGAATTTCGACGCCGCGTTGAAGACCATCTCCGACGGCACCGGCAAGCGCGACCGCCTGCTGAGCCTGCTCGAGCAGGGCCTCGTGCTGCACTATGCCGACCGGTATCTGGAAAGCAACGATGCGCTCGCCCGGGCCGAACAGCTGGCCGAGGATCTCTATACCAAGTCCGTTTCCCAGGGCGCGCTGTCCCTGGTGACCAGCGATGAGGCCATCGATTACCGGGCCCGACCGTTCGAGCTGGCCATGGTGCCCTACTACAAGGCGCTGAACTACTTGTACCTGGGGCAGCCTCAGGAGGCGGTGGTCGAGGCCCGTCGGGCGGAGCTGCTGCAGGCCCAGGCGGTGGAGGCGACCCTGGCCAACGTGCGCCAGGAGGACCGCCAGGATCTGGCGCGCATCCGGACCGACCCGTTCCTGCTGTACTTCAGCGGCATGCTGCACGAGCAGGTCGGCGAGGTGAACGACGCGTTCATCTCCTACCGCAACGCCGCGGCCGCCTACCAGGATCTGCACGAACTGCTGGACGTGGATCCGCCGCCGTGGCTGGGTGCCGATCTGGCGCGGGTGGCCCGCCGGCTGGCTTTTAGCGCGGAGCTGGAACAGGCGCGGCAGGATTACCCGGCGGTTTTTCCCGCAGACGGGGGCAGCGCCCGGGCCGCGCCCGACACGGCCCGGCAAACCGGCCGCGTGGTGGTGCTCATCGAGACGGGCTACGTGCCGCAGAAGACGCAGGTCCGCTTCGACTTTCCCGTGTTCGGCGGCGAGGCCTATGACGACCCCGATTACTGGTCGTGGGAGATCTACGCCGGGATGGGGAATTTCCAGGCCTTGACCGCGGGCCGGAAGGTTGAATACTGGGTCAGCGTGGCGGCGCCGCAGCTGCAGGACGAGGTGCAAGACGCGGTGGCGGGCTGCCGCCTGATCGCAGGGGGGGCTACCGTCGGTGCGGTGGCGGCGGCGAACCTGGCGCGCCAGGCCCGCATCACTTTCGACGCGGAAAAGCCGACCATCTTCTTCAAGACCATCCTGCGGGGCTTGACCAAGTACCTGGCCACCCGGCAGACCAGAAAATCCGCGGGCAAGGTGTTCGGCTGGCTGGCCAACGCCTTCGGCGCGGCCACCGAAAAGGCGGACACGCGCTGCTGGTCCACCCTGCCCGACCGCGTCCTGCTGGGGCGCATGGATCTGCCGCCTGGCAGGCATGATCTGCACGTCGCGTTGCTCGATGCAAGCGGCCGGCGGATCGGAACGCAGGTTATCCGCCAGGTGGAGGTCAAACCCGGCGGCTGGACCTTCGTCTCGCGCCGGGTGTTCTGAGCGCACGGCCCCGGGGTTCGATCCCAAGGGCCGGGAAAGGTTGCCGCCATGGCAGACACCACCATCCTGGGCCGCTGGCTGGCCTTCATCGCCACCCTGATCGTGGTTGGGCTCGCCCTGGCCCTGGCTCGCCGCCTCTTCGGGAGCCGGGACCAGGAGAGCACCGAGGCTGATTTCCGCAACAAGCTGGTCCTGCTGGGCCTGTGGGTGGTGGCGCTGGTGGCGTTGCTGGTGGCGGCCCCGTTCCACCCGGTGACCCGGGGGCAGTTGCTGGGGCTGGTGGGGCTGATGATCAGCGCCGCCATCGCCCTGTCCAGCACCACCATCCTGGGCAACCTCATGGCCGGGATCATGCAACGGGCCGTGGGAAATTTCCGGGTGGGAGACTTCATCCAGGTCGGGGAGCATTTCGGCCGGGTGACCGAGCGCAGCCTGTTCCACACCGAGATCCAGGTCGAAAACCGCGATCTGATCACCCTGCCGAACCTCTATCTGGTGACCAACACCGTGCGGGTCGTCCGCAACTCGGGCACCTTCGTCACCGCAGATGTTTCCCTCGGCTACGATGTATCCCATACCGAGATCGAACCTCTGCTGCTGGAGGCCGCGGCCGGCGCGGGCCTGGCCGAGCCCTTCGTGCAGATCCTCGAGCTGGGGGATTTCACCGTGAGTTACCGCACAGCCGGCCTGCTCACCGAGGTCAAGCGTCTGCTGACGGCGCGCTCACGCCTGCGGGCGGCCATCCTGGACCGGCTGCACGAGGCGGGGGTGGAGATCGCCTCGCCGACGCTCATGTCCACCCGCGCTTTTCCCGCCGATCATGCCATCTTGCCCCGTCCTGAACCACGGCACGAGCAGGCGGAGACCGGCGCCGTGCCCGAGGCGGTGGTGTTCGACAAGGCGGACGAGGCCGAGACACTGGAGAGCCTGAAGGAAAAGCTGGCCGGGCTGGCCGAACAGATCGTGGCGGCCCAGAAGGCGGTCAAGGAAGCGGCCGACGACGCGATCGGGGAGCAGCGCCGGCAGGAGCTGGAAAAGCTGCAGCACCGGCAGGAGATCCTGACCGCCATGGTGGCCCGCCGGGAAGCGGACAAGAGCGAGGGCAGCGACTGAGACCGCCTCGTTAGTACTGGGCCACCAGGATGGGCACCTGGGGGGCTACCAGCCTCATGTAGGGCAAAGTGGCCGGCGGTTTTTCCCGCCACGCCTGCGCATGGTTGAGCATCACCTCGGCGATCCGGCGGCGCTGGACGAGGTTCAGCCGGGGGGTCCAGGCCGCGATCTCCTCGCTGCTTCCCTTGCGGCCAAGCATATCCTCATACAGACCGGCGAGGTAACCGGGCCAGCTTCCGCCGTGGGCCTTCCAGTAGGTGTCGCTGTCCAGGATGGTGATGTCCCGGTGCCAGCGTTGCCGCGCGTCCGCGGGCATCTCTGCGGCCACCGGCGGGGGGCCCAGGCGCTGGGTCCGGGCGTATTCGTCGCTGGTGGCGAACTGCCAGATCACCGTGCGGCGGCGGGCGCGGTCCACGGACTCCAGCCAGAGCGCCATCTCCTGCTGCCGGATGGGGCGTCCGATGACGCCCGGATACAGCGTGCCCAGGAATTCCGCCGGCAGGGGCGGGTTGGCGTTCCAGTCGGGGTTGCCGGGCAGGAACCACAAATTGCCGGCGGCCAGGTCCTCGCGGACCGTCTGGCGGATGTAGCCGGGGCCCACCCGCATGTGGGCGGTCCAGGGGTCGGGCAGGGCCTGGCTGAAGGCCGCCCCGAGCAAGCCCATGCCCAGGGCCAGGGAGATCAGGCCCCGGCCGGCCAGGCGGTCCTGTGCCCAGAAGAACATGGCCACGGCCGTCGCGGCCGCCAGCAGCAGGTTGGGCCAGTGCAGCAGGCCGAAGACCAGGGCGCAGGACAGGGCGGTCAACCGGGGTGAGCTGCCGCACCGGCGCAGGTCGGTCGCCGGCAGGATCAGCATCACGCTCAGCTGGACCAGGGCGAACAGGGGGTAGAGCACCGCCGCGGAGATGAGCGCCTGCAGGGAGATTTTCCCGCCCCCGAGCAACCCCGCCGCCAGGATGATCACCAGGAATGCGCCGTCCCGGAGGAACTCGCGCGGCCTGGGCGCGGCGCCCAGGGCCTTTCTGCCCCGCTTCCAGACCAGATACATGCACGAGGCGATTCCTAACGCAGCCAGCAGCAGCACCTCGGGGGCGGCTCCGGACCACGGCTGACGGCCGTTGGCCGGCCACACCAGCCAGATGAACGCCAGCAGCAGCGGCTGGATCAGCAGCAGCCGGGCCCAGGGTTTCTGCACGCGCAGGGCCCGGGCATGGGCCGCGGCCACGGTCAGCAGCACCACCGCGATCCCGCAGCAGCCCAGCGCCAGGGGCAGCAGCACCCGCGTCAGCCAACCCAGCGGATGCGGCAGGGGCCAGGCGTAGGCGGCCTCGGCCGGTCCCAGGCGCAGGGCCTGGCCGATGGCGACGGCGGCGATGCAAGCGGCCAGCCAGCCGAGGGCCAGAAGCAACGGGCCGTGGTGTCGATCTTGCATGGGCTCGCTTTCAAGTTGAATGGCCCGGGTTGCCGGGCCGGTTCCGAATCGGGTGTACAGGGGACAATCTCGCCTGTATGGTGCCTGTAAACAAGTGAAACCGCAGCCGGTTGTGGGAAGCAAGAAAATGAAATTCGGAAAACGACCCTCATTGCTTGTTGTCGCCATGGTCCTGCTGGTGGGGATTCTGGGATGGGGTTTTCGCTGGGATCTGCGAAATCGTATCCGGAACCTGGAGACCCTGATGGTCGACCAGGCCGGCGTGATCAGCGACATCGTGGCCGAGGCCAACTGGCACGGGTTGCAGACCTATCAACAGTGGGAAAAGGAATTTGCGTCGCGTCTGCTGGACAATGCCGACTGGCTGGCGTGGGAAGCGGATGCCGGTCATCTGAACCGCGCCCGCCTGGCGGATCTGGCCGGCAAGCTGGGCTTGAACCGGGTTCTGGTCCTGGGACCCGAGGGTGAGTTGCAACTGGAAGGCGGGGCCAGCGAAGGCTTTCAATGCATGAAGGAGTTTCCGCAGAATTTCCTGCTATCCTTGTGCGGAGGGACCCGGCAGCATGATGTCCTGGGGTTTCAACGTCGGCCCCGGATCGGTTGCGCATGTTACGTGGTGGGGGTGGCCCGGCCCCAGGGTGGCGCGGTGATCGTGGATGCGCTGGCCGACAGCCTGCTGTCCATCCGCAGGGAGATCGGGCCCGGACATCTGCTCAAGAGCATCGGTGAGGGCAGGTCGGTAAAATTCGTCGTCATCCAGGATGAGACGGGGATCCAGGCGGCGTCCACCTCGGAGCTTGGTTTTCTCTCGCCCGCCGAGGACCCCTACTTGAAACCACTGATCCAGGGCCGCCCCTGGGTTTCGCGGGAGTATGACTCCGAGCTGGGCAGGGTCTTCGAGGTGGCCCGCGTGGTCGGGCTATACGGGGGTGATGCGGTTCTGAGAGTGGGGCTCGATGCGGGACCGCTGGTGGATATGAGGCAGGACATCCGGCGCCGTACCATCATGCGGGCGATCGTGACGTCGATCAGCCTGGTGCTGCTGGGGGCGCTGTTGATGGCCTGGCAGCGGCAGGGAGTCCTGGACCGGGAAGTGGCCCGCACAAGGCGGGAGTTAGCGGCCAAGGAGGAGGAAGCCCGGCGCATGGGCAAGCTGGTGGCCATGGGTTCTTTGGCCGCGGGCGTCGCGCACCAGATCCGCAACCCCCTGAACAGCATTCACATGATCGCCCAGGTGTTGGGGAGGGAGAAGGAACTGGCGCCACGGGTCCGGGAAAAGGCCCAGCACATCCAGGGTGAAAGCGCCCGCATCGAGCATATCGTGCAGGAGTTTCTGGATTTCGCCCGCCCGCGGGATCCTGTCCTGGAAAAGGTGGACCTGGCCTCGCTGGTCAGGGAGGTGGTCGAGGTCCAGGCGACGGCCAATGCGGATCGGGACGTGGTGCTCTCGGCCTACGCCCCCGGCTTGGTCATGGAGGTGGACCGCGGTTTCATCACCGAGATCCTGGAGAACCTGATCCGCAATGCGGTGGCGGCCGTGGGCGCCGGTGGCAAGATCCTGGTGTCCCTGGTCAAGGTGGGGGCGCAGGCGGAGATCGTGGTCGAGGACGACGGGCCTGGCGTGCCCGCACGGGAACGGGATAGGATCTTCGATCTGTATTACACCACGCGGCCCGAAGGGACGGGGTTGGGATTGAGCCTGGCCGCCCGTATGGCGTCGGCGCTGGGCGGCAGCCTGGAACTGGCCGCCGAACCTGGTCTGGGCGGCACAGGGGCCCGTTTCGTGGTCAGGCTGCCCTTGAAACACGGTGAGCAGGGAAGGACAAGGTCATGAACGGGCAACGCCTGATCCTGGTGGTGGATGACGAGGAAACCCAGCGCCGGACCGTTGGTTCGGTGTTGCAGGACTGGGGGCACGAGGTGCTGGAGGCCGCCGCTGGGCAGGAGGCCCTGGGCCTGGTCAAGGACCATGCCGTGGACCTGATCCTGACCGACATGCGGATGCCGGGCATGTCCGGCCTGGAACTATTGCGTGAATGCCGCACCCTGCGGCCGGACATCTCCGTGGTTGTGATGACCGCCTTCGGCAGCGTTGAGACCGCCGTGGAGGCTATGAAGAACGGGGCGGCGGACTTCCTGACCAAGCCCATCGACCTGGACCGGCTCGAGGTCGTGGTCGGCCGGGTTCTGGAGATGCGCCGCCTCATCCGGGAGAACAGGCTGCTGCGGCAACGCCTGGAGGAATCGGCCTCGGGGTTCCAGCTCATCGGCAACTCGCGGGTCATGGCCGAGCTGCTCAGCCGGGCCGCCCGCGCCGCCGAGACCGACGCCACCGTCCTGATCACCGGCGAGAGCGGAACGGGCAAGGAACTGCTGGCCCGCTCCCTGCACGACCTGAGTCCGCGCTGCCTGGAGAAGTTCGTGGCCATCAACTGCGCGGCCCTGCCCGAGACCCTGCTCGAAAGCGAACTCTTCGGCCACGTCAAGGGGGCCTTCACGGGGGCGGACAGGGACCGCCCCGGCCGCGTGGCGGCCGCCGAGAACGGGACCCTGTTCCTGGACGAGATCGGGGACATCAGCCCCCTGGTTCAGGTCAAGCTGCTGCGTTTCCTGCAGGAAAGGGAGTACTCCCCGGTGGGCTCGGACCTGAGCCTCAAGGCGGACGTACGGGTGGTGGCGGCCACCCACCGGGATCTGGAGGCCATGGTGGCGGCGGGGGATTTCCGGGAGGACCTTTTCTACCGCCTGCGCGTGGTGAGCCTGGCCCTTCCCCCCCTGCGGGAAAGGCGCGAGGACATCCCCGAGCTGGCCGAATTCTTCCTGGCCCGCTTCGCCAAGAGGTACCAGCGGCCGGTGCGCAAGTTCAGCGCCGAGGCCATGGCCCGCCTGATGTCCCTGCCCTACCGCGGCAACATCCGTGAACTGGAGAACATCATCGAGCAGGCGGTGGTCATGGCGCGCGAGGTCGTGATCCAGGCGGAGGATTTTCCCAGCCGTCAGGAGGCATCGCCGGGTGGGGACGCCGGCCTTACCGCTCCCGGCCTGGATGATGTCAGGGGCGATTTGCCCGGGATGCTGGAGGCCCTGGAACGCCGGATCATCATGGAGACATTGGCCGCCTTCAAGGGCAACAAGAGCAGTGCCGCCCGGCACCTGGGCCTGACCGAGAGCGGTCTGCGCTACAAGCTCGGCAAGTGGCAGCAAGGGGACTGACCAGGCCCGTTGCCCCTCGCAGAAGTTTACGATTTCCCCCGGTATTTTTCGTGGGAATGTGCGAAGCGCCCGCTGTCGGGCAGAGCCTACGATTTTTTAATCCGTTGCAAAATAATGGATTATAGGCCACGTGCATTCACCCGTGTCTTCGGCCCGTCTCATGCAATGACCCGGGTGATAGGACATCACCCCGAGGACGCAAGCCAAGACAAAGGAGTAGCGCAATGAAGAGCAAGCTGATCATTCTGGCGATCATCGCCGCGGCGAGCATGATGGTATCGGTAGCCATGGCCCAGATGGAGGACGGCACGGGCGCCGGCAACGGCAACGGCAACGGCAACGGCGTGTGCGGGTTCGTGGACGAGAACGGGGACGGGTTCAACGATCTGGCCCCCGATGCCGATGGAGACGGCATCCCCAACGGGCTGGATCCGGACTATGCCAAGCCGCAGGACGGCACAGGCAACCAGTACCAGTTCGGGAAGCGGTCGGGTCTGGAAAAGGAAGCCGACCTGGGCAAGGGCTGGGGCCGCTACGCCCGGTTGATGGCGAAGTTCATGGGCGAGGGTTTCATGGCCAAGGGCCAGGATCACGCCGGCAACGCTTTCGGACCCGGGGACGGCACCGGCCAGGGCGTTGGTCCTAACGACGGTACGGGCTTCGGACCCGGCGACGGCACGGGCGACTGCATCGGTGACGGGACCACGCTGGGTAATCGCGGCGCACGCAGGGGCGGGTCACGGTAACAGGAACCGGATCGATGCAAGGAGGAGCGGGGCTGCGGCCCCGCTCTTTTTTTGCGAGCGCCCGGCAGCTCGCAGAAATCTGCGGTGGTTGCCTCCACATTTCGCAGGTTCCTGCGAAATGCGGCCGCCTGGAATTTTCCCGTAGGTTGCCCCGGAGCGGGATAGGGCCCGGCAGCTCAAGGAAGAGGTGCAGTTGCACCGGAAACGGGTAATTGGCCTGGACGTTGCTTGTCATGGGCTTGCCGGCAGCTCTTGGACGGAGCTACCGAGCGGGGGGCAAGGCCCCCGAAGGAGAATGACCATGAACACCAGACA
The DNA here is from genome assembly GCA_024763215.1 of Candidatus Krumholzibacteriia bacterium. Lineage (GTDB taxonomy): Bacteria > Krumholzibacteriota > Krumholzibacteriia > LZORAL124-64-63 > LZORAL124-64-63 > JAHJTW01. Next base: position 32,924 of record JANTFX010000012.1, on the reverse strand, counting down.
ACTTTGGCTCCTGGCCCTGACCCTGGTCCTCGTTGGCGGTTTCACGACCCCGGCCATGGCCACGGAGAAAGCACCTGGGGGCAAGGATGAGGCCGTCAAGGCCAAGGCCCGCGTGTGCGTGTTCATCGATGAGGATGGGGACGGGTTCAATGATCTGGCTCCGGATGACGATGGGGACGGGATCCCCAATCGTCTGGATCCGGATTTCGAGGCCGGGAAGGAGCATGGCGAACAGCCCAAGGGATGGTTTCGCTTTGCCCGCCTGTTCCGCCTGCTGCTGGATGACCGCGGCATGAAGGGTGCCCTGGGGACCGGCGGGTCGGGTCCCGGTTCGCTCGATGATACAGGCCTGGGCGAGGGCCCGGGTCCACGCACTGGTTTCGGACCCGGTTCCGGTGACCAATCTGATGACTCTGGTGTTGGTGGACGGTCCCACCGGCGAGGTGGTCAACGGTAATCGAGGTCGGGGGCGGAGGTTCAGCCCTCCGCCCAAACTATTGTCCGGGAGGGGAATTCAGGTGAGGACCAGAACCGGTATCCATGGGGTTGCGGCGGGCATCATGCTCGTCTGGGCTTCCTGTGTGCTGGGTGGCGATGTTCTGGGTACCCTCACCATCGGGGGGGGGTACCTGGATAACCCCCTCGGCATCGCCCGGGAGCAGAGCGCCGGTTACACGAGTCAGATCCTCAGGTTGTCCGCCCTGCAGCACCGGGAAACCGACAGCTTCAAGCTCGGTTACGAATTCGCGGCCAGCCAGTTCGGCAACGGCACGGAGCTGGGTTCCCTGCGGCATGGTCTGGGTTGGGAATGGCTGAGGCTCGCCGCCGACAAACGCGGTCAGCTGGGGCTGGGGCTCCAGTACGCCCTGCGCGATTATCAGGACGCCTATGAGTACTACGACCACCACGACCTCAACTTCTATGCGGCCTGGAAGACCTATCCACGCCCCGATGTGATGATCAGGGCGACCGGGACGTTCCGCAACCGGCGCTACCCCGACCTGCCCGAGGAGAGTTTCCTCGAACCCCGTGTGCGGCTGGAGGGCAAACGCTTCTTCGCCAACCGCACCACCATCGGCCTGGCGCTTGACCTGGGCTGGAAAAAATTCTACGACTCGGCCGCGTCGCGAGTGTGGGAGACCCCTAATCTCCCCTCCACCTCCCAGCTGGCGGCGCGGCTGAACATTTCCCGGGGCCTGGGCGAGCGGGTGGGCCTGCGCACCTGGGCCGAAGGAAGGTTCAGCCTGGAGGGCTTTCCCCACTACGTCGGGGATGATGTCTACGACAGCCCCCTGCTCGATTTCTACGCCCACGAAGGCGTCGACGCCCTGGCGGCCTTCAAGTGGCTTTCCCCCATGCTGTTCTGGTTGGAGACCGGATTCGCGTACGGCGACCACGATTACGGCGATCTGCTGTTCGCGACCGATGCCGGCGGGGCCGCCAGGCAGGACACCGTGCGCGACTATTTTCTCGGCATCACCCGTTCCTTCAAGGCCGCAGGCAGCCTGGCCAGCCTGAAGGTCCAGGGTGGCTGGCGCGATCAGGGCTCCACCCTCGAGACCTACAATTACACAGGGGCGTTCTTCAGCAGCGCCTTGGAATATTCCTTCTGACATCCTACCCATTGCGGTTTCGCCCACCGGTTCGAGGTTGTATCATTGTCGTTGCAACCTGCGGCATCGCAGTCGGGGGTCATCGCGCACCGTTCCGGTCCCGGGAGGCTGTCAGTGCCTGACAACATCGAGCATCTCATCACCATGATCCGCGAGGCCATCATCGGGGACGACCGGGCCATCGACGGGCCCTACGGCCGGCGGCGGCTGACATACGCCGACTACACCGCCAGCGGCCGGTCGCTGACCTTCATCGAGGATTTCGTCCGCGATGAGGTGCTGCCCTTGTACGCCAACACCCACACCGAGACCTCGAGCACCGGGCTGCACACCACGCGGTTCCGCGAGGTGGCCCGCGAGATCATCCTCGAGGCGGTGGGCGGCACATCCGCGGACGTGGTCATCTTCTGCGGTTCCGGGGCCACCGGGGCCATCAACAAGCTGGTCGAGATCCTCAACCTGCGTCTGCCCCACGAGCTCGATCTGAAGCAGGGGCTGTCCGCGCGGATCCCGCACGAGCAGCGGCCGGTGGTCTTCATCGGGCCCTACGAGCACCACAGCAACGACCTGCCCTGGCGCGAATCCATCGCCGAGGTGGTGGTGATCCCCGAGAACCAGGACGGCCGCATCGACAGGGAGATCCTGGAGCAGGAGCTGCGTTCCCACGCCACGCGCCCGCTGTTGATCGGGAGCTTCTCCGCGGCCAGCAACGTGACCGGGATCGTCTCGGACACCCGGGGCATCACCGAGCTGCTGCACAGCTACGGGGCCCTGTCCTTCTGGGATTTCGCCGCGGCGGCACCGTACGTCAACATCGAGATGAACCCCGACGGCGCGCGCGGTACGGCCGGCGACGGGGTGACGTCCGCCAGCAAGGATGCGGTGTTCATCTCGCCGCATAAGTTCATCGGCGGGCCGCAGACGCCGGGCGTGCTGGTGGTCAAGAAGAAGCTGCTGACCAACGCCGTGCCGTCGGTGCCCGGCGGGGGGACCGTGGCCTACGTCAGTTCCGTGAAGCATACCTACCTGAGCGATCCGGCCCACCGCGAGGAGGGCGGCACCCCGGCCATCGTCGAGTCCATCCGGGCCGGCCTGGTGTTCCACCTGAAGCAGTCGGTGGGGGCGGAGACCATCGAGAAGCTGGAGGCCGGTTTCCTGGCCCGGGCCATCGCCTCCTGGTCCCGGCACCCGAACATCGAGATCCTGGGCAACCTCGAGGCCCAGCGGCTGTCCATCGTGTCGTTCGTGGTCAGGCACGGCGACCGCATCCTGCACCACAATTTCGTGGTCGCCCTGTTGAACGACCTGTTCGGCATCCAGACGCGCGGGGGCTGCTCCTGCGCCGGTCCCTACGGCCACCGGCTGCTGGGCATCGACCTGGCGCGCAGCATGAAGTACCACGATGCGATCAAGGCCGGGGCCGAGGGCATCAAGCCCGGCTGGGTACGCCTGAACTTCAACTACTTCATCAGCGAGGACGTGTTCCGGTACATCGTCAAGGCCGTGGAGATGGTCGCCGACCAGGGCTGGAAGCTGTTGCCCCACTACGACTTCGACCCGGAGACGGGGATCTGGCGGCACCGCGGCGCCGCCCGGGAGGATGTGCTGCGCCTGGACGAGGTGAGTTTCGCCGGGGGGCGTATCCAGTACCGGGGCCGGCAGCTCACCGAACCGGAATCCGCGTTGCCGGGTTATCTGGACCAGGCGGAACGGATCATGGCCGGCATGAGCAACGCCCGGGACATCCCCGGCGGCGACGCGGACCCCCAGGGGTTGCTGGGGACCCTGGACGCGGACCTGGAACCGCTGCGCTGGTTCCCCTTGCCGGGCGAGGTGCGATGATGGGCCGGCGGCGGTGCAGGCTGGTTCTGTGCGGGGTGCTCTGGATCCTGCTTTTGGGGCTGGGCGCCTGCGCGGATGACCCGGCGACGCCCCCGGCGCATGCCCCGCACGCGCCGTTCCCGGCCACCCCCGATTCCCTGGTCTCGCTCTACCGGACGGCCCTGGCCGGCATGGACTCTTCCCTCTACCAGGCCCTGCTGGCTCCGGGCTTCCAGTATCGCTTCAGCCCCGGCGACACCGCGGCCAACCATCTGCCGACCGACTACATGACCCGCACCGAGGCCCTCAGGTCCGCGCTTAACATGTTCGGCCACGTGGAAGTGACCAACAGCCGCGGCGAAGTCTCACCGCCGGTAGCTCGGATCATGGTGTTCCAGTTCGATCTGCAGGGGGCGTGGGAGGATGCGGCGGCCGACGCGCCTTTTCCGGGCACCCGGATGGGCCGCCACTTCGTGCGGATCCACCTCGAAGGTCCCGACGGTCTGACGCTCATGAGCATCATGGGTGATCTGGATGTCTACGCCCAGGCGGTGGAGCGCACGGACGGCCAGGGCCGGATCCACACCGGGTACCAGCTGGCCGGCCTGGCCGACCCCGGCACCCTGCCGCCGGCGCAGCCGGACAAGCTCCCGATCACGACCTGGGGCCTGGGGTTCTTCGACTACCTGGACAACGCGCCGCCGGTGGCGGTGCTCCAGGTCCGCGGCACCGGCACCTTCCCCGAGCCGGGGTTCGAGCTCAATGCCCTCGGCAGCGAAGACACGGACTCCGGCCTGCCTGCCGAACCCTACCGCTGGCGGGCCGCGGCCGACAGCGCCTGGACGGCCTGGAGCCCCGGGCCGCTCAAACGGTTCACCTACGCCGATACGGGCCGGGTCACGGTGGGGCTGGAGGTGCGCGACCGCTGGGGGCTGGCGAGCGAGGTGGACACGTCGGTGGTGGTGCCGGTGGCCGCGCTGCCGTTTCCGGGCACGCCGGACCTGCTCATGGCCAACCTGCGCACCGTTTTCGACAACCGGGTCACGGGCCTGACGGACGACCTGCTGGCGCCGGGGCATGTGACGTATCTGGATTCCACCGCTTCCCAGGCGTATCCGGAATTGCAGGGAGTGCTGGACCGCCAGGGGGAACTGACCGCCCTGGGCAACCTGTTCAGCGGGGATGATGTCCCGGGGCCGGACGACCAGACCGTTCCGGCGGTGGATCTCATATCGTTCCAGGGGCTGTTCAGGCAGGACCAGTGGGCGACGGCGGGGGCGGAGGATCGTGTGCCGGGCGCCCTGCGGGCGACCTACACCGTGAGCGTGTACGTCCGCCGCAAGGCCGGCAACGACCTCCAGGTGGACGACACGGTGGTCTTCTATGCCACGGCCAGGGATTCGTCGCAGGATGGGGAGGTGCGCGATTACTGGCAGCTGGCGGCCCAGGATGATCTGGGCCCGGCGGGCAAGGTGCTGCAGCCTGTATCCTGGAGCGGCCTGAAGGCCCTGTACCGCAGTCCTAGCCGCTGATCAGGGCGGCGATGGCCTCCAGGCCCTCGCGATCGACCTCGCTGAAGGCATCCAGCCGGTCCGCATCGACATCCAGCACCCCCACCACGTTGCCGGCCGGCTCGCGCACCGGCACGACGATCTCGCTCTTGCTGCGTTCGTCGCAGGCCACGTGGCCGGCGAACTGGTGGACATCCGGGACGATGATGGCCCGGCGGTCCCGGACGCATTGCCAGCACACACCTTCGGGCGCCTTCAGGACCGCGCACGCCAGGGGCCCCTGGTAGGGGCCGACGACCAGTTCGCCCTTGAGCAGGCGGTAGAACCCGGTCCAGAAGAAGTGGGGCATCTTGTGGTGCAGGACGGCGCAGGCGGTGGCCATGCGGGCGATCTCGTCGTTGGCCGTATCCTGGTAGCCGTCGAAAAGCTCTTCCAGCTGGGCGGCGATGCGCTGGTAGCGGGCGGCGAGCTGGTCGGCGGTCGGTTGTGCTGGCGACATGATGGTTCCTTTTGCGGTTATTTTCCTTCCAGACGGCGCGGCAGGAAGCTGCCCGGGGCCGCCTGGTCGGCCAGCCGGCCATCCTGGACCATGAGCCGGCCTCCGCGCCAGACCCTGACGACCTTGCCGGTTACCGGTTGCCCCTGGTAAAGGTTGCCTTCCCGGTCGCTCCGGCCCAGGGGTTCCCAACGGTATTCCCGGTGCGGGTCAAACGCCACAATATCGGCATCGTAGCCCGGTTGCAAGCGACCTTTGCGCCCTGTAAATCCCATGAATTCAGCGGGTTTTGTGCAGCAGACCTCCTGCCAGCGCCAGGGGGTCATGGCCCCCGGGACCACGCCCTTGGTGTAGGCCAGGGTCAGGCGTTCGCCCACCCCGCCGCAGCCGTTGGGCACCGCGGCAAAGCCGCGTTGGGCGGCCTGGCGCTTGAGCGCCAGGGGGAATTCGCAATGATCGGTGGCCAGCCAGTCCAGGTCGCCTTGGCAAAGGCCCGCAAGCAGCGCGGCGGCGTCGCTGGCTTCGCGCAACGGGGGGGAGCAGATGGCTGCCAGGGCGTGGTCCTGGCCCATCTCGTAGAGCGAGCCGTCGGCCAGCAGATGATGCAGGCAGACCTCGCCATGGACCGCCGCCGTGGCGGCAGTCCTTGCCTGACGGAGGGCCTCCAGGGATGCGGACAGGCTCATATGGACGATGGTCAGCGGGCATTCCGTTTCTCTGGCCAGAGCGAGCGCCGTTCCTACGGCGCTCACTTCGGACTCGGGAGGGTGCGCCGCTGGATGCCAGTTGGCTGTGGTGCGCCCGGTGGTGATCAGGGCCTGTTCGGAAGCCGCGTTCACCTCCCCGTCCTCGGCGTGGACCAGCAACATGCCGTCGGCTGCGCGGACGGCTTGCATCAGGGCTTTCATTTCCCGGGGCGTGAGCATCAGCCGTCCCTTGTAGGCCAGAAAACCCTTGAAGGTGGGGATGCCTTGCTCGACGAGCGCGGGGATCTCGGCGAGGCGGTCGGGGCTGGCCTCGGTGACTGTGCAGTGCAGGCCGTAGTCGCAGAGGCAGCGGCCTTCGGCGGCTGCGCGCCAGCGCCCCACCGCCGCGGCGAGGGGTTCACCGGGTTCGGGATTGGCGAAATCGATCACCGTGGTGGTGCCGCCCAGCAGGGCGGCTTCGCTGCTTTCGCGCCAGCTGAGGCTCGTGACGCCCCCGGCCAGGGGCATGCCGAAATGGGTGTGGGGATCGACGGCCCCGGGCAGGAGCCAGAGCCCGGAAGCGTCGAAAGTCTCGGTACCCTCATCCGGCGGGGGCAACGCCCCCGCAGGGGCCACAGCGGTGATCTTGCCGCCGGCAGCGGCGACATCCGCGCGCCGGGGGCCGTCCGGCGTCATGATGCTGCCGCCGGTCAGGTGCAGGGAAGGGGATGCCACGGCGGGGATGCTCCTTTATCCGGGTTTGCGGCCGTTTGTGTTGTCCGGTCAGTATAGCGCGTCGATGGGATGCTGTCTCCATTACCGGACTTGTCTGGCCTGTGAGAATGTGGTGTAATGATAACGGTTCGAGGGGAGATGAAAACATGCGGTGTCGATTCCGGGGTGCGGAATCGTCCCTATTATCTCCCTGTCAAGGAGCCCACACCATGAAGAAACTGCTGACCCTGATTTTCCTGGTCCTGGTCGTCGCAGGCTGTAGCCAGGATTCCCCCCTTGCTCCTGTATCCGATAATTCAACCCTGGACGGCGCCGCATTGCAGCGCCCGGAGTTCATCGACACCCGGCCCCAGGCCGTTCAGGATGCCTTCACCCTGACAGCCGCCGACGCTTTCACGGTCCCCTATCCCGGTGGTGACAAGTCTGGCAAGTACGCCCTGGTCATCGGCATCTCCGATTACGACGGCACGGCAAACGACTTGCAGTACTGTGACGACGACGCCCGCGACTGGATCGCCTACCTGCAGACCCAGGGTTACCAGGTGACCTCCCTGATCGATGGTCAGGCCACAGAAGCCGCTTTCTCGGCTGCCGTGGCGGATCTGGCGGCCCTGAGCGTGGCCGGCAACCAGATCGTGTTCGCCTACTCCGGGCACGGGTCAAAGGGCAACATGATCTCGTCGGACCTGCACTACATGAGCGACACCTGGTTCGGCGCCATGTTCGCCGACGCCACCTCCACCGCCATGTTCTTCTCCTTCGACGCCTGCCAGATCGGTGATTTCGCGGGTGTCCTGAACGCCAACGGGCGCGTGGTGGCCTGCGCCTCGGATGCCCATCATTTCTCCTACGACGGCACGGCCGACATGGCGAACGGGGTCTTCACCTACTTCCAGATGGAAGGCTTCGACCAGCAGGGCCTGATCTTCGCCGAGGATGACAGCGACTACGCGGTCAGTGAGATGCTCGCCTGGGGCAGGACCTACCACGTGAAGGTCACACCCTTCTTCGTCGATAATTTCGTGGGCGATCTGGACTTCTAGTTCGGGACTGCCTGATTCGATCCTCACCGCACCCCGGGATCGGCGTCATTTGAGCTATTCTGCCTCAGAATCCAGAACGTGGCGCACGTGCGCAAAGCGCGCTGCGAAGCAGCGCGCCGCTGGATTTTCTTTCCTTTTCTCTGAACTTCCCTTAAACTGCGCCGGGTGCTGCGAACGGGGTCGTTGCTTTGCTTTCCCGAAAGGAATTCGGCATGAAGAAGATAGCCGCACTTTTTTTGATTCTTAGCCTGGTCGCTCTGGGCCTGGCCTTCGGTACCGGTTGTGCCAACATGAGCCGCCAGGGCAAGGGCACGGCCATCGGCGCCGGCGCCGGCGGGGCCATCGGCGGGCTGATCGGCAGCAAGTCCGGCAACACCGCCGTAGGAGCCATCATCGGCGCGGCCGTGGGCGGGGCCGCCGGTGCGTACATCGGTCACCAGATGGACGAGCAGGCCGCTGAGATCGAGCGCGACCTCGACGGCGCCTCCGTCGAGCGCGTGGGCGAGGGCATCAAGATCACCTTCGATTCGGGGCTGCTGTTCGCAGTGGACAAGTCCGACCTCCAACCCGAGGCCAAGCAGAACCTCGACAACCTGGCCGTGATCCTGCAGAAGTACCCCGACACCAACATCCTCATCGAGGGCCACACCGACTCGACCGGCTCCGACGAGCACAACATGACCCTGTCGCGCAACCGGGCCAACTCGGTGGCCAACGAACTGGCGGCCGTGGGCGTGGACGCCTCGCGCTTTACCATCATGGCCTACGGCGAGACCCAGCCCATCGCCGACAACAGCACGGCCGAAGGCCGGCGCTTGAATCGCCGCGTGGAAATCGCCATCATGGCCAACGACAAGCTCAAGGGCATTGCGGAACAGAAGGCCGGTCAGTAGAGCGGAGACAGATAGCATGAAGCGCATCAAAAGCGGGATCCGCACGGCGGACGCCGCATTTCAGGAAAACGACAGACTGAATCGCCGGAAAGCCGCAGAACTGGCGGACTTGCTTGCGCAAGTCCGCATAGGCGGCAGCGAGCGGGCCCGCCAGCGGCATCTGTCCCAGGGCAAGATGCTGGTGCGCGATCGCATCGAGGCCGTGCTGGATCCGGGCACGCCGTTTCTGGAGCTTTCGTCCCTGGCCGCCCACCAGGTCTATGACGATGTGGTGCCCGCCGCGGGCCTGGTCACGGGCATCGGCCTGATCCACGGCCGGCAGGTGATGATCGTGGCCAACGACGCCACGGTCAAGGGGGGGACCTATTACCCCCTGACGGTCAAGAAGCACCTGCGCGCCCAGGAGATCGCCCGCGAGAACCGTTTGCCGTGCATCTACCTGGTCGACAGCGGGGGGGCGTTTCTGCCCATGCAGGCCGACGTGTTCCCCGACCGGGAACACTTCGGCAGGATCTTCTACAACCAGGCCACCATGAGCGCCATGGAGATCCCCCAGATCAGCGCGGTGCTGGGTTCGTGCACCGCCGGCGGCGCCTACGTGCCCGCGATGAGCGACGAGGTGGTCATCGTCAAGGAACAGGGCACGATCTTCCTGGGCGGCCCGCCCCTGGTCAAGGCGGCCACCAGCGAGGAGGTCACCGCCGAGGAGCTGGGCGGCGGCGATGTGCACACGCGCATCAGCGGCGTGGCGGACTATCTGGCGGGTGACGACGCGCACGCCTTGCGGATCGTGCGGGATATCGTGGAGAACCTCGGTCCGGTGCGCACGACGGTGACGCCGCAGGCGGCCCCGGAGGAGCCGTACTACGATCCGGAGGAATTGTACGGGGTCGTCAGCCACGACCCGCGCATTCCCTTCGACATGCGCGAGGTGATCGCCCGGATCGTGGACGGCAGCCGCATGCACGAGTTCAAGCCCCGCTTCGGGCCCACGCTGGTGTGCGGTTTCGCGCGCATCCATGGCCATACCGTGGGCATCCTGGCCAACAACGGCATCCTGTTCTCGGCCGAGGCGCTCAAGGGCACGCACTTCATCGAGCTGTGCAACGCCCGGCGCATCCCGTTGCTGTTCCTGCAGAACATCACCGGCTTCATGATCGGGAAGAAGTACGAACATGGTGGCATCGCCAAGGACGGCGCCAAGCTCGTCAACGCGGTGAGCAACAGCACCGTGCCCAAGTTCACCGTGATCATCGGCGGCAGCTACGGCGCGGGCAACTACGGCATGTGCGGCCGGGCGTACCAGCCGCGGCTGCTGTTCATGTGGCCCCAGGCCAAGATCTCGGTCATGGGGGGCGAGCAGGCCGCCGGCGTTTTGCTGACGGTCAAGAAGGACCAGATGGCGCGCCGCGGGGAATCCCTGACCCCCGAGCAGGAACGCGCCATCACCGAACCCATCCTGGCCAAGTACGAGCAGGAAGGTCACGCCTACTACAGCAGCGCCCGTCTGTGGGACGACGGGGTCCTCGATCCGGTCCAGACCCGCGACGTGCTGGGCCTGGCCGTGGCCATGTCCCTGAACGCGCCCATTCCGCCGGTGAAGTTCGGGGTATACCGCATGTAGCGCCGGGGTGTTTGGCGCGCGATGCTTTTTGAGGGATGAAACCGCCCAGGGGGATCTGGATCCCCTGGGCGGTTTCCTTTGTAAAAGCGGTGGGGTAAGATTCTCAGCTCGCTTAACGCGGCCACCCAGGGGTCCAGGCTGTGGCCGGGCGCTTTGGTCAGGAAATTTGTCTGGAGCGACTGGAAGTACCGCACGTGCGGTAAAAGGTCCTATTATTGCCCTCCGCCCTTGCGGTGCCAGCAATTCTTTTCCTGGTACCGCCATGCCCTTTGGCCTTTTTTGCTCCGGGAGCACCGATGGCCAAACCTTCCTGCTTCAAGATCTTGTTAACCGCCTTGACGATTTCCACCTGCATCGGAAGCGAAGCTTTCCGCTCCGCTTCCTTCATTTTCTCCAATGCTTCGTGCAGGGGCAGCTTCATGGCGCTGTTCATCGGTCCTTCCAAAGCCTTTTCGAGACTTTCGATCTGACCCTGCAGGTTGGTGGGCGCGGCCTGGATTCTTCACGCCGGGGACTGAAAGCCGCGTGCCAGCCCGCGGAAGCCACATTGCATTATGATCTGGCCCCGGTGCCATGGTAGAATATATGTTTGACCCGGCAGCACGGTTTTCCATTCCGGGAAAGGTTTACCATGGCAATCAGGCAGGACATCGCCGGCCGGGTGCTGGTGCTGACGCTCGACAATCCTGAAAAACGCAACGCCCTGGACATGGCCACGCTGCGGGAGCTGGGCGATGTGCTGGACGGGATCGCGTATCGGGATCCTTTGCCGGCCGAGGCCAGCGATCCCGATATCGGGCCTGGCGGCCGGTTCAGGCCCCATGCCATCGTGTTGCGCAGCACCGGCGCGGTCTTCTGCGCAGGCGCCGATCTGAACGAGATGCGCGCCTTGGGCGCGGCCGATTTCCAGGCCAACCTCGACGCGGCCCTGGAGATGGGGGCGGTGTTCCGCTCCGTCCGCAACTGCCCCGCCCCGGTGATCGCCCGGGTGCAGGGGCCGTGCTACGGCGGCGGCGTGGGACTGGCCGCCGCTTGCGACGTGGTGGTGGCCGCGCCGGAGGCCAAGTTCATGTTCTCCGAGGCCAAGCTGGGCCTGGTGCCGGGGGTGATCTCGCCTCTGGTTATCGATCGCATTGGCATCGCCGTTGCGCGGCGGTACTTCCTGACTGCCGAACCCATCAACGCCGAGCAAGCGCTTCGCGTAGGAATGATCGACCGCCTGGCTGAAGACCTGGACGCCGCCGTGGAGGAAACCGTGAACGCGGTGCTGGCCTGCGGGCCCGCGGCGCTGGGCATGTGCAAGGCCCTGGTCGATGGCGTCCAGTCGTTGGGCTACGCCCGCAGCGCCGAGTTCACCGCGCGCATGATCGCCGAAGCGCGGACCGCGCCGGAGGCCCAGGCGGCCCTGAAAGCCTTCCAGGCGCGCGAGGGCGCGCCCTGGGCGCCGGCGGAACCTTGGCGACTTCCCCCGGACAACACGAAAGACGACGCATGACAAGCAAGAAGAAGACCGAGACCCGGACAATCGGCCGGGTGCTCGTGGCCAACCGCGGTGAGATCGCCGTGCGGGTGATCCGCGCCTGCCGTGAGATGGGCATCGCCACGGTGGCGGTGTGTTCGGACGCCGACCGCGGCGCCCTGCACGTGGAGATGGCAGACGCGCACGAGGTGCTCGGGCCCGCGGAACCGGCCGCGTCCTACCTGCGCACAGGCGCCATCATCGACGCGGCCTTGCGCCACGAAGCCGACGCCATCCACCCCGGCTACGGCTTCCTGGCCGAGAACGCGGATTTCGCCCGGGCCGTTGGCGAGGCCGGCCTGATCTTCATCGGCCCTTCGCCCGAGGTCATGACCAGCATGGGGGAGAAGACCGCCGCGCGCGCCATCATGGAAAAGGCCGGCGTACCGGTGGTGCCCGGAGCGCTGTTGCCTGAGCCCGACGCCGACGGGCTGTGGCCGGAGGCGGAGGTCCTGGCCGCGGGCCGCGAGGTCGGCTTCCCCCTGCTGGTCAAGGCCGCCTTCGGCGGCGGCGGCAAGGGCATGCGCCTGGTGGAAGATGAACACGATCTGGTGGCGGCCTGCGAGGGCGCTGCCCGCGAGGCGGAAAAGGCCTTCGGCAACGGCACCGTCTACCTCGAACACTACCTCCAGCGCCCCCGCCACATCGAGTTCCAGATCTTCGGCGACAGCCACGGCCACCAGGTGCACATGTTCGAACGCGAGTGCAGCATCCAGCGGCGGCACCAGAAGATCATCGAGGAGTGCCCGTCGGCGGTCCTGACCCCCGAGCTGCGTGAGCGCATGGGCGCCGCGGCGGTGGCCGCGGCCGCGGCGGTGGACTACGAGGGCGCCGGCACGGTGGAGTTCCTGCTGGATGAAGACGGCAGTTTCTACTTCCTGGAGATGAACACCCGCCTACAGGTCGAACACCCGGTGACCGAGCTGGCCACGGGTCTGGACCTGGTGCGGGCGCAGATCCGGGTGGCCGAGGGCCACCGGTTGCCCTGGCGGCAGGAGGATATCCGGCTGCAGGGCCATGCCATCGAATGCCGGATCTACGCCGAGGACCCCGCCCACGGCTTCATGCCCTCCCTGGGTGTCCTGGGCGTGGTGCGCGAGCCGGCCGGCCCGGGCGTGCGCATCGACAGCGGCGTGCGCCAGGGGGACGAGGTCAGCATGCACTACGATCCCATGATCGCCAAGCTGAGCGTGCACGGGCCCGACCGCAGCGCGGCCATCGAGCGCGCCTGTCGGGCGCTGAAGGATTACGCAGTGCTGGGCGTGACCACCAACACGGAGTACCTGCTGGCCATCCTGGATGTGCCCGCCTTCGCCGCGGGCGACCTGCATACCGGGTTTCTGGGCGAGCATCTCGACGGTTGGCTGCCCGATGCCTCGGACCGGGAGCTGGCCTTGGCCGTGGCCGCGGTGGCGGATCATCTGCAGGTTCCGGCGGCGGCTGCGGGCGCCGGCGAGGCGGCCGGCCACCTTGCCGGGCCATGGCATACCGTGGGGCGCTTCCGCCTGCGGGGGCTGGATTGAGAACACCAGAAAGGCGACCAGGATGACCAAGCTGTTCCGCATGGGTGAAGATGATGTGCAGGTGACGGTGCGCCGCCATGAACAGGGCTACCGGGTGACGGTCGATGGCAATGACCTGCCGTGGGTCGTGCGCAGGGACGGCGACCTCTGGTCGGTGGATACCCCCGCAGGCCGCCGTCGTTTCGCGGCCCTGGTCACCCCCGACCGGTGCGAGGTTTTTTCCGAGGGGCGCACGCGCATCTTCGCCAAGCCGGATCCTGACGAGGATGCCGCCGGGGTGGGCGGCGACGCGGGGCCGCGCCTGACCGCCGATATGCCCGGAAAGATCGTCAAGGTCCTGGTGCAGGTGGGCGATGAGGTCTCCCAGGGGCAGCCGCTGGTCATCATGGAGTCCATGAAGATGGAAACCGAGCTGGCAGCGGCCGTTTCCGGCACCGTGGCCGAGGTGGCCGTGGCCGCCGGCCAGGTCATCGGGCAGGGCGATCTGCTGGTGCTTGTCACCCCTGAGGATGCGGAATCCTGACCCGAAAAATCAGTTTTCCATCGCCGGGATTCTATCTGCATTGAAATCAACGTCCTACAGATTTCCTGATTCCGGACCTGCGGGTAGGACATTTTCTCGCAGGGTTGGCGTGTGAATTTTCCGTGAGATTTTTCAGTTTTTTTCAAGGCCCTTCCAGGTGCCTAAATCCAAGTTTGGATGGCCGTTGACGGGGTTTGGCAACCGGGCCCATCCCCAGGCCCCGAGGTGCCCGATTTTTTCTTTGAAGTGGCTGGGCGCTCCCTCTTATTGTCCGGCTTATCCCACTACGGGATGTGGTGGCAGCCGCGGGAAAGCTCTATATATTGGGGATTCCCCGCACGGGATATCAAACAGGCAACGGATACCCTAAACATCTGAAGCCTTGCTTTCGGTGACCTCGATGACTCCCGAATCCCGGCTTGGGCGGCCCTGAAAAAAACAATAGTATTATACTCCTGATTAGCCGTCAGGAGTGGGAACCATGCACGATCATAGACGACACCACACGGGTGTTCAGATGGATCTGAACCTTAAGGAGAGACGGATCATGGCGGACAAGATCAACAAGGAAAAGCTGCAAGCCGCCGGCGACGGGGTCCTGTTCGGAGACGCGGGGACCAGCGCCGCAGGCAAGGAGCCAATGCAGGATATGGTGGCGGAGGTTCTGGACAAGAGCGAGGATGCCGTCGAGCAGGAATCTTCCCCGCGCAACCGGGGGTTGAGCATCCCCCGCTGGTACACCACCGAGGGCGTCGACCCCTACGATGAGATCGAGTGGGAACTGCGGACCGCGGCGATCACCAACGACAAGGGCGAGGTGATCTTCAAGCAGGAGAACTGCGAGATCCCCAGCGCGTGGAGCCCCATGGCCACCAACGTGGTGGTCAGCAAGTACTTCCGCGGCGGCATGGGCACCCCCGAGCGGGAGACGTCGGTGCGGCAGCTGATCAGCCGCGTCAGCGAGACCATCGCCGACTGGGGCGTCAAGGACGGCTACTTCGCCACCGACCAGGATGCCGAGGCTTTCCGCGCCGAGCTGAAGCACGTGCTGGTCAACCAGCTGGCCGCCTTCAACTCGCCGGTGTGGTTCAACGTGGGCGTGGAGAAGAAGCCCCAGTGCTCGGCCTGCTTCATCAACAGCGTCGAGGATTCCATGGCCTCGATCCTGGATCTGGCCAAGACCGAGGGCCTCCTGTTCAAGTACGGCAGCGGCGCCGGGTGCAACCTCTCGACCCTGCGCTCCAGCCGCGAGACCCTCTCGGCCGGGGGCCAGGCCAGCGGGCCGGTCTCGTTCATGCGCGGGTTCGACGCCTTCGCCGGCGTGATCAAGAGCGGCGGCAAGACCCGGCGCGCGGCCAAGATGGTCATCCTCAACGCCGAGCATCCGGACATCGAGGAATTCATCGAGTGCAAGGTCAAGGAGGAGAAGAAGGCCTGGGCCCTGATGGACCAGGGCTACGACGGCTCCTTCGGCGGCGAGGCCTACAGCTCGATCTTCTTCCAGAACAGCAACAACTCGGTGCGCGTCAGCAACGACTTCATGCGTGCGGTGGAGGAGGACAGCGAGTGGACCACCAGCGCGGTGACCGACGGCCGCCCCATGGACACCTACCGTGCCCGCGACCTGATGCGCAAGATCGCCGAGGGCACCCACGTCTGCGGCGATCCGGGGATGCAGTTCGACACCACGATCAACGAGTGGCACACCTGCAAGGGCACCGACCGCATCCACGCCAGCAACCCCTGCAGCGAGTACATGTTCCTGAACAACTCCGCCTGCAACCTGGCCTCGCTGAACCTCATGAAGTTCGTCGACGAGCAGGGCGAACTGGATGTCGCCTCGTTCCGTTACGCGGTGCGCCTGCTGATCCTGGCCATGGAGATCATCGTGGGCAACAGCAGCTACCCGAGGCCGGAGATCGAGGCCAGCAGCCACCGCTTCCGCCCCCTGGGCCTGGGCTACGCCAACCTGGGCGCCCTGCTGATGTACCGCGGGCTGCCCTACGACAGTAACACCGGCCGGGACTACGCCGCGGCCATCACCGCCCTGATGTGCGGCCAGGCCTACCAGACCTCCGCCGAGATCGCCAGCCGCATGGGGCCGTTCGCCGGTTTCCAGGAGAACCGCGAGCCCATGCTGGAGGTGATCCGCAAGCACCGGGCCGCCCTGAACAACATCAACCGCAACCGCGTGCCCGAGAACCTGCTCGAGGACGCAGAGAACGCCTGGCGCCAGGCCTACGCCCTGGGCCATGATTTCGGCTACCGCAACGCCCAGGTCACCGTGCTGGCGCCGACCGGAACCATCGGCTTCATGATGGATTGCGACACGACCGGTGTGGAGCCGGACATCGCCCTGGTCAAGTACAAGAAGACCGTGGACGGCGGCCTGATGAAGATCGTCAACCACACCGTGCCCGACGCCCTGGAACGCCTCGGCTACGCGCAGGACCAGATCGCCGACATCATCGACCACATCAGCCGCGAGGAGACCATCGAGGGCGCGCCGCACCTGAAGGAGGAACATCTGCCGGTGTTTGACTGCGCCTTCCGGCCCGCCGGCGGTGAGCGCTCCATCCATTACATGGGGCACCTGCGCATGATGGCCGCGGTGCAGCCGTTCATTTCCGGGGCGATCAGCAAGACGGTGAACCTGCCGCATGAGGCCACCGTCGAGGAGATCACCCAGACCTATATGGAGGCCTGGAAGATGGGCCTGAAGGCCGTGGCCATCTACCGCGACGGCAGCAAGCGCCTGCAACCCTTGAACACCGGCAAGAAGCAGCAGGCCCAGGCGGATGACTCCCACGACGCTCCGCCCAAACCCAAGCGGGTGCGGCTGCCGGACGAGCGGCAGGCCATCACCCACAAGTTCTCCATCAGCGGGCACGAGGGTTATCTGACCGTGGGCTGCTACCCCAACGGCAAGCCGGGCGAGATGTTCATCAGCATGGCCAAGGAGGGTTCGGTGGTCAGCGGGCTGATGGACAGCTTCGCCACCAGCGTCTCGATCATGCTGCAGTACGGGGTGCCGTTGAAGGTGCTGGTCAACAAGTTCAGCCACGCGCGTTTCGAGCCCAGCGGCTTCACCAACAACAAGGAGATCCCCATTGCCAAGTCGGTGATGGACTACATCTTCCGCTGGATGGATCTGAAGTTCGGGGAGCACCTCGGGGATGCGGACGGGACCCAGGAGGACGGCGTGGCCGATGCGACCGAAGCCGCCCTGGGCCTGGCCGCCAAGGAGGCCGCCGGATTGAAGGCCATGGCCGCCGCGGGCGGCAGCGCCCACAGCCGTATCACCCTGGACGAGAAGGAGCACACGGTGTTCCAGCAGCAGGCCGATGCGCCGCCCTGCCCCGAGTGCGGGTCGGTGACCGTGCGCAACGGCTCCTGTTACAAGTGCCACAACTGCGGGGCGACCACGGGCTGCTCCTGAGCCCGGCCGTCGGCCCCAGGGTCAGACGGAGCTCCCATCAGGCAACGGATTGCCACAGAGGACCGCCGGCGGAAAGGATTCCACCGGCGGTTCTTTTATTTGGCCTTCCGGGTTAACACCCTTTTTTCATGGTTCTTACACCTTCTTGACATGATCCGTATATGGTTCCGGCGGTGTGTTCATGTTTACCAACCGCTTCGGACCACAAGGTTTATGCCATGGGATACCGCGGATCTTCGTTGGCTTTGATCTTCCTGCTTGCTGCCGTTCTCTGCACAGGAGGCGCGGCAGCCGTCCTCGCGGGTTCACTGACCGTGGCTGTGACCGATGCGGATTCAGGCGAGCCCCTGATCGGGGTGGATGCGGTCCTGGTGGGCCTGGGCCGCAAGGCGGCCACGGACCTGGAGGGGAAAGTATCCTTCACGGGCTTGGCTGCGGGATCCTATCGCCTGCGCCTGACCTACCTTGGTTACACCACGAGGCTCCTGCCGGAAATCGCGGTGCCTGCCGACGGAGACAAGCACATCGTGGTGGCCCTGGAGAGCTTCCAGGCCTATGCGGCCGACGACATGGTGGTCTCGGCGAGCAGGGTCCTGTCCACCGAGTCCGCCCTGCTGGCCAGCCGGAAGGCAGCCGGGGTCGTTGGGGACGCGATCAGCGCGGCTCAGATCAGCCGCACCCCCGACGGAACCTCCGGCGACGCCCTCAAACGCGTACCCGGCCTGACGGTTCGCGGCGGCAAGTACGTTTTCGTGCGGGGGGTCACCGACCGCTACAACGTCACCGAGATCAACGGCGTGACCATGACCGGTACCAACATCGACCAGGATCGTAAGAGCTTCAATTTCGACATGGTCCCCTCCAGCCTGCTGGCAAACGTCAGCGTGATCAAGACCTCCACCCCCGATATGCCTGGGGACTTCAGCGGGGGACTTGTCCGGATCAACACCCTGGAATTTCCCGATCAGGCCACGACGGCGGTGGGATTCGGGGCCGGCCGGACCGACGGCACCACGGGGAAACCATATTTCGAGGAAACCGACCCCGGTTCCCGGGAGTGGCTGGGGCTGGACGACGGACACCGTGCCTTTCCCGCCGGCTTGACGGGCAACGACCTGGCCCGGGCCCTGCCCAACCGGTGGGGTATTCGCGAGGGTTCGGCTCCGGTGAAGTATTCCTGGCATGCGGCACACGGCGGCAGCACCTCCCTGCTGGGCGGAAACCTGGGTTACATGGCTGCTGTGACCTACCGCAACGACTACGACCGCGAGGACGGCAGCGAAAGTCGCAAGGCCGATCCCACCTACGGCGGGCAGACCAAAACCGGTGATTTCAGAAGCAGCCACACCCAGGTTCTGTGGGGTGGTCTGGCCAACATGTTCTACCGGTTCAACGGGAACCACCGCATCGGCCTGAACAACTTCTACACGCGCAGCGCCGACAACATCATCACCACCCTGCAGGGCGAGGATTCGGACAAGCTCTTCCGGTGGCGGAGCCTGGACTGGCAGGAGCGGTACCAGTTCCTGAACAAGATCGACGGCAGCCATATCCTGCCTGGCCCAGGCAGCGGTTTCGAGGTTGACTGGAACGCCTTCTACGGGGAATCCCACGCCACCGAACCGGACCGCCGTTTCCTCGAGTACAACATCGACGATCCGGAAACGCCCATCATGGACGACAACCTGCGCACCTGGGCCTGGCTGGATCAGTTGCGCCGGGGCTACCGTGCTGACGTGACGTGGACGCCCAGCGAGGACCCCGAGGACGTTGACCATGTGCTGCGCTTCAAGACGGGGGTCGCGCGGGAGCACCGTTCCCGGTCCTTCGAGATGGAAGCCTGGTATGCGGCCTATACCTTCGCATACCAGAGCTTCGCCCTGGGCCTGCTGCCTCCGGAAGAGATATTCCGGCAGGAGAACTTCAACGACACCCTGGACATCCGGGGCCACGGCTTCAATCTCCAGACCGACCGCAGCAACAGCGGCCGCTATGACGGGGCATTGGATCTGTGGTCGGTATACCTCATGGCCGATGTCCCCCTCTCGCTGCTGGGGGAGAACCTGCGCCTGACCGGCGGGGTGCGACTTGAGGACGGGAATCTGTTCGTGCGGGCCTGGCAGGACAAGTTTCTGGACCGGCCCGACAGCGCCAGGGTCGCGGAACGGGATCCTTTGCCTTCGCTGAATCTGACCTGGATGTACGACGAGCGGACCAATGTGCGGCTGGGCTACTACAAGTCCATCAACCGGCCGGAATTTCGGGAGCTGGCTCCTGTCAATCGGCGCAATTTCAAGACCTTCCAGAACGAGTTGGGAAATCCCGATCTCAAGCGCGCCCTGATCGACAACTACGATTTCCGCCTTGAATTCTTTCCCGAGACCGGTCAGGTGATGGCAGCCAGCTTATTCTACAAGAAATTTCACGACGCCATCGAACAGAGGGTCTATCCTGCGCCGGACAGGCCCGTGCTGTCCTGGACAAATTCTCCTTCGGGGCGCAACTACGGGTTCGAGCTCGAAGTCCGGCGCGCCCTGGAGGGTTTGCTTCTGCCGGCGGGCCTCACCGTTTCGCTCAACTACACACGGGTATGGTCCAGCGTGGACTATCGCGACCTTTTCGACGGCAAGGACAAGACCCGCCCCTTGCAGGGGCAGGCACCCTGGGTCGTCAATGCCGGGCTGCACTACGACGATCCGGGCCGGGGAACTTCGGTGAATCTTTTTTTCAACAGGGTCGGGCGAAACCTCGACAAGGTGGGCGACAGCGCCATCACGGCCATCTACCTGGAACCACGGGACCGTCTTGACGTCCTGGTGGCGCAACGATTGGCTCCCGGGGTGAAGTTGAAGATCGGCGCCAAGGATGTCCTGGGGCAGGACATCCGCCGGACCAGCGGGCCGGAGCAGGCTCCCTACGACTACTCCCGGGTGGCAACGGGATCCGTGTTAAGCGCCTCGGTGAATTACCGTTTCTGACCGGGCACGGGGCGTTGTTTACTCTTCCTGAACCCCTGCTTCATGCCGGACGAATCAAACCCTCACCCAAACCAAACGCACTGCTCGCGGTCAGGTAACACGGCACTGCTACCATTCTGCGCGTCACGGCTGGCCCCGTGGGCCGGAGCGGACATGGGCGATCCCGATGGAACATGTTTTCCCATGGCCCGGGTTCCGCCTCATCCCGGTGGCCGGCGTGACTAGGTGAACGACCGATTTGGGACTCCCCGGGCGGGTATGATGAACGAGCAGCGTGGCAAAACTGCGAATTACCCGCCCGGGGACCCTTTCGGCGATTCACCCCAGACCTTTCCACTGCGCTTCGTCCAACACTTGACACCTGGCCCCGTGGCCAGTCTCACGTAGCAGGTGAGAAGGTTCCGGGGCGGTCTGCCGATGGGGCAGGCCGCCCCCGCGATTCACAGCAGCAACGGAGGATAATTCCCATGAGCAAGCGATTGACCGCAATCCTGACGGGTCTGGTTGCCCTGGCCGTGGCCCTGCCCGCGGCCGCCTGGGTGGGCAGCGCCGATCTCGGCACCATCGATCCCCTCGACCCCCTGGCGCCTTTCCACCAGTCCGGCGTGCGGACCCTCAGCCCGGATACGCTCTACACCCTGCACGGCCTGTACTACGTCACGGACGGGAGTGTCATCAACATCCCCGCTGGCACCGTCATCCAGGGTGTTTTCGGCGCGACCCTGGTTATCCAGCCCGGCGGCCAGGTCTATGCCACCGGCACCGAGACATCCCCGGTGGTCTTCACCAGCGGCCAGCCCGCCGGCCAGCGCAATCCCGGTGACTGGGGCGGCGTGGTGATCCTGGGTCGTGCTCCGGTGAACCAGGCCAACCCCCTGATCGAGGGCGGTATCATCGAGGGCACCTTCGGCGGTACCGATCCCCACGACGATTCCGGCGTGTTCAAATACGTGCGCATCGAGTTCCCCGGCTACCGTTTCCAGCTGGATAACGAGATCAACGGCCTGACCAGCGGCGGCGTCGGCGACGCCACCGAGATCCATCACGTCCAGGTCAGCTATTCCTTCGACGACAGCTACGAGTGGTTCGGCGGCACTGTGAATCCCCACCACCTGGTGGCCTTCGGCGGGACCGATGACGAGTTCGACACCGATTTCGGATTCCAGGGCAAGTTGCAGTTCCTGTTTGGCCTGCGCGACCCGGAAAAATGGGACCCCAATGGGACCAGCAACGGTTTTGAGTCGGACAACGACGGCTCCGGCACCCTGGCCGAGCCCCGCACCTGGCCCATCTTCAGCAACGTGACCCTTTGCGGCCCCCTGGCCACCCGGGACAGCCTTGTGACGGGCAACAAGTTCGGGACTTCGGCGACGCTGCGCCGATCGACCCGCACCAGCATCTTCAACTCGGTTATCGCGGGTTATCCAAAGGGCATGTCCATCCGCGATGCCGCAACCCAGGACGACGCCTGGAACGACACCCTGCGCGTACGCAACCTGAGTCTGCAGGCGGTTGTCGAGGTTTCTCCCGGCATCGTCCACGAGACCAACAAGTGGGCCGACGTGGCCACCTGGTACGATCGTCCGGCCTACAACAACACCGGCACCGCTCCGCGGTCCTTCAGCGACCTGCTGATCGGCGCGGCCTATCCCATGAACCTGAACAACCCCGACGCCGTCCCCGCTGCCGGTAGCGAACTGATCGGTTCGGCCGACTTCAGCGACGGCTACCTGCAGGATCCTCTGTTCACCCCTGTGAGCTACCGCGGGGCCTTCGACCCGGCCTTGCCCATGTCGCAGCAATGGACGGCCAATTGGACCAACTTCGATCCCCAGAACAGCGACTACGCCGCAGTCTCCGCGGTGGAAGTCATCCCGGCCCTCCAGGTCCAGGCCGACAACTATCCCAATCCGTTCAATCCCAGCACCAGCATCAGGTTCACCAACCCCCGCAAGGGCCATGTGACCGTGACGGTGTTCAACCTGCGTGGCCACCGGGTTGCCACCCTGGCGGACAAGGAGATGTCCGCCGGTGAGCACAGCCTGCGCTTTGACGGCCAGGGGCTGTCCAGCGGAACCTACTTCTACCGCTTGGTCGGCGTCGGTTACGAAATGACCGGCAAGATGCAGATGGTGAAGTAGTTTTTACATAGATGGGGCTTGCTCCTGGAAGCGGCCGCCGCACAGGGATGTGCGGCGGCTGTTCGCATCCGGCCCGGCTCGTCCCTTACGGATTTTTCGCTGTGCCCTAACCGATCCCTAACCTGAGCGGTGTAGCTTTTGCGGTGAGTCGGTGCCCCCGTATGTACCTTCAGAAAAGAGACAGGAAATGAGACTTGTTGCCACTGGGATGGTGTTTTTCCTGGCACTGGTTTGGACCGGAGTAGGATTCGCGCAGGCCCCTGGATCCCTTGAAAAACCGGTGACCGAGGCGGTGGAGACCGCCAGCAAAGCTCAGGGCGAACTGGACAGATGGGCAAAGGAGAAGGAATCCCTGGAGGTCCGGTACAAGTCCGCCCAGGCCAACATCGCCTGGCTTTCCGAGCGGCTGCGCCTGCAGGGTAATGTCGAGGAGGAATTGGACGGGGACATCGCCGAATACTCCCGTCGTCTGGTCGAGGCCGGCAGGCTGCAGGTCGCCATCCAGGACACTCTCGACGCCGTGCTCGGCCGGCTTGAGGCGGTGGTCGCGGCGGACCTGCCGTTCCTGCAGGAAGAGCGGCAGGGGAGGTTGGAAATGCTCGAGAGCCTCAACGCCCGGGACGATGTTCCCGCCGCGGAGAAGCTGCGCAGATTGCTGGAGGCGATGATCATCGAGGCCAGGTACGGCGAGACGGTCGAGGTCACCGCCGGGAACATTGCCGTGGGACCTCGAAACATCCACGCCGATATCCTGCGCATCGGACGGCTGGTCACGTTCTGGAGAACGCCCGACAAGAAGGAATTCGGCACCTGGGACCCAGCGACCGCACAGTGGATCCCGCTGCCCGGAGGAGAACGGCGGGCCGTCAACCGCGCTTTCGACATGGCCGCACACGTCCGGCCCACGGAACTGATCTCTCTGCCGCTGGGGAGGATAACCCGATGAAGAGGATGTCCTTGCTGAAGGCCGCCTGGCTCGTGGCGGTGATCGTGATCTCGGCTCCTGCGGTCTGTCCGGCCCAGGATTTGAGGGAAGCCTATCGCAAGGCTGAACAGATGAAGGAGGAGCAGAGGCGCAAGGCCCGGGGAAAGGAGGCGGCGATCAAGGCCGATCGCGACAGCTTCACAGACGCGGTCATAGCCCTGGAGCGGAAGCAGAAGGATCTGGAAGACAGGCTGGCCGCCATGAACTCCCGCATCGAGCAGAAGACCGCCCGCCGGGAGGATCTCCAGCAGCAGTGGACCCGGCAGGAACTGGATACCAGGGAAATCAGCGGCAACGTGCGGGTCGCCGCCCGCGATGTGGAAACCATCCTGGTGGATTCCCCCTTCACGGCCTTCGCTCCCGGGCGTGCCGAGCGCGTGGGGCATCTGCTGGACCAAGGGTACTTCCCTGACATCAACGACATCTCCGGCATGGCGGCGTCGCTGTTCGAGGAGATCAGGCTTTCGGGCCAGGTACGGATGCAGGAGTCCGGGATCATCGGCCGCGATGGTGAGAAGGTAACCGCCTCGGTCCTGACTCTCGGCAAGTTTTCCGCGGCCTACCAGACCCCGCAGGAGACAGGCTTCCTGCGTTACATGCCCGAGGGCAAGGAACTGGTAGCCCTGTCCACCCTACCGCGAGGCGGCTGGGGTCGGGACCTCAAGGCTTATTTCGCAGGCCGGACGGCGCGTGTGCCCCTGGACATGTCCGGCGGCAACGCCCTGGCCCAGATCACCCAGCAGACTTCCTTCCGGGAACAGTTGGAGGCCGGCGGCCCCATCGTCTGGCCCATCCTGGGGTTGGCCGTCATCGCCCTGGTGATCGTCATTTCCCGGGCGGTCTTCCTGCAACGCGTTCACTCCAACACCGACCGTTTCATGGGCGAGGTCAACGGCCTGGTTGCCCGGGGCGACTGGGGGGGGGCGGAGGATTACGTGGCCCGCAATGGCCGCAACGGCAGCCCGGTTATCGCCGTCATCAGGGCGGGACTCGGGGTGCGGGACCGGGATCGGGAAACAGTCGAGAATGTCCTGCAGGAGTCGATCCTGCACCAGCTGCCGCGGGTCGAGAGGGGATTGTCGGCCCTGGCGGTGCTGGGGGCGGTGGCGCCCCTGCTGGGGTTGCTGGGCACGGTGACCGGCATGATCAATACCTTCCGGGTCATCACCCTGTTCGGCACCGGGGACCCCAAGCTCATGTCCGGGGGCATCAGCGAGGCCCTGGTGACCACCGAGCTGGGCCTGGCGGTGGCCATTCCCATCATGCTCCTGCACACCTACCTTTCGCGCCGGTCCGGCGCCATCATCGACCAGATGGAGGAGAAGGCCGTTCAGATGGCAAACCTTATCCAACTGCACCGCAATCCGGAAATGGAACTGAAGGCAAGGGAGGCCATCGGTGGCTGAGCGAATATGGTCCACCGTGGAATACCTGCAACAGGGGGGCTGGGTGATGGTCCCCCTGCTGGCCACCTCCCTGGTCATGTGGGGGCTGATCATCGACAAGTACCGCGCGTTCGCACGCTACCAGGGCGCTGATATCGCGATCACCGACGCGGCGGCCCTGTTGGTGTATGGAACTCCCCACCCAAATGGGCACGGCCACGGCCTGCGGCGCTACCTGCTGGAGGATTTTCTGGCCGTCCGGGCGGGAGTGACAGCGGTGGACCGCGCCCTGCTTTCTTGTCTGACCGACCAACGCCGCCGGGATCTGTCCAGCCGCCTACCGGTAATCACTGTGCTGGCGGCAGTGGCTCCCCTGCTGGGTCTGCTGGGCACCGTCCTGGGAATGATCCAGACCTTCGAGGTGATCTCGGTCTTCGGTACCAGCAATGCCAAGGCCATGGCCGGGGGCATTTCTGTGGCCCTGATCACGACCCAGGCTGGGCTGATGGTGGCGATCCCGGGCCTGCTCCTCAACGGCGCCCTGTGGCGCAAGGCACGCAGCCTGGCCTGCACCCTCGATGAGTTCAGTGTGGCCCTCGATCGGCTTCTGCGCGAAGGCGCGGGTGAAACCAGAAAGGTGACGGTGCCATGATCAACGTGCGCGGATCGGTCCGGGGTGGCGGCGACAAGGTCGACATCAACATGGGGCCTTTGGTGGACATGGTCTTTCTGCTGCTGATCTTCTTCGTGGTGACCACCAGTTTTGTCAAAGAGGCGGGCATCGACGTTTCGCGCTCGACCGCCGCAACGGCCGAGGTCAAGGAACGCGGCAGCATCATGGTGGGGGTGGCCAGCGGGGGGGATGTCTATTTCGAGGGCAAGCAGGTCGATATGCGCAGCGTCCGCGGCCTGGTTGAAAGAGCCTTGGCCGAGGATCCCGAGGGCGGGGTTGTGGTGGTGGCGGACAAGGCCAGCGAGACAGGTGTGGTGGTAGGGGTCATGGATCAGTGCCGGCTGGCCGGTGCGGGCAACGTCAGCCTGGCCGCCAAGCAGGAGGCTTCGGGGGAATGACCCTGACGCTGGCCGTACGCAGGTCTGGAATCCTTGCAGTGGCCCTGGTGGCCAACGCCATGGTCTTCCTGCTGGCCGGGCTGCTGGCCGAGCAGCACGGTGCGCCGCAGGACATCACCGAACCGGTGGGCGTCAGCCTGGTGTCCCTCCAGCCCCCCGAACCGCCGCAGCAGGAAGAGGTCCAGGAGCCCGAGCCTCCGACTCCACAGCCGGAGCGTCCGGATTTCGCTCCGGCCCTGGTGCAGCCCGCGGTCACGGGTCCGGCGTTGGATGGTTTGGCTGTGCAGATCGATCTGGCGGGCCAGGAAATGGGAGGCGCCCGGGATGACTTCATCTTCGATTCTGCGGACCTGGACCGTGCGCCCCAGACCATCGCCCGGGTACAGCCCGATTATCCCTACCGGGCGCGAGAGATGGGCATCGAGGGATACGTGGCGGTCAAATTCATGGTCCGGGAAGACGGCAGTGTCGGCAATATCAACATCCTGAAGGCCCAACCACAGGGACGGTTCGAGGAGGTGGTCAGGCGCTCCCTGGTGCGCTGGCGTTTCCAACCGGGCCAGATCGGGGGCCAGAACGTGGCGTCCTGGGTGGTGACAACCATCCGGTTCAACTTGAATTGAGGCGAGGGAGATTATGATCCAAGCACGGAGAACCAAGAATATCCTGGCAGGTTGCGTCCTGGTGGTGATGGTGTCGCTGGGTGCCGTGGGCATGGCGGAAACCGCGGCGACATCCGCTGAACACGCCGAGACCGGCACGCCCGTCGCGCGGAACCGGGCCATGGAGAAGGCCGACCTCTACGACCTGGCGTCCGCTCCGCGCAAGGTGCGCAAGGTGTTGGTGCGGGCCGCCGGCTTTGCGCGACGCGGCAACATCGAACGGGCCGTGGAAATCCTTGTCGGCAGCGGTCAGGACCACTACCTGGTGGAATTGCACCTGGCGCAGGAGTTGGCCGACCTGGGGCGAATGTCCGAGGCGTTGGATCATTATCGGCGAGCCGTGACCCTGGAACCGGATCTGGCCAAGGGCTGGTACGGGTTGGCCGATGCAGCATACAAGCTTGAGCGGTACGCAGAGGCCGCCGAGGCCTTCGCGACCGGATATGCGGTCGATCCCGAAAAACCTGTGGATGTCCTGTATTTCAGCGGGACAGCCAGACTCCAGGCGGGTGACTTCAGTGCGGCCGCCGCGGTTTTTTCAGACCTGATCGATCAAAATCCCGCGAGCGCCCAGCTCCGCTGGTACCAGGGGTTGGTAGCGGCGGCGGTGCGAACCGAGAAGCCCGCTTCCGTGGCCGCCGCGGTGGACGAGATGCAGGCCCTCTTTCCAGAGGATCCGACCATGTGGTACCTCAGGTACCAGTATTCCGTGGCGATTGCGGATTACCGGTCGGCGGCCGTGGCTCTCAACCTGGTGGGCTTCCTGCGCCCCTTGCGTCCGGATGAGCAGCGGCAACTGGGAGATCTCTACACCCTGGCCGGAGTGCCAGCCCTGGCGGCCAATCACTACCGGGCCGGTATGGAAGACAAGCCTGAAACCCGTCAGTTCGAGCGGCTCGTATCCTCTCTGATCGCCGCTCATGAGCTGGACGAGGCCCAGGCCGCATTGCGGCAGGCGCTGGCCCGAGAGGAGACGCCGACGTTGGTCTCCTTGCTGGCCGATATCCACTACATGCGCAAGGACTATAATTCAGCTCGCAAGGAATACGCTCACTTGGCCGAATTGCAGCCTGCCAACGGCAGGGCCTGGCTGATGCAGGGGTACTGCGCCCTGGAACTGGGGCAGAAGGAGGCGGCCCTGGACCTGCTGGCAACCGCTTCGAATTACAGCGAGCAGGCCGATATGGCCCAGTTGCTCATCCAGCGGGCTTTGAAGATGTAGACAGGGCCTTTTCGATCGCCTCCAGCAACCCCTTGTCATCCGGCTTGGCCTTCGGCGCGTACCGCGCGATGACCTTGCCGTCGCGCCCCACCAGATACTTGGTGAAGTTCCAGGTGGGCTCCTTGAGGCCGCCCGCGGTCAAGAACTTGTAGACCGCGCACTTTTCCGGCCCGGTGACCTTGACCTTTGCCATCAGCGGGAAGGTCACACCGTAGTTCACGGTGCAGAACTTGCGGATCTCGTCCGCCGTGCCAGGCTCCTGCTGCCGGAAATCGTTGCTCGGGAAGCCGAGGACCACCAGACCCCGGTCGCGGTACTTCTCGTACAGGGCCTGCAGCCCCTTGTATTGCGGGGTGAACCCGCACTTGCTGGCGGTGTTCACCACCAGGGCGACCTTGCCCTCGTAGGCGGACAGATCGGTGGCCTCGCCGGCCAGATTCCGGATCTGGAAGTCCCACAGGCTGCCCTGGGAGGGCTGGGCGGGCTCCTGGACTCCGCCGGCGAAGACGGAGCGGTAGTAGAGGCCGCCGCCTGCGGCCAGGATCAGCAGCACCGCGCCGATGATCAGAAAGGTTTTCACGCTGGGCCTCCCGACGAAAAGGTTAGGATCTCTTACGCCATGGTAACTCCGGAACGCTACCGCAACCAGTGCCCCAGGGCCACGCCCAGGAAGGTGGCCACGGCGTAGCCCAGGGTGCCGCAAAGGATGGCCGGCAGCACCAGGGTGTCCCACTTGCGGGCCACGGCCATGGCCGCGGCGGTGGTCGGCCCGCCCATGTTGGCGTTCGAGGCGATGACCAGCTCGGCCAGATCCAGCCGCAGCAGGCGGCCCACCCCAAGCAGGAACACCAGGTGGATCAACAGGATCAGCGCGGCGAAGGCGAACAACAGCGGGCCCACGCGCAGGACGACGGCGACGTTGGCGCTGGCGCCGATCACCGCGAAGAAGATCTGCATCAGGAACGCGCCCATGACCTCGGCGCCGTCCAGGGTTCGCAGGGGGCCGGGAATCGCAGTGGCCAGGGTGACCGTCAGGGCGGTGGTCACCAGGATGCCGCCGCCATGCCAGCCGGCGGCCGCGGCGATGCCGTATCCGGCCCAGCACAGCCCCGCGGCCAGGGCCAGCGCCAGGGTGCTGCGGCCGATCTCGGGAAAGCGGGGCAGAGCGGCCCCGGGGTCCGGGATCGCGGCGCCCACCGCATCCGGATCCGGGCCTGCGGCCTGCGGCGTGCGCCGCCGGTAGCGGGCGCGCAGCCAGCCGATCCCGGGCAGGGCGAACAGCACCAGGAAGTACAGGGCCATCACCAGGTTGTCCGCCGCCACGCCCGCGCTCAGCAGGTCGCCGCTGTGCAGGCCCACCGCCTCGGCGGCCGCGGCGTAGTTCATGGACCCGCCGATGTAGGTGGCCGAGAAGATGCTCGCCAGTTTCCAGCCCTCCGGACCCAGCGGCACGATGTGGAACGCCGTGATGGTGCCGATGACCGTGCCCACGGCGCCGACGGCATAAGCGATCAGCGTCGGTCCGGCCTCGCGCAGGATGCGCCGCAGGTCCGCGCGCAGCAGCAGCAGGGGGATGGCCAGCGGGACCAGATAGCCCCACACCACGTCATAGGCCGGCACCCCGTCCGAGGGGATCACGCCCAGGTTGGACAGGGCGAAGGTTACGCCCATGGTCAGGATCACGCCCGAGAGGCGGCGGCCCCACGGCGTGCGCTCGCCCAGCAGGCCGCAGGCGGCGGCGGCCAGCAGGATGGTCCAGACGGCCCAGGCATTGGTCGGCGCGATCAGGGTGGCAGGCATGATGGGCGTCCTTTGGTTGATCGGGGGGGTGAACCGCGTGGCAGGTTACCAGATGCCGCCGCTTGCGCCCAGACCGGAAAGGTGCTGGAAAAAACTTCGGGTTTCAGGCACAATGGGCGCCCCGATCAGAAGGATCTGAGCCAGGTCCGCCCATGTGCGCGGACAGGAGGGAACCATGCGCCGCATATTCACCGCCGTTTTGCTGTTGATCGTCATGGCCGTCTTGTTGCCGGCTGTGACCGCCGGCCCCGCCTGCGCCCAGTACGGCCCGGGCGGCGACTGGAACCGCACCACCGACACCATGGCCGGCGCCCTCGGGGCCCACTTCGGCAAGCTGGGCGGGCATGGCCTGGCCTTCCGCTACCCCCTGACGTGGTACCTGTACCTTCAGGTGGCCGGCGGGGTGTGGCACACGGCGGACAACAAGCACCACAACACCGGTTTCCAGCTCGATTACATCCTGCGGCAGGATCAGCGCCTGCGCCTGTACGTGACCGGCGGCGCGGCCTACTTTTACCACAAGGAGAAGGTCGGCGGGGGCGATCCCGAGGTCTGGAACCTGGAGGAGGGCTGGAACACCGGCGGCGGCGTGGGGGTCGAATTCCTCCAGGGCCAGCGCTGGTCGTTGCAGTTCGAGGCCGATTTCGTCCACGACGCCAACCATGACGAGACCAAGCTGGTGCCCCAGGTCGGCATCTACTACTACTGGTGAGCGCGTGCCTTTCGGGTCGGCGAATGCTGACCTATCTTGTCCCGCATCGACGACCATCCACCCCTGCGGGACCGTGACCTCATGTGGGAATTGCTGCAAAACATCGCCTGGCAGACCTGGCTGATCACCGCCCAGATGGCGCCCTACCTGTTGCTGGGCTTCCTGGTGGCCGGCTTGTTGTCGGTCTTCATCTCCGCCGTATGGATGGAACGCCATCTGGGGGGCCATGGGCCGGGTCCGGTCTTCAAGGCCGCCCTGCTGGGCATCCCTTTGCCCCTGTGTTCCTGCGGTGTGCTGCCGGTGGGCGCCTCGCTGCGCAGCCACGGCGCCAGCCGGGCGGCCACCACCGCGTTCCTGCTCTCGACGCCCCAGACCGGCGTGGATTCGGTGCTGGTGACCTGGACCCTGCTGGGGCCGTTCTTCGCCGTGTTCCGGCCCGTGGCGGCCCTGATCACGGGCCTGCTCGGGGGATTGACCGTGCAGGCGCTGGACCCGGATGAGCACCGGCTGGCCCCGCAGCAGCCGGCGGGCCCGAGGCCGCAGGGCCTCGGAGCCAGGCTCAGGTCCGCGCTGTCTTACGGTCTGGAGACCCTGCCCGGGGATATCGGCCGCGCCCTGGTCATGGGGCTGATCCTGGCCGGCCTTCTGGGTGCCCTGGTGCCCGCCGATTTCCTGCAGAACTACCTGGGCCAGGGGCCGGCGGCCATCCTGGTCATGATGCTGGTGGGCATCCCCCTTTACGTGTGCGCCACCGGCAGCGTGCCCATCGCCGCGAGCTTCATCTACCTGGGCGCCAGCCCGGGAGCCGCCCTGGCCTTCCTGATCGCCGGCCCGGCCACCAACGCCGCGGCCCTGACCACGGTCAACAGGATCCTGGGCCGCCGCGCCGCGGCCGCCTATCTGGGCACCGTGGCGGTCAGCGCCTTCGGCTGCGGCCTGGCCCTGGACTGGCTGTTGCCCAGGGCCTCTCTGGCCCTGCCGTTTCTGGCAGGGTCTCCGCAGGCGCACCACGCGGTGGGCTGGCCGGGCCATCTGTGGGCGGTGTTGCTGGTGGCGGTCCTGGCCTGGAGCTGGTACCGCCGCGGGCACCAGGAGTCTTGCTGCGACGGAGCCTGCGACGCCGGCTCGTCCGCCTCCGGTCGCCTGGAGCTGAAGATCACGGGCATGCGCTGCAGCCACTGCGCAGCAAGCGTGGAAAACGCCTTGCGCGCCCTGCCGGGAGTCGAAAGTTGCCGGGTCATGCTGGATGAAGGGCGGGCGGTGGTCGAGGGACGGGACCTGGATGCGGCCCTGGCGGCGCAGGCGGTGGAAAAGCTCGGCTATACCGTGGGCGGCTCCGCCGGCTGAACCTCCTGGCCCTCGGTCTCGGTTTCCGGGTCCTCGACGGTGCCGTCCTCGGCCATGGGCAGGACCATGACGCTGTTGCGACGCAAGCGGGCGATCCGGGGCTTGTAGACGGAGGTGCGCACGCGCAGCTTGCGCTTGCCGAGCTGGATGACGGTGCCCGAGCGCACTTCCTTGTAGATCTCGATCTCCAGGTGGGCCTTGCGCCGGGCCCGGTCCGTCATCTCCTTCTCTCTGGCCTGTTCCTCCCGCAGAGCCTGCTCCAGAGTCTTGATCTTGTCCCGCAACCCGGATAGCAGCCGGGCCTGGGCTGCGGACAGGTTCTCCTCGTCGCATTCGAATTCCTGCACGGCGGCCTGGATCTTGTCGCGGGCGGCCTCGATCCTGGCCATGCGGTCCCGCAATTCCTTGAGATTTTCCTGGAGCAGCACGTCCACCCCGGTGATCAGCTCGGTGCAGGTGCTGCCGCCGGCTCCGGCCTCGGCCACGAAGATACCCTTGCGAGCCAGGGTCCTGCCCCCGGCGATGCGGCCCTGGGACACGTCCACCTTGCCGCGGGTTGTGATGTCCGCGTGGTTGATTTCCCGGACCACCATCACGTCACCCTCGGCGATGATCACGGCCTGCCGGATGTAGCGGGCCTGCACGTGGCCGCCCGCCCTGATCACGTGGTCTTCGTCGCCGATGATCCCCCCGCCCACGGTCACGCTGCCGCCGGCGGTGATGTCGCAGGGTTCGAGCAACCCCTTGACCTCGAGGTCGCCCTCGGTCCGGATGGTGGCGCCCTCGCGCACGTCGCCCTCGACGACGATGGTGCCGTTGTGGTGGAGGTTGCCGGTCTCCAGGCTCACGTCGCCCTTGACGACGATGACGTCATCCACGGCCACGGTGCCGTCGTTGAAGCGGATCTTGCCGTGGCGGGAGGCGTAGACGGCCAGGCCCGCTTCGGCCTGCTCCTGGTTGACCCCCTTGCCGCAGCGGATCTTGGCCGCCTTGGGCTTGTCCACGCCGATGGGATCGCCCAGGACGTCCTGCCCCAGGATCCCGTCGACCGGGTCCAGCACCGTGACCAGCAGGTCGCCCTTGAGCACGTTGCGGTTGTCGATGCGTTCCCAGAAATCGATGGCTCCGGTCTTCTCATCCATGGCCCAGCCGGAGGCGAAGTAATCGTGGGACCACTGCAGCATGCCGTCGACGG
>JANTFX010000011.1 GCA_024763215.1 Candidatus Krumholzibacteriia bacterium | reverse complement strand
GGACTTCCCTCCGCATTCCCCGGACTGGGCCAGGGTATCGGTGGGCGTGGCGATCTGCATATCAATCAGCGAGAAGTCATCCAGCATGACCATGGGCAGGTCATTCGCGCTGGATGAGGGATCCGCCGCGCGCATGGTCATGGTAACCGTCTCCATCTCCAGGACGAAGATGTCGAAGGTGCCCATGATCGTCGTCGCGGTAGTCGGCATGGGATCGCTATAACCGGTTATGTAGTTGTAGGATCCGTCTGCAGGTGAGCTCACGCCGACATCCACTGCATCCAGCGGGTAGCTGATGCTGACCGAGGTGTTGAAGGTCTCACCGCCGGCGCGGCTCAGATCGAACCCGCACTCGAACCCACGGGTCGTGGAGATGCTGGGATCGGTGTAGATGATGTAGGCCGGCACATGCGACAGGAAGGCCGCATCGGTGCAGGTCTGGGTGGCGTCGGTGTCGAAGTAGATCCCGATGGCCTCGCTGGTCGCGGCGAAATACGTCGCGGCGAAGGTGACGGTGGCGCCGGTGACCAGGTTCTGGGTTTCCGGGTCGGGTGTGATGTACCCGGAGACTTCACCCCAGGTGATGGTCACGCTGCCGGCCCGGACGTCCTTCAACAACTGGTCACCCGTTCCGGTGACCGTGTCACCGAAGGCCGTGGTCAGGGTCCAGGGGGCGTTGATCTCATCAGGGCTCACGTCGATGAAGACATCCCCCACGGACAACCTGTAGTTGCCCTCGAAGGTGATCTCGCCGCCCGCGGCCAGGGGTTTTAGTTCCTGGGCCGGGCTGGGCAGGTCATACCCTGACACCGGATTCCAGATAATCGTGTAAGAACCCGGCTCCAGGTTGGGGAGGGTTTCGTCTCCCTGGCCGCTGTACTCGTATTCGTCGGGCCCGGCCAGGGTCCAGGTGGCGTTGATGCTGTCGGGCTCAGCGTTGACGTGGATCGTGCCGGGCAGCTTGACATACTCGGCGAAGAAGGTGATCACGTCGCCACTGCCGACGAACTGGGTTTCCGGTGAGGGGGTCTGGTAGCCCACGATCTGACCCCAGGTCACGGTGTAATCACCCGCGGCGAGTTCCGTCAGGGTGGTGTCCCCGGTCGAGCTCACGAAGAAGCTATCGGGACCGGCCACCGACCACGGGGCATCGAGGGTATTCGGCTCGGAATCGATGACGATGGCCCCGGGAGCCGGCCCGAACACGCCGTCGAAAGTGATGATGCTGCCGCCCTGGAGGGTCAGGGTCTGGGGATCGGGCGCCCTCCAGCCGGGCACATCGTTCCAGGTCAGGGTGTAGTCGCCGGGCACCATGTCGGAGAAGCTGTAGTCCCCGTACCCGGTCAGGGTATAGGACTGGGGCGTCAGCAGGGACCAGGCGGCGTTGATGGAGTCGGGGGTGGCGTCGATGAACACGCTGCCCAGATCCGCCGAGGCCAGCAGCACCACGTTGATGCTCGCGGTGTTGTTCTCCGGATAGATGTCGTAGTGGTCATTGGTGCACACGATGGTGTAGACACCTGCCGCCACCTTGGACAGCACGCTGGCGGGAACGTTGAACCGGATCTGGCGGGAAACGCCCGCGCCGCTTCCCAGGCCGGGGACGGTCTTGCGCGCCAGTTCGAATCCGTTTTCCTCGATATAGATCCAGGCGTTGAACGGGGTGGTCACATCCGAGGGGCCGTTGTTGACCAGGGTCACGTCCAGGACCATGGTGTCCCCGGGCAGCACCGAAGCCGGTCCGCTCAGGTTCGCCACGGCGATATCACCGATCATCCGGTCCAGGGAGGCGAACCCCAGGGGCTCCGGATTTCCGTCCGGATCGTTGGCCTGGACCAGGCCCATGACATGATCCTGGGGCACGGCCGCATCGATCACGGCCTGGCGCAGGGCGTAGACGCCGGCCGCGGTGGTCGGGCGCCCGTTCTGGGCGATGAACAGGGCGTACAGGCCCGCGGCGTGGGGGGCCGCCATGCTGGTGCCGCTGGCGGTGAAGGTCTGCCCGCCGGGGATCAGCGAGAGGATATCCACACCGGGCATGGTCAGGTCGATGGCCAGGCCGGGGGATGACACGGGGTTGTTGGCGACCACGCTGCCGGAATAGTTGCTGAACGAGGCGAAAATATCATCGTGGCCGTCGCTGGTGGCTGGCCCCTTGCCCAGGGGCAAACCGTCCGAATCGCCGTAGGCGCTGATGGCTGCAACCTCGGGGAAGGCGGCCGGCACGATATCATCATCGGTGCCCGGCACACCGTCGGCGCCGTAGATGTCGGCGGCGTCATTGCCGGCCGCGGCCACGACCACCATACCGGCGGCCACGCAGCTGGCGACCGCGTCATGGTAAGGAGCGCTGTACCCTACGCCGGAGAAGCTCATGTTGACGATGTCGATATCCGCCGCCCGGGCCATGATCCAGTCCAGACCGAACAGGACATCGGACTCTACGCCGGAGCCGTCGGCATCCAGCACCTTGACGCCCCACAGACGGGCGCCCGGAGCCACGCCGACCACGAGCTTGGTATCGTCGATGGCGGCGGCGATACCGGCCACATGGGTGCCGTGGCCGTTATCGTCCAGGAAGTCGGGGCTGGAAACACCGTCGAGGATCTTCACACCGTCAACGACGTTCAACTGGTTGCTGCTGAAATCCAGGCCGGTATCGAGGATGGCGATGTCGGCATCGACAACACCAGGCTGGCCGTCGATGGCCGCCACCGGGTTCAATTCGGTGTCGATGCGGTCCACGCCGGTCGGAAGGGTCTGGGCGGCGGCCTGCAACCTGCGGTCGGGCACCACGGTCTTGACGTCGGGTTCCTGGTTCAGAGCCAGAGCCACCTGTTCGGTGGTCCGCACGGGGAATCCCTTGATGGCGTACTCGTAATGCGCGCCGACGGTGAGGTCGTACTTGACCTCCAGCTCCGAGATCCGGGCCTGGACGTCGGCCACGCTGTTCTCGAACTGGACGATATAGTGGCCGGCAACGATCGCATCGGCGGATGTGTGCAGCCCGGAGAGGTTTTCCGCGGGCGTGCGCACCACGGCCTCCCCCTGGTCATCCTGTCCGGAAGTAACCGCTGGGTTGTTGATCTGCTCCTGGGAGCACCCGACAGCCAGCACCAACACCAGCGCCATCAGGGTCAGGGCAAACACGGCTCTGAGTTTCATCATCGTCTCCTTGGGTCAGGTTGCTAGCATCTTCACCGCCAGGGGCCGGTGGGGGAATCCCTCGGGTTCGCCGGCGCTCTGGCTCAAAATGGTAATTCAGCAGGACGTTTCAGGGGTAATTATACCAGAAAATTGGGCCCGCGCGCAAGAAATCAATCTGAATTTTATTTTTTAAGGACTTTTTATTCCTATATGTCACTTTTAGCACAGTAAAAGTTTTATTTTAGTTGATTAAGCATATATAAAATCTTTACCAGGGCGGAACCCAGAGCCGAGAAATACCTCCCGGAGCACCCCTCAGGCACCCCCGTTATCCCGCCAGGTGTACTGATGGGGCCACTTGCTGGTGTCGGTGGGGGTGGCGATATGGCACACGTTGCAAGCCGAGCGTCGCGACGGGTTGCTGCCACCGTGCTTTTTCCCGAACTCGCTGGATCCCTCGCCGCGCGAGCTGTGGTGGCAGGCGCCGCAGCTGCCCAGGGTCTTGGCCGCGCCCTGGTACTGGACCATCTGGTGGTTGTCCACCGTCTCGCGGCTGGGCACCATGGCGTGGGGGCTGCCGTGGCAGGCGGCGCAGTACAACCCGCCGTGGCCGGTGGCGTTGCGGTAAAGGAGGTCGCCGGTGTCGGTCCCGTGGACCGCGCCGTGGCAGGTCGCGCATTTGGGCTCGGCCATCCAGGGCACCCGGCCGGCGTTGACGATGCTGTCGGCCACCTGCTGCATATCGCCGTGGCAGGTGGTGCAATGGCCGTCCGCGGCGGTGTGGGCCAGGCTGCGGTTGCACTTGGTCACCTCGCCCGGATGGCAATCCAGGCAGGCCGCGCCCCGGGACGCATGGCTGCCGTGAATATGGGCCGACAGGTAATCCGCGCCGGTGGCCGCCGTCCCGCCGAGGATGGGGCTGGGATGGCAGCTGGAGCACAGCACGGGCCGGGCCGCTTCCAGGCCGGTGCCATGCATCACGTCGTGGATCTGCAGGATGTTCACGAAGGGGTCGTCGGTGCCGCCGCCGATGCGGCCGGTGGCGCTGCCGCCGGGACCGTGGCACTTGTCGCAGGAGATCTCGTCGCTGGTCGGCACGGTCGCCTGGGTCTCAGCCAGCACCGTCCCGGTGCTGTTCTTGACGGTGATCTCGATGATCTGATACGGGTTCCAGATGCCGCTGTCGCTGACCGGCACCACCGGCATCCCATCGACCACGAAATGATCCCCTGACGGGACCATGGTTCCGGTCAGGCCGTTGTGGCGGTCGGGCTCCACGAGATTCAGGCCCCGGTCCAGGGGCAGGTCCACCCCGAACAGGTCCTGATCATGCTGCCAGAACTGGGCGAAATCCCCGCCCAGATCATCGGTCTTGCCGCTGGAATATGTGTTGCCGATCAGCCGATAGCTGACGGTCAGGCCGCTGGTCACCACCTGTGGCGGCGTGCCCCGCTGGACGACCTGGGCCCA
This sequence comes from Candidatus Krumholzibacteriia bacterium, assembly GCA_024763215.1. Lineage (GTDB taxonomy): Bacteria > Krumholzibacteriota > Krumholzibacteriia > LZORAL124-64-63 > LZORAL124-64-63 > JAHJTW01. The sequence goes on along the minus strand of JANTFX010000011.1, from coordinate 42,161 downwards.
CACCGTGTTGTACGGAGGCAGGATCACCGCGGCGTCATAGCTCGGATTCAGGCAATGCATGCCCAGGTCGTTCCAGGCCAGCACCACGAAATCGCCGGTGATCGGCGGCGGCGTGTCCTTGACCGAATCGGTGCCGCCGCAACCGGAGAGCACAAAGACCATCAGGGCTGTAAAGGAAATACTGATAACGGTTTTCACGATCATCTCCTTGGCTGAAACCGAATGGAAAAACCATAGCTCCCCACTCGGAATCAGCCAAGAAAAATCCCGCGCTCAGACCACCAGCAGCTGCATGAACCCCGGCAGGTCGTTGCACTTGTCGAAGCCCCACACCGCCTCGATGATGGCGTCCTGGCGGGCCTCGTCCACCACGCCGTGGGCGTTGGCCCGGAACTTGGCGATGAGTTCCTCGTCGCTCATGGGGTTCTCGGGGCTGCCCTTGGCGTGGTCCACCGTCTCGGTGAAGGTGCGGCCGTCGGTGGTGGTCAAGGTGGCGATGGCGCGCTTGACCCCCGGGAACAGGGCGTCGATCTCGGCGTTGGCCACGACCTTGATCTTGGGCAGCAGGGCCCGGATGCGGGGGTCGAACAGCTTGCCCTGGTCGAAGCTGTGGGGATACACCCCGCCGTCGGCGGCCACCGCGGCGATGCAGTAGGGCAGGCTATGGTCGGCGGTCTCCTTGGTCTGCGGATCGTACTTGCTCGCATCGCTGAGGATGTCCGCGCCGCGCGTGGTGGTCTGGATGTGGATTGCGGCCAGGTCTTCGGCCTTCAGTTCGTGCTTCTGCATGGCCATCTGCACGGCGCTCAGCGGCTGGTGCGTCAGAGCCTCGGTGGGGAACGGCTTGTAGCCGCAGCGGGTGATCAGGAACTCCTTGCCCAGGCCGTCGAGCAGGATCTCCGGCTTGAGCTCCACGTTGTGCAGCACGTGCTGGAAGCCCTCCTTGCCCTCGATGACCTCCACCGGCCCCTCGTAACCCTCGCGGGCCATCAGAGCCGCCAGCACGCCCGCCTGGGTGGCCAAAGGATCGGCGGTGTTCTTCATGTTGGTCAGATGCCCGGCGACCACCCCGCCCAGGGTGTAGTGGCTGCTGCCGCTTATCCCCGCGGCCGCCACGAGCTGGTCGGCATCCAGGCCGTAGATGCGGCCGGCCACGAAGGGACTGACCAGCTGGGTCAAGGTGGCGTGATGCCAGCCCACCTCGCGCACGCCGGGGAAGCAGGCCAGGCACCAGCGCAGCTCCAGCTCGTAGGCGACCACGATGGCCGCGAGCGACTCGCGGCCATCTTTGCCTTCGGCTTCCGCCGGTGACAACGCCCCAAAAATGATGTCCGACGGGTGGCTGGGATCCTGCTCCCAGAAGATGTCGTTGTAGTCCAGGGCCCGGACCAGCAGGCTGTTCATCAGGGCGGCGTTCGGGGCGTTGGTGCGCAGGCCGCTGCCGATGACGGTGGCCTCGGCCGTGCCGCCGATCTTCTGGGTGAAGCGTTCCATGGCCTGCATGTCGTCGTTGCCGACCGCGGCCAGGGCGCAGCCCACACTGTCGAGCAGGAAGCGCTTGGCCTCCTTGACCGAAGCGGCGGGGATATCCTCGTAACGCAGGTTCAGGACGAAATCGGCCATCTGGCGGGTCAAGCTCGGCATAATCTCGATCTCCCGTTGGGGTTGCGGTGGCACCGAATTGACCGCCAAGATAGCCCCCCGGCAATGCCCGAGCAAATCCTGAAGATTTCCTGTTGCTTTTGCGTTAGTGGTAGATTTTTTATCCAGAAAAACTAAAACTACCGCACGTGCGCAGCCACCCAACCAATAGCATATAGCATAGCCTAAAAGAAGCGACCTTGGCCCAAGGGTTACCAGCCGCTTTTTCGTCCGATCAAGAATGCACCCCCTATTGACCTCCGGCGAAAATCTCTTATCCTTTCAGGCGAAAAAGAGAACAACTTTCATCCTCAAGAGAGGCGAGAGCATGGCCGACGTTCGACCGGTGGAGAATCCGGAACTGGAACGACTCGAAAACGCCGAGTGGCGGGAGTCCCTGGATTACGTCCTGCAGCAACAGGGGCCCGAGAGGGTGCAGCAGATCCTCAGGCTGTTGCAGACCCGCGCCCAGGAACACGGGGTCAGCATCCCCTTCACGGCCAACACACCTTACATCAACACCATCCCGCGCTCGCAGCAGCCGGTCTTTCCCGGCAACCGCGAACTCGAACGGCGCATCAAGTCCATCATCCGCTGGAACGCCATGGCCATGGTGGTGCGGGCCAACCGCGAACTGCCAGGCATCGGCGGCCACATCTCGACCTACGCCTCGGCGGCCACGCTGTGGGAAATCGGCTTCAATCATTTCTGGCGGGGTCGCACCGAGGACTTCCTGGGCGATCAGATCTATTTCCAGGGCCATGCTTCTCCGGGCGTTTACGCCCGCGCCTTCCTCGAAGGCCGGCTGACCGAACAGGACCTGAAGAACTTCCGCCGCGAACTCTCCCCCGAGGGCGGACTGTCCAGCTACCCGCATCCCTTTTTGATGCCGGAATTCTGGCAGTTCCCCACCGTGTCCATGGGCCTGACGGCCATCTCGGCCATCTACCAGGCGCGCTTCAACCACTACCTGGTGGACCGCGGCCTGCGCAAGGCCAGCGGCCGCAAGGTGTGGGCCATGCTGGGAGACGGCGAGATGGATGAGCCCGAATCGCTGGGCGCGATCACCCTGGCCAGCCGCGAGAAGCTGGACAACCTGATCTTCGTGGTCAACTGCAACCTGCAGCGGCTGGACGGCCCCGTGCGCGGCAACGGCAAGGTCATCCAGGAGCTGGAAGCGGCCTTCCGCGGCGCCGGCTGGAACGTGATCAAGGTCATCTGGAGCGAGGACTGGGATCCCCTGCTTGAGAAGGACAACTCGGGCAAGCTGCTGCAGCGCATGGAAGAGATCCTCGACGGCGAGATGCAGCGTTACACCGTCAGCGAGGGCGCCTACATCAGGGAGCACTTCTTCGGCAAGTACCCCGAGCTGCTGGACCTGGTCGCCCAGTACAGCGACGAGCAGATCCGCAAGCTCAAGCGCGGCGGCCACGACCCCGAGAAGGTGTACGCCGCCTACAAGGCCGCCGTCGAGCACAAGGGATCGCCCACGGTGATCCTGGCCCACACCATCAAGGGCTACGGCCTGGGCGAGGCGGGCGAGGGCAAGAACATCACCCACTCCCAGAAGAAGCTCAACGAGGACGAGCTCAAGGAATTCCGCACGCGCTTTGCCATCCCCATCAGCGATGACGACATCGCCGAGGCCCCCTTCTACAAGCCCGAGGACGACAGTCCCGAGATGGTCTACCTGCGCGAGCGGCGCGCCGCCCTGGGCGGAAGCCTGCCCGCCCGCGGCGGCGAGGCGGTGCCCATGGCCTGCCACACGGACGAGATCTTCCGGGAGTACTATGACGGTTCCGGCGAGCGCGAGCTGGCCACCACCATGGCCTACGTCCACATGCTGTCCAAGCTCCTGCGCGATCCGGAGATCGGCAAACTCGTCGTGCCCATCGTCCCGGACGAAGCCCGCACCTTCGGCATGGAGGCGCTGTTCCGCCAGGTGGGCATCTACAGCCACGCAGGCCAGCTCTACGAACCGGTGGACAAGGGCAACCTGCTGTTCTACAACGAGCAGAAGACCGGGGCGATCCTCGAGGAGGGCCTGAGCGAGGCCGGCTCCATGGCCAGCTTCATCGCCGCCGGCAGCGCCCACGCCGGCAACGGGGTCAGCACCATCCCCTTCTACACCTTCTACTCCATGTTCGGGTTCCAGCGCGTGGGCGACATGATCTGGCAGGCCTGCGACAGCCGCGCCCGGGGCTTCCTGATCGGGGCCACCGCCGGCCGCACGACCCTGGCCGGCGAGGGGCTGCAGCACCAGGACGGGCACAGCCACGTGCTGGCCCTGGCGCCGACGCCGGTCAAGGCCTACGACCCGGCCTTCGCCTATGAGCTGGCCGTCATCATCAACGACGGCATCACCCGCATGTACTGCCACCAGGAGGACTGGATCTACTACCTGACCGTGGGCAACGAACAGTACACCATGCCTCCGATGCCCAAGGATAGAGGCATCAAGGAGGGCATCCTGAGCGGCATGTACCGCTTCTCCAGGAGCGGAGCGAAGGGCCCCAAGGGCAAGCCGGCGCCCCGCGCCCACCTGCTGGGCAGCGGCGCCATCCTGAACGAGGCCATCAAGGCCGCGGCCATCCTGGAAAAGGATTTCAAGGTGGCGGCCGACGTCTGGAGCGTGACCAGCTACAAGGAGCTGCACCGGGACGCCGTGGAAACCGAACGGTGGAATCTTCTGCACCCCGACGCGGAACCACGGGTTCCGTACCTGACCTCCCTGCTGGACGGCGAAGAAGGCGTCTTCGTGGCCGCCAGCGACTACATGAAGGTGCTGCCGGCCAGCATCGCCAAGTGGATCCCCGGTCCGTTGCACTGCCTGGGCACCGACGGCTTCGGCCGCAGCGACGGCCGCGACCAGCTTCGCGACTTTTTCGAGGTCGATGCGCGCTACATCGTGCTGGCCACCCTGGAGCAGCTCGCGGCCCGCGGCGAGGTCGGGACCGAGGTTCCCGCCACCGCCCTGAAGAAGCTGGGCATCGTCCCTGACAAGCCCAACCCCCATACCGATTGACCGCGGCGACTCCGGAGGCGTAACTTGCCCCGGGCCCGCAGAAAAGGATCAGCATGGATATTCGCGTTCCCGAGGTCAGCGACGGCGTCACCAAGGGCACGGTCATCGCCGTGGCCGTGGCCGCCGGCGACCAGGTCGAGGCCGACCAGACATTGCTGGAGATGGAAACCGACAAGGCGGTGGTGGCCATCCCCGCCCCATCGGCGTGCACCATAACCGAGGTCAGGGTAGCCGAAGGCGACGAGGTGGCCATCGGCCAGGTGATCATGACGGCCGCGGCGGCTGGACAGGAGGCCAAAGCCTCGACCCCCGGCGGTGAAACCGCACCGGCCAAGACCCCGGAGCCTGCCCCCGAGGAGCTCCCCGCCGAGCCGGAGTCGCCTGATGAACCTGAGTCCCCTGCCGAAACCGCGGCCCCCGCGGCGGCGGCGGCCCCGCAGGCCGACGCCGTCGACCTGCGCACCAACCGGACCGGCGAACTGGTGGCCCCGGCGGCCCCCTCGGTGCGTCGCCTGGCGCGCGACCTGGGCGTGGACATCTACCAGGTGCAGGGCACCGGCCCGGCAGGGCGCATCAGCGAGGACGACGTGCGCGGGTTCGTGCGCGAGGCCATGCAGCGCATCACCGGCGGTGGCCCACGACCCGCGGCCACCGGCGAGTTCCCCGGCCTGCACGCCCAGCGCCCACTGCCCGATTTCACCCGCTGGGGCCCGGTGCACACCGAACCCCTGCCGAGCATACGGCGGATCACCGCCGACGCCATGGGCTACGCCTGGTCCACCATCCCCATGGTCACCCAGCAGGACCAGGCCGACATAACCGACCTGGAGGCCTTCCGCAAGGATTCCAACCGCACCGCCGCACCCGAGGCCAAGCTCACCATGACGGCCATCCTGTTGAAGGTCTGCGCCGCGGCCCTGCAGGCCTTCCCCCGCTTCAACAGCAGCCTGGATCTGGCCCACCAGGAACTGATTTTCAAGGATCACGTGCACATCGGCGTGGCCGTGGACACACCGAACGGGCTACTGGTGCCGGTGGTCCGCGATGCCGACCGCAAGGGCATCGAACTTCTGGCGGGTGAGCTGAACGAACTGGCCGGCCGCGCCCGGCAACGCAAGCTCACCCCCGCGGAGATGGAGGGAGGCACCTTCACCATCAGCAACCTCGGCGGCATCGGCGGCACGTCCTTCAACCCCATCGTCTACGCGCCTCAGGTCGCCATCCTCGGCGTCTCGCGCGCCAGGAACCAACCGGTGTGGGACGGGGAATCCTTCGGCCCAAGGCTGGTCATGCCCCTGACCCTGACCTACGACCACCGCGTCATCGACGGCGCCGACGGCGCGCGTTTCCTGCGCTGGATCTGTGCCGCCCTGGAACAACCCCTGAACCTCGTGATGAAGGGATAGCAGCATGGCAGCAGCCGGCATACCTGAAAAGACCCAGCTTGCGATCATCGGCGCCGGGCCCGGCGGTTACCACGCCGCCTTCCACGCCGCCGACCTCGGCCTGCAGGTCACCCTCATCGATCCCGCCGAGAACCCCGGCGGCGTCTGCCTTTACCGCGGCTGCATCCCCAGCAAGGCCCTGCTGCACGTGGCCGGGGTCGTGGGCGAGGCGGCCGAATCCGCGGCCATCGGCGTCAAGTTCGCACCCCCGGAAATCGACATCGCCAGGGTGCGCACCTGGAAGAACGAGGTCATCGACAAGCTCACGGGCGCCCTGGGCATGCAGGCCGGCAGGAAGAAGATCACCCATATCCGGGGCACCGCCACCCTCAGCGGGCCCCACACCCTGCAGGTGGTCACCAACGAAGGTGAAGCCGGCGCGTTGGCCTTCGAGCAGGCCATCCTGGCCACCGGGTCGCGCCCGGTCATGCTGCCGGGCACCGAGCCCACCGCACGGATCATGAACTCCACCGGCGCCCTCGACCTGGAGGACGTGCCCGCGTCCCTGCTGGTCGTCGGCGGCGGCTACATCGGCCTGGAACTGGGCTCGGCCTACGCCGCCCTGGGCAGCGAGGTCTCGGTGGTCGAGATGACCGGCGGCCTGCTGCCCGGCTGCGACCGCGACCTGGTCTCGGTGCTCAAGCGGAGGCTGGACAGGAAATTCAAGGCCATCATGCTGAACACCAAGGTGGAGGCCATGACCGAGAAGAAGGACGGGGTCACGGTCACCTTCGCGGACAAGAAGGGGTCGCGTACGGAATCGTTCGCCAAGGTGTTGATCGCCATCGGCAGGCGCCCCCACACCCGGGATCTGGGCCTGGAAACCGCAGGCATCGAAGTGGACGGGAAAGGCTTCGTGCAGGTGGACGCCCAGCGGCGCACCAGCGCGGGCCACATCTACGCCATCGGGGACATCGCCGGCGAGCCCATGCTGGCGCACAAGGCCTACCGCGAGGCCGCCGTGGCCGCCGAGAGCGCCGCCGCGGGCAAGGCCGTGTACGATCCGCGCGCCATCCCCGCGGTCGTGTTCACCGATCCGGAGATCGCCTGGTGCGGTTTGACCGAGACCGAGGCCCGCGCCGCAGGCCGTAAGGTGACGACGGCCAAGCTGCCCTGGCGTGGCAACGGACGCACCCTGACCCTCGGGCGCGACGACGGCCTGACCAAGCTGATCACCGATCCGGAGACCGGCGTCCTGCTGGGCGTGGCTCTGGTCGGCCCCGGAGCGGGCGAGCTCATCGCCGAGGGCGTGCTGGCGCTGGAGATGGCCGCCACCGTGGAAGACCTGCGGCACACGATCCATCCCCACCCGACTCTTTCCGAAACGGTGTTCGACGCGGCCTGGGCCCTGCCCCCGCGATGAGGCGCCGGGGGCTTCCCCTGGTCCTGGCAACGGCCGGTGCGTTTGTCCTGGCGGCCCTTGCCGGCTGCGGTGGTGACGACGGCTTCAGCCCCTGCGGGCCGTCCCCGTCCCGCGTGCGGATCCTGACCCTCGGCGACTCCTACACCGTGGGCGAAGGCATCGATCCCCGGCAGGCCTGGCCGTTCCAGCTTGCCGACTCCCTGGCCGCGCGGGGCGACACCCTGGCCGTGGAGATGCTCGCGACCACCGGCTGGCGCACAGACGATCTCCTGGCTGGGCTGAGGAGGGAGGTTCCGGAGGGGCCATTTGCCGCCGTCATGCTCATGATCGGCGTCAACGACCAGTACCAGGGCTTCTCCGTGGAACACTACGCGGCCTACCTGGACACCTTGCTGGTGGAGGCTGCGGACCTGGTCGAGGGTCCGGACCGGTTGCTGGTCTTCTCCATTCCCGATTACGGCGTCACGCCCGTGGGCGGGCTGTTCGGCGGGGACGCCGTCTCGGCGGCCATCGACACCTTCAACCTGCGCGGTCGCACGCTGGCCGTCGGCCGGAGCCATCGGTGGCTGGACGTGACGCAACGATCCCGCGAGGCCGGCGGGGACCCGTCCCTGGTGGCCAGGGACGGGCTGCACTTCTCCGCCGCGATGTACGCGCTGTGGGTTGGGGACATGCTCCCGGTCGTCACCCCGCTCGTGGGCGCGCCCAGACCCGCCGGCAGGAAACCCGCAACCACGACCACGAAGGCCAAGATCGGCGAGAGGACCGCCAGGCGCATGGAGACCAACTGACCAGCCGGTTCTTCACGCGCTCTCCTTCCGGCCCTGGTGCAGCGGGGCGCCTTCTTGCCGGGCCATTTCCCGCCTCACGGCCCGAACCCTGCCCCGACCGATCAGTACCGAGCCGCCGGCGGCCAGCCAGGCGATGCAGAAGATTCCCCACCAGACGCCGTCACGGCCCCAGCCCAGGGCCCCTGTGGTCAGGCTGAAGACCAGCACCGGGGCGATGATCTGGCGCAACAGACCGATCAGCAGGGACCAGGCCGGTTTTTTCAGCCCCTGCAGAAGGGATGTGTTGACGAAGAGGACCACATAGGCGAACTCGGCTCCGGCGGCGATGCGCAGGTAATGCGCCCCGATGGCCACCACCTCCGGATCCCTGGAGAACCTTGCCATGAGCAGCTCCGCCCCCAGGTACATCAGCACCGAACCGGCCCCGATGGCCACCATTCCGTAGCCCAGGCAGGTCCGCACGGTCCGGACCACCCGATCCAGTCTTCCCGCCCCCGCGTTCCGCGAGATCAGGGCCAGGGCCGCCACGTTCAATCCCAGCACGGGCAGCAGGATGATCTGTTCGATGCGCGTGGCCGCTCCGTAGGCGGCGACGGTCTGCTGGCCGAAGCGCCCCAGGAAGTAGGTGATGATGAAGACCCCGACCGCGACGGTCATCATGTTCAGGCTAGCGGGGATCCCCTGGCCCACGATGGCACCGAGGATCCTGCCATCGGGCCTCCAGGCCGCTCCGGTGGAGCGCCACAGCATGCCCGTCTTCCAGACCCGCCGTCCCAGGAAAACCACACCCCCGCTCTGAACCAGGATCGTGGCCAGGGCGATGCCCCGCACGCCCAGCGGCGGCATCCCCAGGCCGCCGTACATGAACCAGGGATCCAGAGCGATGTTCAGCGCCGTGGCGATCATCAGGTAATCCCGGAACGCGGCGGTATCCCCCAGGGCGTTGAGCACCCCGTTGAGCATGTAGAAGGCCAGAATGAACCCGCAGCCCAACAGGATGACATGCAGATACTCCAGACATAGCTGGAGATAATCCCCTTCAGCCCCCAGCAATCGGTACAGCGAGGGTGCCGCACAATACCCGGTGACCATGATCAGCACCGACAGCAACAACCCCAGCACCAGCCCCTGGGCCGCGATGAGGGACGCTTCCCGGCGGTCGTCCCGGCCCAGGGCATGCCCGATAAGCGCCGTGGCTCCGGTCGAGAACCCCGATCCCATGGCGATGAGGGAGAAGAACACGGGAAAGGTCAGGGACAGGGCGGCCAGCCCATCGGTGGACCAGCGGCCGGCGAAGTAGGTGTCCACCACGTTGTACATGGTGTTGAAAAAGAATCCGACCGCCGCGGGCAAGGCGAGTCTGCGCACCTGGGCGGGAATGGGACCGGAGATCAGGTCCTGTTGGTTGCGGTCGGCATGGCTGTTCAAGATTGCGCTCCTGTTGTGGTCATCCGGCCCCAGTGTAAGGGCCGGCGGGCCCGCAGTCACGCAATGGCCGGACCTTGCCGTTCTGCTACCGTGTCATGGAAAGGAGATCCCATGTCCTTACGCCTGGCCATGCGCCCGAGTTGCCAGCGGCGTCACGCCTTCTTGCCGCTGCCAAGGGCGCGCCGGCCGCCCATGAGAGCGGTCACTCGATGTACCCGGCCATGTCCACGCCCTGGGGCAGATAGCGCACGCACTGGATCAGGGCCTTTTCATCGGGATGGATGGCGTTCAGGGGGCCGTTGTCCAGCGCGCCGGCGCTGCTTACGTACATGAGGTATCCCGCCTCGTAGCACAGGGAGTGGGAGGCACACCCCAGCACGTGGCCCAGCTCGTGCAGGGCCACCTCCCGAACCCGCTGGGCGATGCTCATGTCCGCGGCGATGTAGACCTCCATCTTCTCGGGGATCAGATCCCCGATGTAGTGGTTCCCCTGCGGCAGGAGGACAAAGACCTCGCCGTTGAACTGGGGGTTGTCCAGCCCGAAGCGAAAGACCACGTCCGCGGCCAGGGAATCGTCCGTGATGGTGAAATAGGCCTCGCCCATGTCGGTGTTCCAGGTGGCCGGCGCCGTGGCGCAAAGCGCCCGCATGTCGAAGCCATGCTCGTTGACGTAGTCCGGGATATACACGGACAGGGGATAGTGGTCCCACTTGTTCAGACGGGTATCGGGGCGCTGATTGGTGGGTAAATCGGTGTTCGTCATGGCCCGTAAATAGGTCAGGAAACTGCCGCCGTACTGGGGGCAATCCGGATCCACACCCCGCCGGGGGATCAGGCCCAGGGACAGGTCCTCCCACTGCCCGTCATGGAGCGGCCCGGTGGAAAAATCATACCATTGGCCCGGCACGGCGTCCCGGCTCCGGGTGGTGACCGAAACCTCGGCCGCGGACGACAGGGCACGCCCCCTGAAGGTCCCGTCCGTGGCGGTGACGAGCACCTCGGGCCCTTCCCCGAGGCCCGTATAGTCGATCTGCACCGGAATCCCCGCCAGAGGCCGCCCCTGAGCGTCGGTCAAGGTCCCCGAAACCCAGTGCCCCCCGCCCATGGCCAGAACCACCTTATCCCTGACCGGCGTCAGCCGCCCCTGCCCGTCCAACCCGCGCACGGTGAACCAGTAACTCACCCCGGGCAGCAGGCCGGCCTCGAGTCCGACCGCCTCCCGGTACACCTCCCCCGGCCCCCGGGCAACCACGCTCCCGAGGACGATCGCCTCCTCCCAAGCGGGCGCCGCCACCTCCTGGACAGGAGTCGCCAGCATCAGATAGCTTTCGATGGGGATCGTTACGTTGTCCAGGGAGTTCCAGGAAATATCCACCTCACCCTCGGCCGGCCCCAATTGGACCTCCAGACCCTCGATGGGCAAGGGGTCGTAAGAGCGGTAGTGGCCCTGGAAAACCAGGGTGTCATAGGATTCGAGGTCAGCATGGGAACCCGCCGGCAGGGGCAAGGCCCAGCGGTCGTCCGGCGACCAGTCCAGCTGGTAGGTTCCGGCGGGAAGACCATACAGGGAGGCATCGCCCCGGCCCGAGCGCACGGTCTTGTCGGGACCGGTCAGGGTCCACCCCGCCAGCAGGGAATCCGGCTCGGCGTCGATGATGACATCCCCGGCGGGGGTGTTTTCGGTCCGGTAAAGCCCCTGCAGGTTGTAGGTTGCACCTTCCTGCAGTTCCAGCAGGATGATGCCGCCGGGCACCACGAAACCCGCCACGCCGCCCCAGGAAAACGTATACCGGCCGGCAGGGAGCCACACCTGCCCCTCGCCCAGACCATCATAGACGGGGATGCCCTCGCCGCTGATGAACCAGGGGGCGGCAATCCCCTCGGGCTCGGGCTTGACCACGACCTTGGCCCGGTGATCATGGGACAGGCCGTAGATCCCCGTCACGGGGATGGCCTGACCGCCTGCCACCTGGACCCGCAGGGTATCCGGTTCGGGGCTCAGCCAACCCGGCAAACGCCCCCAGTAGAAAACCTGCTCCCCCTCGGGAAGGCCGCCGAGCAGGCTGTCCCCGTATCCCACCGCCACCAGCTGATCGGACCGGACCAGGGTCCAGGGCGCCCCCAGGCCCGCCGGCAGACACTTGATATCCACAGTGCCGGTCGCCTGCGGACCGGGGCCGGCAGGATCGCCGCCGCAACCGGCCAGCAAAGCCATGGCTCCGAAAAGGATCAGGACGAATACGGATCCGGAAGGACCACGATCGGCATGCCGCACGACGCACCTCTGGGGAAAACTGGTCTCTGCCGGTTTCAGAATACGGAAACCCACCACTCAGGACAACATCTCCGGCTAGCAACAGGATGGTTTTGGGTGTACCTTGACCTCGAAATTATCCGTCACGAAATTCTTGATCACCAAACCATCCACCGGAACCAAGGAAGGTTGCCATGTCCGTAAGATTGGGAATCATGGGCTTCGGCAAGCTGGGCCGGAACATGTTCCGCATCGCCCACGACCAGCCCGACATCACATTCGCCGCGGCCAGCGATCTGGCCGATGTGGAAACCCTGGCCTACCTGCTGAAGAGCTCCACGGTCGAAGGGCCGTTCCGTAGCTCGATGCACACCGAAGGCCAGTACATCGTGACCGAGGACCAGCGCATGCGCATGGTCCAGGGCACCAAGCCCGGTCATGTGCCCTGGGACGTGCTCGGGGCCGACATCGTCATCGAGGCCACCGGTGTCTTCCGCACCCGTGAGCAGTTGCAGAAGCACCTGGACGCCGGGGCCAAGGCGGTCATCCTGTCCACGCCCCCGGTGGGCCGGCTCGACAAGATGATCATCAACGGCATCAACGATGACCAGCTGACCGCCGACGACCGCCTGATCTCCAACGGCAGCAGCAGCTGCCACGCCCTGGCCCTGGCCCTCAAGCTGTTGAACGAGAAGGTGGGCGTGAAGCGCGCCACCATGACCACGGTTCACGCCTACACCAGCGACCAGCAGCTGAGCGACACCGCCAGCGGCAGCCTGCGCTGGAGCCGTTCTGCCGCCCAGAACATCATTCCCAACAGCAGCTGGGCCGCCGGGGCGGTCATGGAACTGATGCCCGAACTCAAGGGCAAGGTCGACGGCATGGCCCTGAACGTGCCGGTGCCCGCCGGTTCGAACATCGACCTGGTCACCGAGCTGGAAAAACCCCTGAGCGCCGAGGAGTACAACGCCATCTTCGCCGAGGCGGCCGAGGGCGAGTACAAGGGCCTGCTGGGCTACACCACAGAACCCATCGTCTCCAGCGACGTGGTCGGCAATTCCTGCTCCGGGCTCATCGACGCCCAGGCCACGCTGTCGCTGAAGAACGGTCTGGTCAAGAGCCTCATCTGGTACGACAACGGCTGGGGTTACGCTTATCGCATGTTGGAAACGGCCCGCAGGGTCGCCGGGCTCATCGCCGGCAAGGAGGTGACGGCATGAGGATCGCCATCAACGGATTCGGACGCATCGGGCGCGCGGTTTTCCGCCTGCTCAACGACAAGGAAGGGGTCGAGGTCGTGGCCATCAACGACCTGGCCGACTCGGCCGCCCTGGTCTACCTGCTGCGCCATGACACGGTCATGGGCAACTTCCAGGGCGAAGCCGAACTGGACGGCGACGTCATGGTCACCCGGCACCAGAAGGTGAAGATGACCGAGATCCCCCATCCCACCGAGTTGCCCTGGGGCGAGATGGGCATCGACTTCGTGGTCGAAGCCACGGGCCGCTTCCGCAAGCGGGCCGAGATCGCCCAGCACCTGGACGCCGGGGCCAAGAAGGTGCTGTTGACCGTGCCGGCCAAGGACGAGATCGACGCGACCATCGTCCTGGGCGTGAACCACGAGGAGCTCAAGCCGGAGCACAAGATCGTCTCCAACGCCTCGTGCACCACCAACTGCCTGGCGCCGCTGGCCTACGTCCTGGACAAGGAGTTCGGCATCGACCACGGCCTGATGACCACGGTCCACGCCTACACCAACGACCAGCGCCTGGCCGACGTGCCCCATACCGACTGGAGGCGCAGCCGGGCCGCGGCCGAGAACACCATTCCCACGACCACCGGCGCCGCCCGTGCGGTCGGCAAGGTCCTGCCCCAGCTCGCCGGCAAGCTCGACGGCATGGCCATGCGGGTGCCCGTGCCCGACGGGTCGGTGGTGGATCTGGTGTCCATCCTGAAACGTGATGTGACGGTGCAGGAGGTGCGCGACGCGGTGCGCGACAACGCCGCGAGCGAGCGCCTGCGCAAGATCATGCGCTACAGCGAGGATGCCCTGGTCAGCACCGACATCGTGGGCGACCCCCACTCGAGCATCTTCGACAGCGAGTACACCTCGGTGATCGGGGGCAACATGCTCAAGACCCTCTCGTGGTACGACAACGAGTGGGGCTACTCGAACCGGGTGGTCGATCTGCTGGGCCTCATGGATTCGGTGGGCTAGGAATCACCGCTGCTCGAAACCAAGGCCGGCCCCGCGGGGCCGGCCTTTTTCTGCAACGAGGCAGCGCTCCTGGTCAAGTTCGGGCTTCCTCCCGGACCAGCGCCACCCCCGTCACCCCCAGGATGAGCAGGACCTGGAAGATGACTGCCAGGACGCCCCAGGTGGCGCGGGGATCCCGGGCCTGGTAGCCCATGAAGGTGCAGGCGGCCAGGCACAGCACGAGCAGGATCCACCCCCCGGGGCGAGGAAACTGCCGCGCGAGGAAGGCCAGACCGACGAACAGGGCCGCGGCCCCGAGGGCGACCAGGATGAAGGTGGTCGCGGAAGTTTGGTTGCCCTCGGGCATGCGCGCGAAGCCCACGATGGGCGTCAGATTCATGATCCCCACGCCCAGCAGGATGCGGAAGCTCCCCAGCCGCGCCCCCCAGTACTGCAGCAGGTAGCTGATGAGAAAAACCCAGACCACGGCCTTGCGCAGGGTCTCGCCCCCGAAAACGATGTCGGGGCCTGTCGTCAGGTTTCCCGGCGGCGCATGCCAGCCCAGAGAAGGAGCGAGATAGCCCAGGAAGATCATGAACGCGGTGACCAGCAGGGCGTGGAACCCGGCGCGGTGCATGATTTTGACCGTCCACTCGTCCCCATCGCGCAGCAGGCCGACCTCCCGCAACACCGAGGGCACAAAGACCGCAAAGAGGGTCACCAGCATCAGCGGCCCGTAGACATAGCTCAAAAAGAGGCACACCACGCCGACGCCGAAGGCCAGCCAGTCGGCGGAAGGCAGTTTACGGGCTACTGAATTGGTCGTCATGATCTTCCCCCTTCTCGAGTTCGAATAGTTCGGCCACCGGCATGCCCAGGGCCTCGGCCAGCTGGAACGCCAGCAGGGCCGAGGGCACGTACTTGCCCTTCTCAACCGCCAGGATGGTCTGGCGGCGCACACCCACGCGCTTGGCCAGATCTGCCTGGGTAAGATCCAGCCGGGCGCGGTGCTGTTTGATGTGGTTGATCAGCTTCATGAGGACAATGTACGCTATACCGAACTTTTTGTCAACAATAAAATACTAAAAGTTCGTTATTAGTTACTCAAATAGGATCCTAGCTACGGAGCGGTGGCGGCATTGTTGCCGGCCTTCAATCCCCGCCACGTGTCGAAGGAGTAGAGCGCCAGGGCCGCCCAGATGCAACCGAAGCTCACCGCGTGCTGCCTGGTGAAGGGCTCGCCGAAGGCGACCACCGCCAGCAGGAACTGGAAGGTCGGTGCCAGGTACTGCAAAAAACCCAGGGTCGCGTAGCGGATGCGCTTGGCGCCCTCGGTGAACCAGATCAGGGGCAGGGCGGTGATCCAGCCGGCGCTCAGCAGCAGGGCCGTCAGCACTGGCCCTGCGTGGCCGAAAGCGAGGTCCCCGCGGTGATCCAGCCAAGCCAACCAGGCGACGGCCCACGGCAGCAGCAACAACGTCTCCGCCGTCAGGCCCACCATCCCGCTGACCGGCGCCACGCGGCGCAGCATGCCGTACAGGCTGAAGGAAAAGGCCAGGGTGAGGGAAATCAGCGGCACCCCCACTCCGCCCAGGGCCATCCAGCCCACCCCCGCGCCGGCCAGCAGAACCGCAACCGTCTGCAGCGGACGCAGCCTTTCCCGGAAGATCACGAATCCCAGCAGGACGTTCACCAGCGGGTTGATGAAGTACCCCAGGCTGGCTTCCAGAAGACGCCCGTGGGCGATGGCCCAGATGAAAAGCATCCAGTTGGTGGCGATCAGGATAGTGGTGCCCGAGAGGATCAACAGCGTACGGCGGTCGCGCAACATGGCGCGAAAATCGACGAAGCGGCCACGGACCTTCAGCAGGACCAGCAAGAACAGGCAGGACCAGATGATGCGGTGGGCGAGGACCTCGGTGGGCAAGGCCGCGCCCACGGCCTTGAAGTATAGCGGCACGAAGCCCCACCACAGGAAGGCGGCGGCTCCGTAAACGACTCCGGTGCGCCCGCGGTCCAGGTTCAGACCTCCGTCGGCGGGCCGTCGCTGCCGCAATCGGTTGTGTCGCCCTGCAGCTTGGCGATCAGGTGGGGCACCGCGTCCCAGACCGCGGCCAGGTTCTCCAGGGCGGCCTTAGGGCTGCCGGGCAGATTGAGGATGAAGGTCTCACGGCGGGTGCCGGCCACCGCGCGGCTGACCAGGGCGTGGGGCGTGATGCGCACGCTGACGGCGCGCATGTGCTCACCGAAGCCCGGCAGTTCCCGGTCGATGACCTCGCGCGTGGCCTCGGGCGTGACATCGCGGGGCGAGACGCCCGTGCCGCCGCAGGTCAAGACGAGGGCGAAGCCCTCGTCTTCCGACCATGAGCGCAGCTTCCGGACAATGGCTTCCTTGTCATCGGGCAGCAATTCAAAGTGCGCGCCCGGCACTCCGTGCTCGGCCAGAAACTCCACCAGGGCCGGCCCGGCGGTATCTTCGCGCTCGCCGCGGCTGCCCTTGTCGCTGAGCACCAGCACGGCCGCCTTCACGCGGGATCCTCCGGGGCCTCGTAGGTGCCGCTGCGGCCGCCGCTCTTGTGCAGCAGACGCACCGGGCCGATGGTGATGTCTCGCTTGACGCCCTTGCACATGTCGTAAACGGTCAGCGCAGCGACCGTGGCTCCCGTCATGGCCTCCATCTCCACGCCCGTGCGCTCGACGGCCTTGACCGTGCAGAGCACGCGCAGGGTGCCGGCCTTGGAATCGGCCTCGAACGCGATGGCGGCGTGGTGCAGGGCCAAAGGATGCGCCAAAGGGATCAGGTCGCTGGTCTTCTTCACGGCCGCGACACCAGCCAGGCGCGCGGTGCCCAGCACATCGCCCTTGGCAGTTCCCTCGCCGATGACCCGCGCCAGCAGATCGGAGCCCAGGGTGACCACGGCCTCGACCCGGGCTTCGCGCAGTGTCGGCTCTTTGCCGCTGACATCGACCATCCAGGCGTGGCCGCGTTCGTCGAAGTGGTTGAAACTCATCCCGACCTCCGGTTGGATTTCCTTGTCATGATACCACTTGCGATCCCGGCCGCCAACCGGAGAGGGCAAATGACCGATCTTCCTGAAACAGATAAATTGTTGCGAAAAAGTTAAACTTTTTTATTTGCAAAAAATATTGTGAAATTTTAAAATTATACCTTCAAATTCACTCCTGGGCCATTCAACTCTTTGGAGATCAACACCATGCGCCTGTTTGCCCATTTCGTCTCACCTGGCCGCCTTTTGACCCCCGTTCTTCTGCTTTTGGGGCTGTTCCTGTCACTTCCGGCCCAGGCCCAGTGGAGCCACGATCCCGAGGTCAACACGGTCGTCTCCCACTCCGTCTACGACCCGTATTACTACCAGAGCGCCGACGATGGCCAGGGAGGCGTGTTCCTCGTCTGGGTTGAGTATGATGGTGGCAATTTCTCTTACCGGGCGCAGCATGTCCTGCGGGATGGGACCTTCGCCTGGGGACCGGACGGGGTCGTGGTTTTTGCGAACGAACCGACCCGGGAGAGGCCCCGGATTGTCCGGGATGATATGTTCGGCGCCTATGTCGCGGTGCTCCGTTCTATCGGTGGCTACCCGCTCGCCTATGTCCAGCGGTTGGACATGGACGGCGCCAAGCGATGGGGCGCTGACGGGATTCAAGTGAGCCAATGGGCCATGGCCGGCATCAGCCAGAGGGATGTTCAGATCATCAGGGATCGGAATTTCGGCCTCATCATCGCCTACTTTGAAGACGGCCCGACAAGTTGCTACATTTACGTTCAACGCATGGACTTCAACGGTAACCGCGTGTGGGGAAACATTGGTTACCCTACCGATTCCCCAAATGTCAAGACCGGTCTGACTCTGGCCGAAGGCATGAACCCGGGTGAGAGTCTGGTTGGCTGGGAGGAGGACGGCGGCGCAAATGGATGGGATTTGCACATCCAGCGTCTCTACGATGACGGGACGAACAGTTGGTCCGGCAGCAGCATGGACCTGTCCACCTCACCCGATGACCAGGAGGATCTCCATCTGGCCTGTACCGGAAACGGGGAAGTGGTTTCCGTCTGGCAGGACCATAACGGTTCCACTCCCGTAGTGCACTATCAACTTCAGCAGATCAATGGCACCCGACATTGGGGTTCGAGCGGGTATGAATTGCCGGGGCAATATGACACCCAGATCAGCCCCCGTCTCGCGCGCGATACCGATGGCAATGTCTACATCGCCTACCTGGACCAAACCGGGACCACCGCTGGACGAGTGGCGCTGGTTTTCACCTCGTCTTTTGGGGATTTGAGCAATTCCATGACCCTGGTTCGCAACGAATATGATGTTTTCAACTATCTGGCCATCGCCGCGGATGACCCCGGTTCCTGCTACGTTGCCTGGAACGGGGGTAATTTCAGTGATAACTTTACTTTGCACCACGTTGATATCCAGGGACGTTCGTTGTGGCCGGAAGACACAGGAGCCTTCGCCATCACGTCCCTGGCCTATCAAAACGGCAGGGAGGAGATGTCCCTGCATGCGTTCCAGGGTGAGGTCATCGCCGCTTGGAACGGCCACTCCAGCCTCACGGAATACCGGGCCGTCCGCGCGCAGAAGATCGACCACAACGGCTTCATGGGCGACAACGACTTCGCCGTGACCGCGGCGGTGGACCGGCCCAATGATCAGGGCGGGGAAGTCACCCTCACCTGGGACGCCAGCCCGCTGGACGTGCCCGCCTTCAACGCCGTGGCGAACTATTCCCTGTGGATCAAGCCGATGGCCAAATCCACCGGTCTGGTGGCGCGCGGGTTGCCCGCGGCCGCGTCATACAGTGACAAGGAGCTGGGCGCTTACCTGGATCTGCCCGAGGCCCAGGTGGCGGGATTGAAGTCCGCCGGCTGGACCTTCGCGGGGCTTGTCCCGGCCATGAACAGCGCCAGCTACTCGGCCCTCTGCCCCACCTACGGAGACTCCACCGCCGCGGGGATCACCTACACGGCCTTCCAGGTCGTCGCCCACCATCAGGACAACGGGATCTACTGGTCAACCGATGGTACCTTCCAGGGCTACTCCGTGGACAACCTGGCCCCGGGCGCCCCTCTGAATTTGGCCGGTTCGGCCGATGCGGGAAGTGTCACCCTGGACTGGCTGGCCAGCGGTCAGCACGACGAGGATCTGGCCCAGTACCGGGTTTACCGCGGCGTGAGCAGCGGCTTCGCCCTCGATGCCGGCAGTCTGGTCGGCAGCACCGTCGAGACCGGATTCCAGGATGCGGCCCAGGCCGGCACCGTCTACTACCGGGTGACGGCCGTGGACGCCCACGGCAACGAGGGTCAGCCCAGCGCCGAGATCATGGTCACCTCGAGTGTCTCCGGCGTGGGTGACACCCCCGCCGTGTTCGCCCATCTGGGGAACTACCCCAACCCCTTCAACCCCATGACCCGAATTTCCTTCTCCCTGTCCCATGACGGTCCGGTTCGCGTCCAGGTCTTCGATACGGCCGGACGGCTCGTCCGCACCCTGATCGATGGGGTCATGACCCGGGGCGCCCACCAGGTGCAGTGGAATGGAACAGACGCCGGAGGAAGGGCCGTTCCCAGCGGGATCTATTTCTCCCGGATCCAGGACCAGGGGCAAACCCTGACCAGAAGGATGACCCTGGTGCGCTAGCCCGTCCCACCGTTCTGGAGAAATCGTATCGCCGGGGGGTCTGTTGCCTACGGAATCAAAGTGGTTGAGATTCCAAGCGGCCTCATTGACCTCCCGCAACGATACCCAACCACCGGGCCGGCGGCAAGGAGCGCTCTGCGCACGTGTGCGAGGTTTGGGGGGTCTGGACAAATATTAAGACAGAAAAGCAAAAACGCGCCTGCAGGAGAAAGCAGGCGCGCTGGAGGACGATACCAAGGTTGCCAGAATCAATGCCACATGGATTTCACGCTGCCCCAGTTCCTGCTTTCAGTGGCCACTGGGTTGTTCGGGTCATTGATAGTAATGGTTGCAGTTCCGTTAGCGTCTAAAGGTACGTATCCTATTTCTCTTCCTGAGTCAAAGTCTCCTGTCATGAAGTCTCCTGAGTCTGAGTCATATCCTGGATGTGCGAGTTTTTGCATTATTACTCGTCCATCTAATATAGGATATGTTTCGTTTGTTATTGTTGAATTGTATCGCATTCTTAGTGCTTGTTGGTCTATTTCTAGTACGTGTCCAACTTTTGCGCTTTCCATTATTTTCTAAGGGTAATGAATCTGTTGCTCCAATCAATCCCATTGCATATTCTGAAAGTGCTTGTGAACCTATTGTTGGTGTTCCCATTACATTTATTGCAGGGGTTATTCTTGTGATGTCAATAGTTCCTGTAGGTATTGCTGCATATCCTCCTACGAGCTTATTATCTCCTGGGTTTAAGTGAACTTTGTATCTCATTTCTGTGAATTCTGGGTTTGCTATTCCGTCATGTTCTGGGTCGTACATTATTCTGAATCCTACGTCTCCGTTTCCTAGTGTGTAGAACATTGCTCCGAATTGTGTTAGGTCTGTTACTTCTTCGCTTCCTAGTCCTATTGTTGGGTCTGTGTCTATCATTAGTATTGATGATTGGCTGCTATGCAAAGAATTCGCCGATAAACTTCCATTACTGATAACAGATCCAGAGATCATTGTCCGTCCAGATATGCTTCCATTACCAGCAATCACACTTTGCGGGATCAGAAACAAAGGCATCAAGGACAGAAACACAATCAACAGAACGGATGCGGGATTGGTCAAGAAGCCCACCGGCGGAGCCCGTCCTGCCACGGCGCGTCCCAGGGGTGTGTTTCTGGGCCGGGAGCAGCGGGGCCTCGCGGCACGGACACCAGAGGGCGGCAATTCCTCCTGCTGGGCTTCATAGGTTGGGAAAGTGAATCCAACCGTCAGCGAGGAATTGATCAATTTCAGATCCATGGCCTGCCAGCACCCGCCGGTCAGGGCCTTGCTGGCTTTGCAGACATCGCCGCTCTGTTTCTTCAGGGATTTCATGAGGGCTCCCGTTGGAAGAGGAAAATTTCAGATATGGGGATTATAGCATACGTAGGGAGCGGATTTCAATCGGCCGGAACCAGGGGCTCGACTTCTGCACATGTGTGCGGAGTTTCGTTTCTTCATGCAAGAAACCTGCTGATTCTTTGCTCAATTCAGGGGGCATGACCCAGGGCACAGCGGGCGGCGGCTTCCTTTTCGTGGAGGGCGCGATGGCAACCAGAACAGAGCACCACCAGGTTTTCCAAAGTGTTTCCGCCGCCTGCGGCTGCGGGCAGACGGTGATGGATCTGGAGGAACTGGGCATGGCCACAGCCTTCTGCTTCGCAACGGAATCTTGCGCGTTGCAGCGCTTTGCGGCGCAGACGCGGCGGGACGGTGCGACGCCGATTGCCGTCCGCATCCTCGATGATGGCGTCACAGTGAGCGGCCTCCAGCAGGGCCTGTGAAACCGGCGCCTCGCCCCGGTTGGTGGGGATGGTCGCCCGGCCACAGACTGGGCAATGCAGAATCACCAGGAGATATGGCAGCACCGAGGAAGCATCCTGGCCGCCTGAGGCGGACAGGGTATTCAACAATTTCTCTTCTTTGTCCCTGCCGGGAATCCCCTCCAGCAGCCGTGTTGCCATGGCGTACTGTTCTTGTGTGAGCCGGAAGGTGAAATAGGCCCGAGGCTCCATGGGGGGCTTGTCCCTTGGTTGGAAGAGATCAGGTTTCGGTTGAGCCGAAGACTGGGAATTCCTGCCTCCTCCAGGCGGGCGGTTTCTGGCATCCTGCGGAGGCTTGGGAGGTAGAACATCTTCGAGCTGACGCACCGAAACGGATTGCGCCACCTCAATCCAACGCTTCTGCTCGTCTGGCTCGGCCCTGCGCACGAGCAGACGAGCCTTGGACCAGGAAAGCCGACCCTCGGCGAGGGCTTCCTCCACCTCCTGGTACTGGGGCAACTTGCGTCCGATGGCAAGAAACTCCTCGGTCTGCCGGCGAGTCAAACCCGCGGTTTTGGCGGCATAATCCGCCACGCTGGTAAAGCCCATCTGCCTGTGGATGTTCCTGTCCCTGACCTGCACCAGGTAATACGCAGTCCGCACCAGATCCCTGCGCAAGGCCTTGACGGATTGCAAAAAGTTGTTGTGGATGGACTGCTCCGCTGGGGTCAGGGCCCCTTCCGGCGTTGCCGTTGAATGTTGCGGCTGGTTGACAGTATCTTTGGGATCGGTCATCGTAGAAGACACCTCTATTCTCTGGACCATTCTGAGGAACTGGAGCCAAACCATGCCCGAGCGCTCTCTTGTTGAATTCCTGGACGAAAAGCCCCTGGCCGAAGTCATCAACACGATCATGAAGGATGCCACCCCATCATCCTTGCTGGAGCAGATGAACCGCCTCGAACACGACCTGGCCTCGGACCTGCCCCGCGCCATGAAAGAGCCCTTGGCCAAGGCTCTGGCCAACCTGAAGGAGGCCGCGCGCCAAGCTGGCCTGGCAAGGCAATCCGAACTGCTGCGCGCCCTGAATGCCGTCTTGAAGCGAGAAGGATTACACCCTGTAACCATGCAGCCGGTCGCGAACCAGACACCGCGCTCCCGCGGCAAGAGGCATCGCTCCCAGGAGATCCAGCTCAAGGTGATGGAATTGCTGCCCCAGGACCCCGCCGAAGGTCTGCCCGGAACCCATCTGGCCCGCCGGTGCGGGGTGCATTACAACACCATGAAGCGCAATCTCGATGAGCTGAGGGAAAAAGGCATGGTCGTGCGCGAGGGCCAGGGGAAATCCTGCTCCTGGCACCGCAAAAGGTAAGCGCGCCCACAGCGCGGCCTGCACACATGTGCGGAGTTTCTTCGCCTTGGCCAAATATTCCCACAACGCATCAAGGAGACCTTTCATGAGCATCCAACCACGCATTCCCGCCATCCGGGTGCTGATGATGCCCCGGGACACCAACCATCACGGCACCATCTTCGGCGGCGTGATCCTCAGCTACATCGACCAGGCCGGGGCCCAACCGGTCATCGCCCTGGGCTGCCGGCGCGTGGTCACGGTAGCCATGGACGAGGTCGTCTTCCACGAGCCGGTCCAGGTGGGAGACCTGGTCAGCTTCTACGCCGAAGTGATCCACACCGGCCGCACCTCGGCGCGCGTGCGCGTGACCGTCGAGGCCGACCGGCGGGACGGCACCGCGGCGGTCATGGTGACCCAGGCCGAGGTGACCTACGTCCACATTGATGCCGAAGGCAATCCTGTTACCCTACCTGATCATCCCTCGTAAGACTGCCTGCCCTGCTATATATTGTTGCGGTTGAATCACACTCCCACCCCTTTACCGGAGGTTGACCCTTGCGGAAAATCCTGCTGATCCTGACGCTGGCGCTCCCCCTGATCCCCGCCCTCGGCTTCGCCGCGGGCGCCCACCCCTTCTCCGTCCACGACATGCTGGCCATGCAGCGCATCAGCGACCCCCAGGTCTCGCCCGACGGGCAGTGGGCGGCCTTCACCGTGCGCAGCACCGACCTGGAGGCCAACCGGGGCCGCACCGACATCTGGCTCGCGAGCACCGACGGCAAGACCGTCGAGCGCCTGACCACCCACCCGGAGAACGACTGGAACCCCCGCTGGTGCCTGAACGGCACCTTGTTCTTCCTGTCGGCCCGCGGCGGCAGCGCCCAGATCTGGCGCATCGATCCCACAGGTGGCGAAGCCACCCGGATGACCGACCTGCCCCTTGATATCAACGAGTTCCGGGTGGTGCCCAAGCTGCATAAATTCCTGGCGGTCATGGACGTCTATCCCGGGCTGGGCATTCAGGGCACCCTGGACAAGGACAAGGAAATCGCAAACGACCCGGCCTCCGGCCGGATATACGACGAGCTGATGTTCCGGCACTGGGACACCTGGGAAGACGGCAAGCGCAGCCACCTGTTCCTGATCGACCCGCAGTCCGGCGAGGCCACGGACCTGATGCCCGACCTGGACGCCGACACCCCCACCCACCCCTGGGGTGGTCTGGAGGAGGTTGCCGTCACCCCCGACGGCAGCGAGGTGATCTTCACGGCCAAGATCCTGCCCGGCAGCCAGCCCGCCTGGAGCACGGACTACGATCTGTACGCCGTGCCCACCGATGGATCGGGCACGATCCGCTGCCTGACCGAGGCCAACCAGGCCTGGGACACCGAACCGGTCTTCACCCCCGACGGCAAAACCCTCGTCTACCTGGCCATGGACCGGCCCGGATTCGAGGCCGACCGCTTCCACATCGAGTTGCGTGATTGGGCCACGGGCGACCAGCGCCGCCTGGATTTCGTTCATGACGGCCTCGACCTCAGCCCCCACGGCCTGGTGTTCACCAAGGACGGCAAGGCAGCCTACTGCACCGCCGCCTACCTGGGCCAGCGGTCCATCTTCAAGATCGACCTGAAATCCGGCAAGACCGCCATGGTGCACAAGATGGGCCGCAACGGCAGCGTGAGCCTGCTGAAAAACGGCCGCCTGCTGTTCGGGCACCAGGACCTGCGCATGCCCACCGAGCTGTTCACCATCAAGACCGGCGGCAAGGACCTCCGTCAGATCACCCACCTGAACGATGCCAGGGTCGCCGCCACACTCATGGGCGAGCCCGAGCAGTTCACGTTCACCGGCTGGAACGGCGAGACGGTGTACGCCTACGTGGTCAAGCCCTACGACTTCAACGAGGTCGAGGCCTTCGCCGGGCACAAGTGGCCGGTGACCTTCCTGATCCACGGCGGTCCCCAGGGCAGTTTCGGCAACGACTTCCACTACCGCTGGAATCCCCAGGCCTACGTGGGCGCGGGCTTCGCGACGGTGGCCGTCGATTTCCACGGCTCGACCGGCTATGGCCAGGACTTCACCGACGCCATCAGCGGCCACTGGGGCGACCGGCCCCTCGAGGACCTCGAAAAGGGCCTGGCCGCGGCTCTTGAAAAATACCCCTGGATGGACGGCTCCCGCGTGGTCGCCGCCGGGGCCAGCTACGGCGGCTTCATGATCAACTGGATCGCCGGCCAGCCGTTCGCCGACAAGTTCAAGGCCTTCGTCTGCCACGACGGCAACATCGACGAACGCATGGCCTATTATGACACCGAGGAACTGTGGTTCCCCGAGTGGGAGCACGAGGGGCGGCCCTGGGACCAGGGCAACGGCTACCAGACCTTCAACCCCATCGACCACGTGCAGAACTGGCACGTGCCCACCCTGATCGTCCACGGCGGCCGTGACTACCGGGTGGTCGACACCCAGGGGATGAGCGCCTTCACCGCCCTGAGGCGCCAGGGTGTGCCTGCGCGGTTTCTTTACTATCCCGACGAGAACCACTGGGTTCTCAAGCCCCAGAATTCCATCCAGTGGCATGACGAGGTCATGGGCTGGTTGACGAAGTGGATCCGGTAAGGTCCTGACCCTGGCCTGCGGCTCCCGGCCGCAGGCCGCATGGAGGTTGTGCAATGCTCAAGAACAAGATCGCCCTGATCACAGGCGCCAGCGCGGGCATCGGCGCCGCCTGCGCCGAGGTCTTCGCCCGCGAAGGCGCGCGCCTGATCCTCGCCGCCCGGCGCAGCGAGCGTCTGGAAGAGCTGGCCCTACGCCTGAGCAAGGACCATGGCACCGAATGCCACCTGCTGACCCTCGATGTCCGCGACCGCCAGGCGGTGAATAAGGTCATTTCAGGACTACCCGAGGCCTGGCAAGCGGTGGACATCCTGGTCAACAACGCCGGCCTGAGCCGCGGGCTCGACAAGGTGCAGGACGGCGACGCGCAGGACTGGGAGGAGATGATCGACACCAACATCAAGGGCCTGCTGTGGATGAGCCGGGCCGTGCTGCCGGGCATGATCGCCCGCGACCGGGGCCACGTGGTCAACCTGGGCAGCATCGCCGGGCGTCAGGTCTACCCCGGCGGCAACGTGTACTGCGCCACCAAGCACGCGGTCAGGGCCCTTAACCAGGCCCTGCGCATCGACCTGCTGGGCACGCGCGTCCGCTGCTCGTCGGTGGATCCGGGCATGGTCGAGACCGAGTTCAGCGAGGTGCGCTTCCATGGGGACAAGGCCAAGGCCGCCGGGGTCTACAAGGCCTTCCCGCCCCTGCAGGCGGTCGATATCGCCGAGACGGTGCTGTTCTGCGTCACACGCCCCGAGCACGTGAACATCC
The DNA here is from genome assembly GCA_024763215.1 of Candidatus Krumholzibacteriia bacterium. Lineage (GTDB taxonomy): Bacteria > Krumholzibacteriota > Krumholzibacteriia > LZORAL124-64-63 > LZORAL124-64-63 > JAHJTW01. Next base: position 15,835 of record JANTFX010000011.1, on the reverse strand, counting down.
AGGAGGTCCTGGTGATGCCCACGGACCAGGCGGCCGTCTACGCTTCGCATCCACGCGGGGTGGAGTGACCGTCCTTTATTTGACCCTCTCGGGCCGGGCGCCATGCCCGGCCTTTTTTTCTAAAGCCGTTATCAATCCCGTCGATCATGGACCTGTCATCAGGCCCCGCGGGGGCATTGTGTCGGCAAACTTCCTGGCGAGCATGCCGGGCCCGGGGGAGCCCCTGGAACGAGAAAGGAACAGCCATGTTGAATCCCAGGCAAATGGATCGCCGCGGCTTCACGCTCATCGAGATCGTCATCGCGGTCGCGATCGTCGCGATCTTCGCCGCAGCGCTGAGCCCCATGGTCTTCAAGCACCTCGACGAGGCCAAGATCACCAGGGCCAAGAACGAAACCGAGACCATCTCCTCGGCCGTCCTCGGTTACTACAAGGACACCGGTCGCTGGCCATTCACCAACGCCGACGGGCCGTCCGGGAACGTGATCGACCGGGTGATCAGTGCCACCACGGTTCCGACGACCGCCGGTCCGGGCGCCGGTTCGGGCGCCGCCAACTGGGGTAATTACGGCAACGTCAAGATGCTGGGCGATTACCTGTACTACAACAACCCCGACGATGACAGCACGGCCGACGGCACCAACGCCAGCCAGGCGGGCCAGGACTGGAGCACCACCGGGACCATGGCCTGGAAAGGGCCCTATGACGGCGACTACCAGTTCACCGACCCCTGGGGCAACGCCTACGTCATCAACTCCTACTTCTTCCCCGGCGGCCACTACACCGGGACGGTCCGGCACAAGGTCCTGGTCCTGAGCGCGGGCCCTGACGGTCAGTGGCAGACCCCGTTCAACGGCAACGTCACCGAGGATATCATGGGCGACGACATCGGCACCGTCGTGACCGTGCGCTGATACGACACGGCAGCCGAAAGCAAGAGCCCACCCCCGCGGGGTGGGCTCTTGCTTTTATCACCGGACCAGGTTTGATCACATGGCCGGCGGGATCTCCTGCTCCACCGTCACGGCCAGCGGGTCCGATTCCCCCCCGTGCAGCAGCACGGGCGTCAGCAGCATCACCAGCTCCACGTCGTTTTCGCGGACCGAGGTCGAACCGAACAGGTAGCCGAGCAAGGGAATGTCCTTCAGCAGGGGGATCCCCGACCGCGCGGTCTGGTTGCGCTGGGACATCAGTCCAGCGATGACCAGGGTCTGTCCCGCCTGAACCTTGCCCACGGTATCCAGCTCGCGGATGCTGAGGATCGGCGCCTGGTCCGCATTGGGTGAAACCGCCACGCCCACCACGTCCGAAATGGTCGGATGCACGTTCAGCGTGATCATGCCGTCGGCCCCCACCTGGGGCGTCACGTCCAGGATCACGCCGATGGAGAAGCTGCGGGGGGTGTAGCTGACCACCGGTTCGGTGGCCACCCCGTTGGACACCACCGCGGGCGCCACCTGGGCCTCGTAGTAGACGTCCTCGCGCACCACCCGCACGACCGCCTTCTGGTTGTTCAGGGTCGTGATGCGCGGCTTGCTCAGGGTCTTGATGTCTCCGTATTCCTCCAGGGCGTCGAGGGTACCGGCCAGCTTCGTGGAATCCAGCACGAACTGGAAGTAGTCCTCACCCGTGGGGCCGTTGCCCACCGCGTGCAGAGACGACTCCACGTCGGTCCCGGTCAGGGTCCGCCAATCGATGCCCGTCTTCCTGGACTTGTCCAGATTCACCTCCAGGATCTTGACCTGGATGGCGACCTGGCGCTGCAGGGCCTCGCGCAACCGGCCCAGCAAGCCCTCCACGCGCTGGGTACGGTCGAATTCGGCCGTCACCTCGACGATCCCCGCCATGGGGTTGACCACGAGGCTGCGCCCCTGGTCGTCGGCCAGGTTCATGGCCTTGTCCGCGCCTTCGCCCGAACCCTGGCTCTGCGGGGCGCTGCCGGCGAACACCAGGGTCCGGAGGGATTCCATGACCTCCGGCCAGATGCTCATGGTCGCCGTGCTCGTGACATGGCTCTTGTTCTGGCTTTCCTCGCCCCCCCCGCCCGAGGACCCGGACGTCTGGCCTCCCCCTGCGGAGATCTCCAGCTCGCCGCGGCCTTCACGCTGGGTGACGGGGTAGTCGAAGGTGAACCAGCGCGTCACCATGCCGCGCTTGTGGATCACCAGGACGCCATTGACGATCTCGTAGCCCAGACCGGCCTGCTCCATGATCCCATCGAGGGCCTGGTGCGGCGGAACCTGGACCAGATGGACGTTGACCTGACCGTCCACATCCGGGGCCATCTGCAGCCCCAGCTGGAGGTTCTCCGCCACCGAGGGCAACAGGCTGCGCACATCCACGAACCCGTTGGTCACGATGGTCAGCGGTTCCATCGCCTCATCCCAGGCGATCTCGTCCGCCGCGGGCGGCGGCGTTTCCCCGGCCGCAGCCGTGGCGACGCCGGGCAACAGCACCACCGCCAGGACGCCGGCCCAGAGGACCCCGTGCAAGGCCTTGTTCAGGCTGTTCATGGCTCCATCCTTTCTGAATCATCCTTCACCGGGGCAGGTTCCTGCCCGCTGCTAACCGAAAACTTTGCCGCCGCATGCGCAGGGACAACCGCCAGGGTCCGTTCACGGCCCCTCGCATCACGCATCACCACACCACCGGCGTGGATGGCCTCGATGGTCCAACCGTTGACGACCTCACCCACCTGCCGGGCCTTGCCCTTGATGACCGCCAGCGGCAGACCGCCACCGGGCAGCACCGCCGTGCACTCCGGCACCCCGGCCGTATGCCTCTTGGTTTTATCAGGAGCCTTTTCCGGGGCCAGGTGCGTGGAAACCGCAACCGGCTCATCCCCCATGAAGGGGTCACGCACGGGATCCCGGTAGGCATTCCCCTGCGGCGGCGCATCGCCGATCCCGTCGCGCATATCCCGGCCGGCCACCCGGACCACATCGTTCAGGTCTCCGGGCAGGCCCATGAACGCCTGGGCCCTGGCCGGCGCCGCATGCGGGCCCTGCTTGCGGGCCCCGAAGGTGCGGATATTCAGGATCGTGACGGCGATCCCCATCACCACCACCACCGTGATCAACACGGGCCTTTTGAGGCTATGAGATCCGACTGACATAGACGTCCATCTCCAGATCGACCTTGACCTGCCCCTTGTCCTGGCGCAGAACGAGGTCATGAATGCTCAAGGCCCGGTCAAGATCCTGCAATCCGTCCAGAAAACGGGTCACACCCTTGAAATCGCTCTTGAAACCGGCCTTGAGACGGTAGGTGGTCAGTTCGATGCGGGGCACGACCACGGGCACCCCCTGTACGGCCCCGCCGTCACCCATATGGGCCTCCAGGGTGCCCTGAAGGCGCGGTGGAGGTGTCTCCGAGCCCTGGCCTATCTCCCTGAGCGTGAAATCCTGCAGGCCGCTGCCGTCGGCCACCTTGGCGATGTCCAGGAACAGCCCTTCCCGCTGGCGCCGGTCCGGGAACGCGCGCTCCCACTCGGCCGCGACCACGGGCTGCCTCCGGGCCACCTCAGGGGCCAGCCACATGCCGGCCACCGTCCAGGCATCCAGATCGGCAAGCTCCTGCTGGAGCTCCTTGACCTCCCGGTGGTCGCTGAGGGTCCGGCGGCCCATGGGGATCACCACCGTCAGGGTAAGGACGCTGTAGACCAGGATCAGCCCGCCCCAGTAGAGGCGCTGCCTGCCCAGCTTTTCGAGGACCGCCACCACGCGGCGACGAATGGTCATGACTTCTCCTCGGCCCGGGGGGCGATTTCAAGGTCCAGCGTGAAATGCGTCAGGGGGGTGGCCTCCCCGTCGTGGCGGATGGTTTCGATCTCCATGAGGCGGGGTTCCTGGAACCCGGCAAGGTCGTTCAGATCGGACAGGGACTTCTGGAAGTCGAGGTAGAAGGCCTGGGCCGTCTCCGCATTGGGCCCCCTGCTGTCCCCGATGATCTGCAGCTTGTAGCCGTCCTGTTCCCCCTCGAAGATCCTCAGGCTCTTGAACACGACCTGGTCCGGCGCCGCGGCCGCCAGCCGGTCCAGGAGGGTCTGGGCGTCCAGGCGGTATTTCCATTTCCAGTCCAGGCATAGCTGCTGGTTGTCCAGCAACCGGCTGGCCTTGTAGACCTCGGCCGCCTGCTGGGCCTCCACCCTGGCCGCCTCCAGCCTCTGCCTGGCCTGGACCAGATAGTTCTCCTGGATTTTCCTGGTCAGCAGGCTGCCGGACAGCACCATCGGCACCATCCCCATGGCCGCGGCCGTCCCGGCCAGCATCAACCGGCGCCGGGCCTTGGCGCTGAGCCAGCGCCGGCGCCCGGTCCCCAGGATGTTCTGGGCGGGGGACTCCAGGGCCAGGGCGGCGCCCAGGGCCGGAATCAGCAGCGGGGTCGCGATGGGCTCGCCCTGGTTGCTGAACAGGTGCTCGGCCGCCCAGTGGATCGCCGTCAACCCGCCGTCCTCACCGTTCAGATGGTTCACCAGCGGCTGCGCCAGGGCAGGATCCCCGCAGACGACGATCTGCTTGATTTCCGGGCTGTGCGAGCCCTGCCGGATGAAGAAGCGTGACCGCTCGATTTCCGTGGCCAGGCGGCCGAGGAAGGCTTCCTGGTCCTGCTCCGCTTCCAGGTTGACGGGCAGGGAGCGGGTCAACAGCAGGCTCTCGGCGCTGGAGATGTTCAGGAAATTCTCGCCCTGGCCAAGGTAGACCAGGGTCCACGCCCCGTCCCCGGGCACCGGCGGACCCGCCAGCCGGAACATGTCGTCCAGGATCATGTAACCGGGCAGCATGCATGAAGGGGCTACGCCGAGGGCCTTGGCCTCGGCGAGCATCTGGTCACGATCCTCGCTGCGCATGACCAGGGTCATGATGTCCAGGGCGGGCTGGCCGCCGGGTTCCCGGTGCTCCCCCAGCACCCGCCAGGACACCACCAGTTCCTCGGGGCTGCATTTTTCCTGACGGGCGACCATGCCCAACACCCCGCGCTTGAGCTCCTTGCCCTTCAGGGGGGGGAGGCTCAGCAGCACCGTGCGGACCAGTTCATTGGGGACGACCAGGGTCAGGTTGCCGCCGCCTTGCTCGACGTTCCCCACGAATTCCCGGGGCAGGGGGTCGGCAGCTCCGGCCGTGGTCATGTCCGCCATGAGCCAGGAGGATTTTCCGGTCCTGGTGAAACCGATCCCCACCCTGGTTTCTTCCTGGATGCTCAGACCGTATCCCATCGCTTTACCCATTTTCCCACTCCACAGTATTCGAGTTCGCAGGCTCAGGCCCCGCCCCCATTGCCGTTACCGTTGCCGTTGTTGCCGCCGTTGCCGTTACCGTTACCGTTGCCGTTGCCGCCACCACCACCGCCGCCTTAGGCCGGGCCCAGGCCGACGGGGATGTTGTCGTCCGTGGTGGCGGGATCCCCATCGGGCCCCACCGAGAAAACCGCCCGGCTATCCGTGTTGACTCCGAAAACCTGGCCCCAGCCGTCGGTCTCGTAGATCCCGGCCAGTTTCAGGTTCTGGTAGTCGACGCTCCAGTTGCCCGTCAGGCTCAGGGCCTGATCCGCGGTCAGGGCCGCCTGGGCGACGGCCAGACGGTCCAACGTCACCGCCCGGCCAGGCGGGATGCTGCTGACCGCCAGCACCAGATCATCGCCCGCACCCCCGTCATCGGTCTGGTTGGGCCCCGGGCTCTTGACCGTCAGGGTCGGCGGGCTGTTGCCGTCATCCTGCAGCACATAGGGCTGGTTCCAGGAATCCAGGAACTGATCCCCGCCGATCCCCGCATCCATGTATTCCCCCGCCAGATCCGAGGTCAGGGAGGGGAAGCTGAGATGATCCTGGTAGTATCGGGCGGCCGCCTGCCCGAGGAGGGTCATTTCCTGCCTGCTGGTCAGGATCTTGTCCCGGTTCACCGGGCCGTTGGTGACCAGTTGCAGCAGGTCGTCGCCGCTGCCGTTGATGGTCCAGGTCCCCCCCACCGACCCGAACGTGACGCTATGGTCGCTGCCGCCGCTGGCGACGATGACGTCGGCCGCGTCGGCGGGGCTTGTCGCCGGATCCAGATCGTACAGATAGGGGTCCCCGAAGGCGTCGGTGCTCACCTCGCTGACCGGGTCGCCGCGGTCGGCGTCCAGATAGGGGCCCTGCCATCCGGTCACGCCGGGATCATTGACCAGGGCGGCCAGGCCCTCCGCCTCGGAGGGAAAACGCCCCGTGTCCGCATAGAAGCTGAGCAGGCCCTTTTCGATGCCGCCGAGTTCCTTGAGCGTGGCATCCTCCTTGGCCTTGACCAGTTGCTTGAACGCCAGCGGGGTGATCGCTCCGGCCATGATCGCCACGATGGCCACGGCGATGATGATCTCGATGAGGGTGAACCCATCCCAGTTCAGCCTCCTGGGTCGTAATTTCGAAATCATTGTTCCTCCCTCAAACACCGGGATGGATGGACATGATCGGCATCAGCAGAGCCAGGGCCGCCACGCACACCATCACACCCAGAACGGCGATGATCACCGCCTCGAAAATCGTGAAGGCCTTTTTCAGGTCCCGCGGGATCTCCTTGTCCAGATACTCGGAGGCCTTGCGCAGGGAAACGTCCAGGGTGCCGGTCTTCTCCCCCACCGACACCAGCCTCTGCACCAGGGGGGGGAACAGGTCCGCATCCGCGAAGGCCGCCGTCAGGGTCTCCCCGCCGGCCACCCGCAGGCGGATCCGCTTGAGCTGGGCGCCCATGACACGGTTGCCGACCACCCCCTGCATCAGATCCAGGGTCCGCAGCAGGTCCACGCCCGAAACGAAGATCATGGAGAAGGTCTTGCTGAACCGGGAAAGGGCGATCTTGAGCAGGAAGTTCTTCACCACGGGCGTCTTCAGCAGCATGATGTCGCGCCAGAACGCCCCCCTGTCGGTCTTGAACAGGGCCTTGGCTCCGGCCACCAGGGCTGCGATGATGATGAAGATCAGCCACCACCAGTGGCCCATGAAGTCGCCGACGCCCATGACCCGCACCGTGAGGGTCGGCAATTCCATGTCTATGCCGTCGAAGATGGACCGGAACCGCGGCAGCACGAACAGCGTCATCAGCAGGAACAGCCCGATGATCCCCACCAGCAGGATGGCCGGATAGATCAGGGCCTGGGTCGTCTGGGCCCGCAGGCTGTCGGTCCATTCCAGGTAGTCGACCAGTTCCTGGAAGACATCATCCAGGGCGCCGGATTTCTGGCCTGAGGCGACCAGGGCCAGATAGACCGAGGAAAAGACCTCCGGGTGACGGGCGAAAGCCTCGTCGATCTGGGTGCCGCTGTTGATGTCGTTGCGGATATCGGCCAGGATCTCCCCGAACACGCCCTGGGTCTGCCGCTGGAAATCCTCGATGGCCGACACCGCCGTGATGCCCGCCCCCAGGCAGGTCGCCATGTGCTGGGTGAAGTCCCGCAGCTCCCGCCTCCCGATGCGGCGCGAACCGGAGAAAAGCCCCCCCAGCGTGGGCTTGCTCTGGAGCAGGACCAGGCCGTTTTCCAGCAGGTCGGCCGCCAGACGATCATGATCGGGCGCCTGGCGGATGCCCGTGATGGTCTGGCCGCTGCCGGTCAAGGCGCTGTAACGGAATTCCTTCATGAAGACACCTTCAGCACTTCGGCCAGGGTGGTCAGGCCGGCCTTGCAGCGTGACAGGGCGTCATCCTTCAAGGTGGCCTGCCCCGCCGCGCGGGCGGCCGACTCGATGGCCCCCGCGTCACGCCCTTCGACGATCATGCGCCTGATGTCGTCTTCCACCCGCAGATATTCGAACACGGCCATGCGGCCCCGGTAGCCGGTATGGCGGCACAGGTCGCACCCCTGCCCCGCCCGGATATCCGCCTCCGCCAGGTCCGAGGCGGTCAAACCCAGCAGCTCCAGCTCGGTCGGGTCCGGTTCCACGGTCCTGCCGCACTCCCCGCAGATGGTCCGCACCAGCCGTTGCGCCAGCACCGACACCAGGGTGGCCGAGAGCAGGAAGGGCTCGATGCCCATGTCCAGCAGGCGCGGGATGGCGCCGGCGGCGCTGTTGGTGTGCAGGGTGCTGAACACCAGATGCCCCGTCAGGGCGGCGCGGATGGCCAGCTGGGCCGTCTCGGTATCGCGGATCTCGCCCACCAGCAGGATGTCCGGATCCTGGCGCAGGATGGCGCGCAGGCCCTTGGCGAACGTGAACCCCTGGGCCGTGTTGATCTGGGCCTGGTTGATCACCGGCAGCTCGTACTCGACCGGATCCTCCAGGGTGATGATCTTGGTGTCCGGCTTGTTCAGATACGTCAGGGCGGAGTAGAGCGTCGTCGTCTTGCCCGACCCCGTGGGCCCGGTGACCAGGATGATCCCGTTGGGCAGGGTGATGTCCCGCCGGAACGGCTCGTAGATGCTGTGGGGCATGCCCAGCTTCTCCAGCCCCACCTGCAGGCTTTCCTTGTCCAGCACGCGGCACACGATGGTCTCACCGTTCACGGTCGGAAAGGAGGACACGCGCAGGTCCACCTGCTTGCGCCCGGTGTCGAACAGGATCCGGCCGTCCTGGGGGACGCGGCTCTCGGAGATGTTCATCTGCGCCATGATCTTCACGCGGGTCACCACGATGCCCAGAAGCTCGGCCGGCAGGACGGCCCCCTGGATCAGGTGCCCGTCGATGCGGTACCGGCAGCGCAGGATTTTCTCCTCGGGCTCGATGTGGATGTCGGTGGCGCCTTCCTCGATGCCCAGGCCGATGAGCTTGTTCACCAGACGGATGAAGGGGGAATCCTCGTCCCCGAGCTGCACGCCGCTGGCCAGGGCCTTCTGCGCCTGCTCGATGAGGGCGGGCACTTCGGCGAAGCCGTCGTTCTGGTTCCCGAACATCCTGACCAGGACATCCTGGATCTCGCTCTCCGGCGCGTGCACCACCTCGATGTAATTGCCCGTCATGCGGCCTAGCTGGTCGATGGTCTCGATATCCATGGGGTTGGCCATGGCCACCTTGAGGGTGCTGCCACGGTGTTCGATGGCCACCAGGGACCGCTGCTCCGCGAAGGCCGAGTCGATCAGTTCCATGGCGTGGCGGTCGATGTTGATCTGGGTCAGATCGACCTTCGCCACACCCGCCTGGCCGGCCAGAACCTCGGAGATATCCTTTTCCGAGCAGATCCCCAGACGCTGCAGAACCATGCCCAGCTTCTCGTGGGTCTGTTTCTGCTCGCTGAGGGCCATTTCCAGCTTTTCCGGCGTGATGACGCCGGCCTCGATGAGGATCTCGCCCATCCGTTTGGTCTTGACCTTGGCCATGAAACTCCCCTGATCATTCCCCAACCGGTCACCTGCCCGGCCCGCCGCCATGGTTCCCTGGCGGGGCCGTGCAGTGACATTGATCCGGGCTCACACCGCAAATCCTGTTCCCGGCCCCGGGGACGGGCACGACCGGCCCAGGAGGCTGGAAACAGGCTCCCATGCGCCTTTATATGGGGATTGTTTTGTCTTGTGGCTGTGATTTTTGGCGTTTTATATTTTCAAGATGGGGATTTTTCCCCAGATACAGAAACCCGCAAGCCGATCAGGCCTGCGGGTCCTGCGCTCAAATTCCTGCCTGCGGGACCAACTTCTGGTCAGATACCCGGAGCCGGCTCGATGGCCAGAATTTCCCAGCGGCGCTCCTCGCCGCCTTCACCGAAGACCACCGTCTGACCCACCTTCGCCCCCATGAAGGCCTGGGCCAGAGGAGCCAGGTAATTGAGAACCCTGTTGTCCACATCCGTGTCCCAGGGGCCCAGGAAGGTATAGACCTCGGGCTCTCCGTCGGGCAGAGGCCGCGCGGTCACGCGCGTCCCGATGTTCACGAAATCGCTGGCGGCCATCTCATGGTCGATGACCTTGGCCATGGCCAGCTCGGTCTCCAGGCGCGTGGCCCGGCTGGCCAGCTGGTCGCGCTTCTCCAGGGCGGCCGTGTACTCGCTGTTCTCGCTCAGGTCCCCGAAGCTGGCCGCCTCCCCGATCTGACGCGCCACCTGGGGGATCTCCTCCTTGACGATGTGCTGCAGGGCCTCTTCGGTGCGGCGCATGCCGGATTCGGTGGTGTAGATCCGCCCCGGTTCCTCCCATTCCCGGGTGACCTCCACGAACAGCTCGGCATGCTGGGAGCGCAGATAGCCCAGCAGCTGGGCCTTGTGGGCCGAGCTGAGGCCCGCGTTGGTCGAGAGGATCTCCTTCAGCCGCAGCGCCTCCGCCTTGGGCGCGCCGTCCAGCAGTTGCAGCAAAGGCCGGTTGTTCTGGGTCGACAGGGCCGCCCGGGCCGCTTCCAGGACCTTCAGATGCTTCTCCTCCATGGACATGCCATACAGCTTGCCGATGGAATCCAGCAGGGCCAGCATGGCCTCGGCGATGGTGTCCGAAGGCAGATCCTCGCGCCCGGCCAGGAACTTGCCCATGGCGCCGGAGGTGTGGCGGGTCCGCCACAGCCAGCCCAGCAGGTCGGGGCTGTTGGTAGGTTTGGCCACGGCCGCCTGCAGCGCCGTGACCAGCGCCTCCTCCTGACCGCCCTCCAGCAGGCCCTTGGCGATCAGGTCGCACATCCGCTTCCCGCTGCGGGCCAGCACCCGCGCCCACACCCGACCCCAGCGATCCGGCAAGCTGTGGCGCACGTAGACCAGCACCTTCTGCAACAGCGATTCGGACAGGCGGAACACCAGGTCGCCCGGGTCATTCAACTTGCCCAGCACCTGCCCCGCGGCCTTCGGGTTGGGACGGGCGACTTCAACGCCGCGGGCGGCGATCTCCGCGTGCAAGGCCAGGCCTGCCAGGGCCAGTTCGGGCTCCTGATCCTTCAGGCAGGCCACCGCGATGCGGGCCGCGCCGTTCCCGAAGTGCTGCAGCAGCTTCTCGTCCGCGCAGCCTTCACACCGGCCCGATTTCTCCTCCCGGGCGATCTCCCCCAGGTAATCCAGCACGACCTGCAGGGCCGTCTGCGGGTCGGGAGCATGGTCGAACCTGCGCTGAAGCCTCTCCTCGTAGTGGTCGGCCCGTCGCAACAAACGGAACACCGGTTGCGAGCCGGAGCTCATGCTGATCATGGGATCACGCTTGAGCAGCGGCTTGGCCTTCTGCCACCAGCTGCGCCAGCCCGCCTCGCCCAGAAGTTCGGTCACCGCCTGCTTGAGATCGCGGTAGGAATAGCGGTTCTCGCGCTGGGCGCGCAGGGCGGTCTTGATGAACGCCACCGGGTCGTCCAGGGCCTGTTCCTTGAGCTGCTGCGGAGCGTACAGCAACAGGGCCGGGAAGTGGTCGTCGGGCCGGGGGGTCAGCTTGGACAGGGTCGCCGGACCGAACTCCGCCTCCCGGTCCTTGAACCGCACACCCACGATCCCCTTGGCGCCTTCGAAACTCTCCACCACGCCCGGTACCAGGAAATCCACACAGGTGGCGAAACAACCGGGCAGCAGCCGGGCGTATAGCGAGGCCAGCTCGACCGCCCGGTCCAGATCATCCTCCCGCTCCAGGAGGAAGCCGACCAGGTCGGCCAACCGGGGGTCGTTATCGTGTTGAAGCAGAAAAAGGCGCTTGAGATGGGGCCTGATGTCCTTACCGCCCGGAAGCTGGACCGCCGCCCTGCGCACGGCCTCGAAGGCCGCCTCGGGGCCCCGGTTCTCCTCGACCCAGCCGATGAGCATCTCCAGCAGGGTGTCCGCGCGCTCGGGAGCCCCCTGCCGGCCCACCTGGCCCGCGATGGGCAGCAATTCCCGCCACGAGTAATGGGGGTTGTTGAGGGCGTCCACCCACAGGGCCTCGAGCTTGTCGAATTCCTTGCCGTTGGCCAGCTTGCCCAGCCTGATCAGGGATGGTCCCTGGGGATCGGTCTCGGTCATGATCGTCCTTCGGTAGAAAAGCCCAGCCCCCAGCGGGGGCGTCAGGGGGCTATAATAGGCATTGAAGACAAAGAGGGAAAGCCCGCGGGGAAATTGCTTGACAGGAACGACGGAAAAGGGGCGCCGATCGTAACCGGCGCCCCCTCTCCCTCAGGCGGTCTTCAGGGTGTGATCTACTTGGTGAGGGTCATCTTCCGGGTCTCGACCCTGGTGCCGACCCGCAACCGTGCGAGGTAGATTCCCGAGGAGACCGGTTCGCCCCGGTTATCCCGGCCGTCCCAGCGCACCTGGTGCAGGCCCGGGTCGCGCTCCACCGGCAGAACGTCCACCTGCCGGCCCCGCACGTTGTAGACCGCCAGGTTCACGGGCGCCCCCGCTGGCAGATCCTCGGGTATCTGGTAGCTCAGGGTCGTCTCGGGGTTGAAGGGGTTGGGGTAATTAGGCTGCAGGTAGGCCACCTGGGGCACGCCCGCGCCGTCGTGCCCGAAGTCCAGAGGCTCGGACCACTGACTTTTCAGGGAGGCCACGCCGAGGGAATCGACACCCTGGACCCGGACCTTCAGATCCTGGCCCTGGGGAACCACCAAGGTGAAAAAAGTGTCCGTGGTGGCACCGGCCATCTCCTCGGGCCCACCGTCGCGCGAAACGAACACCTTGTACTGCACGGCCGATCCCATCACCAGCCCGTACTCGCCCAGGGGCGGGCACTCCGACCAGTGGAAGCGGACCTCGAGGTCCTGGGCCGCAGCCCCCATGGCGACAAGGGCCACGGCCAGGACCAGGAGAGATCTGAGGACATTCATACGGAAATTCACGTGTTCCACCTCTGGTTGCCGACCAGCCAATCCCCGTCTGATCAAGTTCTGCCGGTAACCAGCAACCCCGGTGCCATGAAAAAACCCGGCTCCGGCGACGGCGGGAGCCGGGATAATTTTGATTTAATTCATTATTGTAGAGGAAGTTACAAGATTGCCGCATATTGACAGGCAGGATCAATCAGATGACCCTTGTCGCATGAGGCAAGGATTGCCCGTTCCTGATCGTGCGCAATGCAACGCGAGGGGGTCAATCATTCCGGGTAGGAGGATTCTTCCTCCTCCATGGCGGCCAACCTGCGCCGGGTGGCGATGATCTTGCGCACCGCGCCGACGGACAGGACCAGGGCCATGAGGACGAACAGCCCCGGCCAGTGGGAAAACAGGGTGACCCAACCGAAGCGCAGGCGCATGGCTCCGTTGAAATCCGCATAGAAGGCCTGGGGCGTCATACCCGTCGCCGCCTCGAACCCCGCGGCGAAGGATCCGGTCGCCCTGGTCCCGGCGATGATCCCGGGGATGACATCAGGACCGAAGCGGTCGGTCAGCCTCTGGACGGCCAGCAGGCTGGTCCGGTAGGCGCGGGCGGAAGGGACCGACAGGGAGGGCCAGCGCGTCTGCAGGCGGCTCAGGTCGGGCACCCGGCCGTCCATGACCAGGGAAACCGTATCCCAGAACCGCCACTCCCCGGCCGCCCGCATGGCCACACCCTCGTGGAACCAGGCCGGCAACCAGGCCTGCCCCGCCCCCTGGTACAGCAGGGCATGAGCCATCTCATGCAGAAAGACCTCGCGCAGGCCCCGCCCGACGGCGGGGATGCGGGGATAGTCCAGGGCCACCAACCCGGGACCGAGGGCAACCCCCACGCCCCAGTCGGGCAAACGGTCGGCGAATCTGGCGGCGAAGGTGCCGCTGCTGACCACCAGGCAGGTCACCGTATCGGGGGTGACCTCGCGCGGCAAGAGGCTGCCGGTGAAGGCCGCACCCTCGTCCCGCCAGATGGCCGCGCAGCGGTCGGCCGCCTCCTTGCCGCCGGGGCCGTCGTAGACGAAGCGTATGAAGCAGGCGCGTGCCGGCGGCTGCACCGGGAGCTGGGCCAGGCCCGGCCCGGCCAGCCACAGCAGCAGCATCCCCGCCAATAGCGGGACCGGATTCCCCAGGAACTTCATGGCTGTGCCCCGCCCCTTGACTGGAGGGTTAAAATGTTCGCATCGGGGCGGAAGATCCGCTCCGGGAAGGGGTATCATGACACCGGATCAGGAGGGAATCCAGGACAAGCTGGCAAAGGTGCAATCGCTACTGGAGTCCGCGGACAAGGTCGCCGTCCTCAGCGGGGCCGGGATTTCCGCGGCCAGCGGCATCCCCACCTTCCGCGGCGCCCAGGACAGCATGTGGTCCCGCTACCGCCCCGAGGACCTGGCCACCCCGGAGGCGTTCGCCCGGGATCCGGACCTGGTCTGGCGCTGGTACGACTGGCGCCGGGGCCTGATCGCCGCCTCAGGCCCCAACCCCGCCCACCAAGCCCTGGCGCAGCTTGAAGAGACCACAGCCGTGACGGTCATCACCCAGAATGTCGACGGGTATCATCAGCAGGCCGGTAGCAGCAGGGTGCTGGAATTCCATGGATCCATCTGGAAGGTGCGCTGCACCGTCTGCAACGAGGAGCGGGAAGACCGGCGCGTTCCGTTGCCCATCCCCCCGCTTTGCCCGGCCTGCGGGGGCCTGTTGCGGCCGCAGGTCGTCTGGTTCGGCGAAGGCATCGACCGGGGCGTCATGGCCGCCTCGACGGCCGCCGTGTCAGGGTGCGATCTCCTGCTCGTGATCGGAACCGCCGGCATGGTCCACCCCGCAGCAGGTCTGGCCGACCTTGCCCGACGCGCCGGGGCCACCGTCTGCGAGTTCAACCTCGTCGAGAGCCTCCTGACTCCACGGGTCGATGTCTTCATCCCAGGGGATGCCTCCGGGACCCTGCCCCGGGTCGTCCCATAGGTTGACCAGCGGCTTCACCCTGGCGGCGACCGCATGGTCGACCGTCGGCACCAGTAGGTAGAAGGAGTTTCCGCCCGGCTCCTTGCAGGAGACGAAAACCCCGCCCCCATGCCGCTCCAGGGCCGTCTTGACGATGGGCATGCTCAACCCCGTACCCCGCTGGTGGTTGGAGATGGGGTGGACCAGTTCGAATTCGGTGAACAGGGCCTGGCGACGATCCATGGGGATCGGCCGGCCCGTGTTGAAGACCTCCACCAGGCGCCAGCTGACTGGGTGATGCTCCCACTTGTCATCCTCGAAGAGCCCTTGCCCCGCGTTGCCGAACTTGGCCCGCAGGACATCCGGCGTGCCGAGCCCGGGCACCGCGTCCACTTCCCTGATGACCACCCGGCCCCCGGAAATATTGTGCATGAAGGCGTTGTCGATCACCTTCTCCAGGGCGATGCGCAGCATCTCCATATCACCCAGCAGGTTCCAGCCCGGGCCGTGTTCGAGTTCGTTCCGGACTTCAAGATCGTTCCCGGCCACCGCTCCGGCATGCTCGGCCAGGATTTCCTTGACCACTTCCTGGACGGGGGCGACCGCAACCGTCAGGCGCTTGTGCAGGGACTGGATGTTGGCCATCAAGGTGGCGTCGTTCATGAACCCGCCCAGCCGGCCGGTGTTCTTCTCGATGATCTCCAGGATCTCGGTCAGGTTGTGGCTCTCCAGGACCTGCTTCTCCTGGGGGGCGACGTCCGCGATGGAGGTGCGCAGGTACTCCAGGCCCCCCTTGATCGCGGTCAAAGGGGTCCGCACTTCGTGGGAGACAAGGGTCAGGAACTCCTGCTTGGCGCAATCCAACCGTTTCAGATCCTCCAGGGAGGAACGCAACTGGGAGGTGCGGCGCCGGGCCAGAAGGTGGTTCTCACGCAGGTCGTCGGCCATGCTGTTGAAATAGCCGACCAGGGTCCCCACCTCGTCCCAGCGGGTGACCTCCACCCGCCTGTCGAGTTCTCCCCGGGCCACCGCCCGCAGGGCCCGGCCAAGGGTGTAGAGCCTGCCGCTGGCCCTGCCGACCACGCGGACGATCCCCGCCGAGGCCAGGAATATCGCCAGCAGCCCCAGCAGCAGGCCGGCGGCGGTGTAGCGGCCGATCATGGCCTGAAGATCCCTGGCCGGGGTCCCGATCAGGATCCTGAACGG
>JANTFX010000010.1 GCA_024763215.1 Candidatus Krumholzibacteriia bacterium | reverse complement strand
TTGACCGTGGCGTAGGTGTGGTCTCCGGTCCCGGGGGTGTACCAGGTGGTGTAGATATCCACACCGGGGGCCGAGACCTCGACCCACGAACCGTAGTTCGAGAACGAGGCCTTGGCGTCGTTCTGCTGGGTGGCCGCCACGGAGATGACATCCGCATGGGTGGAGAGGTAGGAGGGTACGCCGAGTTCGGGGTCGTTGTCGGTGTCGTCGTTGCCGGCCGCGGTCACGATGACGACACCGGCGCTCACGGCGGCGTTCACGGCCATGGACAGGTAGCTGGTCGAGCCCCAGCTGCAGTTGATGATGTCGGCGCCGTTGTTGGCGGCGTAGAGGATGCCCTGGGAGGCGAAGTCCATGCGTACGACACCCTGGGACGAGCCGTCGGGCAACCAGCCCACGCGCACGGGCATGACCTTGCACCCGTGGGCGACGCCCGCGATGCCGGTGCCGTTGTTGCCGATGCCGGCCACGCAGCCGGCGCAGGCGGTGCCGTGGCTCTCGTAATCCATGGGGTCGTTGTCCGGCGTGGCGTCATCCTCGTCGGGGTAACCCTGGCCGGGCACGTTCACGAAATCCCAGCCGCGGATGTCGTCGACCTTGCCGTTGCTGTCATCGTCCACTCCTGGCGTGCCGTAGTATTCGGTCCAGTTGGTCCAGATGGCGCCGTTGACGTAGTCGGGGCCGCTGCCGCCCAGGTCGGGGTGTTGCCAATCCACGCCGGAATCGACGATGGCCACCACCACGTTGGAATCGCCCAGGGCCTGGTTCCAGGCGCCGACCGCCCTGACGTCGCCCCCGCCCAGGGACATGTTGCGCGCATACCACTGGCTGCCGGACAGCCCGGGATCGTCAGGCAGGTAGGCGTAGTTGCGGCAGATGTCCACCAGCCGGACATCCTCGACCAGGCCGCTGGCCGCGAAGGCTGCCTTGACCTGCTGCAGCCCCATGGCGGCGGGAAAGTCGATGGCCACGGTCCGGTCCAGGCGGTCCTTGAGGCTCTTGTCGGCCACCCGGCCGGTCAGGCCCGCGTAGAGCAGCTCCATGTCCTTGACCTGGTACCTGTCGGCCAGCTTCTGCAGGGCCGGGACCTGGGCCCGGGTGATGCCGGCCGCCTTTTCGGTGTTGAAGGTGACGCCGGGTTTGAGGGTCACGACGATGCGGTCGGGAACCTGGCCCACGATCATGTTTTCAGCGGCGAGGGTGGTCCCGGTCAAGGTGGCCAGCATCAAGGTGGACAGCAGAAGCGTGCGGACTGATTTCATGGTAGTCTTTCCCCTATGAAACAGGCGACGATCCTGCCTCGAATCCGGGCAGATCACGTCAGATCCTGAATCCTGCAAGTGGATCTGGAAAGCGGCGAGGGCTTTCGGGCGAATCTGAATCTCAGCGTCATGATTATACAGGATCTAGCCCCATCGTTCAATTATCCACCTCCGGTAGCTGGGATTCCGGGTGAAAGGGAAAATCGGCATCATGGCGCCCCCGAGCCTGAATATCCTTTTCCTGGAACCGTTTGACGACGGTTCCCATCGGGCATTCCGCCTGGGCCTGACCAAATGGTCCCGGCATCGGATCGGTAGTCTGACCCTTCCGGGAAGGTTCTGGAAGTGGCGCATGCGGGGGGCGGCGGCCTGGTTCGCCGACCGGATCAACGCCGGGGATTTCGGGGATACCGACCTGTTGCTGGTCACGGGCTTCCTCAACGCGGCGGATCTGCGCGGTTTGCTGGCCCCCCCGCTGGAACAGGTACCCCTGGTGCTCTATATGCA
Organism: Candidatus Krumholzibacteriia bacterium; assembly: GCA_024763215.1. Classification (GTDB taxonomy): domain Bacteria; phylum Krumholzibacteriota; class Krumholzibacteriia; order LZORAL124-64-63; family LZORAL124-64-63; genus JAHJTW01. Next base: position 45,715 of record JANTFX010000010.1, on the reverse strand, counting down.
CGAAAATCAGCTCACCTATCCCTTGAGTCCCCGGGAGGAGTTCGATTTCCACTTCGGTTTCACCAACATCATCAGCGCCCTGGCGGCCGACCAGGTGGTGTTCAACTCGCACTACCACCGCGATGTTTTCCTGGCGGCGATCCCCGGGTTCTTGAACAAGATGCCGGAGGCGGTCCCCCGCAGGGTCCCCGGCAGGATCGCCGCAGTCAGCCAGGTGCTGCCGGTGGGGCTGGAAAGGCAACCCCACGGACCGGACGACTTCCCGGTCTACCGGGGGGGACGCTGCAGGCCGGAGGCCGGACCGCCGTGGCCACGGGGCCGCCACCACCGCCTGCTGTGGAACCACCGCTGGGAGTTCGACAAGCACCCGGAAGAATTCGCCGCCGCCGTGATGGCTCTGCTGGATGAGGGGCTGGATTTCGAGGTCGCCCTGCTCGGCGATGAGGCGGGGAACGAGGAGGTGTTCGCGCCCCTGCGGAAAAGACTGGGCGCGCGGTGCGTGGCCTGGGGCCATCTCCCGGATCGCGGGCAGTACGAGGACCAGCTCCGGCAGGCGGATATCGTGGTTTCCTGTGCTGATCAGGAGTACTTCGGGATCGCCGTGGCCGAGGCCGTGCATGCCGGGTGCTATCCGGTGTTGCCGCGCCGTCAGGTCTACCCCTCGTTGTACGGAAGCCGCTGCAAGGGCCCCCACTTCTACGATTCCGCCGCGGGGCTCGTGGAACTGTTGCGCGCGCTGTTGACCGGCGACCGGTGCGGGCATGTCTGTTCCCTCGCCCTGGATATGGATGCCTTTTGCTGGTCCCGGATCTGCGGCGAATATGATACCCTGCTGACGGAAGTCGCCGCCGCCGGCAGGGTGTTCGGTCCCGTTGAGCGATCAGGAGGTGCCCGGTGAGAAAACCGCGTCCGGTCAAGGGTTATCTGCTGGATATCGAGGGGGTTCTGGTGCGCAACAAGGCTTACGAGCCGGTGCCGGGGTCCATCGCGTGGGTTGCGGATCTCACCCGGCGGGGCATCCCCTACTGCCTGGTCTCCAACAACACGACCGACAGGCCGTCGGATCTCATCGCACGGCTCAACGGGGCGGGTTTTTCCCTGCGCAGGGAGCAACTGGTCGGTGCCCTGGAACTGGGGCGAACCATGCTGTCCGAACGAGGTCTGCGCAAGATCTGCTGGCTGGGGGTCAGTGGGCTGAATGGCTACTGGGAGGAGGGGGGCTTTGCCTTGACCGATGGGGACCATTGCGAAGCGGTGGTCCTGGGTGTCAACCCGGCCCTGACGACCGGCGACCTCGAGGGTGTGCTGCCCGCGGTGCTGGACCGCGGGGTGGATCTGGTCTGTCTGCACCGCAACCTCTTTTACCTGGACGACCAGGACCGCAGGCGTATGGGGCCCGGTTGCTGGGCCGCCGCCCTGCAGGCCCTGGGGGGAAGCGGGAGGGTGCTGACCGTCGGCAAACCCGATCCGCGGATCTACCGCGCCGCCCTGAAAAGAATTGGCGTCGCGGCCGAGGAGGCTCTATTTATCTCCGATGACCCGGTCTTCGATCTGATCACCGCCAGCAGGCTCGGTATGGAGACGGTATTCGTTCTCTCGGGCAAGCACCACGACCACGAGGTCCTGGGTAGGATGGATCAGGATGACTGGCCGGATATCGTATGCGAGAGGCTGTCCGATATTCCCCTGGCTGAAGAGGATGATTCCTGATGGCGGAAAACCGCAATGAAAACGGTGCTTCCAAAGCCAAGCGCGACCCCGCCCTGGCCCGGCAGACCTTGAACCTGGCCCTTGCCGCCTGGGATCTGGCCAGGCGGCGCCAGGGGGGGACCGACAACGCCCGCGGCCACTTCGTGAACCTGCGCGCCCGCCAGCGCCTGGTGGCCTCGTTCGAGCGGGAGCGGGGCATCCCCCAGGCCGACCGGAGCATGTTCCTGTTGCGGCCCGAGGCCCGCGGCAGCTGCCTGCTGGTCCATGGCATTTCCACGGGGCCCGGCGCGCTGACCGAGCTGGGAGAGCGCCTTCATGACAGCGGTTGGAACGTCTATATCATGCGCCTGCCGGGATACGGCCTCGATGATTCCACCCTCAGTGACAATTCCTGGGAATCCTATCTCAACCAGGTGATTCAGGGTTACCGGCTGCTGTCCGGCGGCCCGGGCAAGGTCCATGTGGTGGGTCTGGGCTATGGCGCGACCCTGGCCCTGTTGCTTTCAAGGGCAGAAAAGCCGGCGTCCCTGACCTTGCTGGCGCCCGCCCTCATCGCCCGCGAGTCCCTCTTCCAGCGTCTGCTGATCCGCTTGCGGCTGAACCGGCTGGGGTTCGTCCGGCGCTGGTTGGGGTGGAGCGCGGGTCTGGTCGAGGGCATGGACAGGGCGCGAGGCTGCGCCGGCCAGGCCAAGATGCCCATCTTCGCGGCCCAGTGCGAGGACGACGAGAGCGCTTCTCCCAATTCCCTGCGATTCCTGCAGCGCAAGGCCCGCCACAAGGCTTCCCTGTTCAAGCTCTTCCCCGAAGGAGGGCATTCGATCCTGACTTCCCACGGGGACGGGTCGCTCTATGAGGGGATCGTGGAGTTCATCAACAGCGACATGTGATCTGCCGGCTGATGCCTCCGCAGTCGTTCCCGGTCCCTCGCGCGAAACGACAGCCGGAGTTCGCCCACGGCGGAAACTACCCCCCTGCCGCAATATTTTGCTTTGGTGTCCCGATTTGGTGCCGAAAACAGACCCGACATTGGGTTTTGCTGCCAGCACCATCTCGGGCCAAAGGCCCGGTCCAGAAGGGGAAAGGATCCGGGGATGAGCCAACGCAAGGACAATTCCGGCATCGACGGCCGAAGCGGAAAAAACAGGACCAGCAGGAAGAATCAGGCTCCGCCCGAGGGGTTTGCCGATTTCATGGATCTGGGTGCGGATCAGGCGGTGGAGGCTCCGGTCGCCGCTCCGAAATCTCCTGTTACCGTTCCGCCGACGGAGGACGCCGGCGAGGCGCCCGCCTACGAGATGCCTCAGGCCATGGTGGAGGCGCGGAACTATCAGAAGCAGCGGGGCAACCAGACCCCTGCCTGGGCCTGGGGCATGCTGCCTGCGGCGTGCACCCTGATCGTGGGCGTGGGGCTCTTCAGCGCCCTGACCTTTCTGTTCAACGGCAGCCCCGCCCAGCTCTGGGATTTTTCCGGACTGACGCAGCTGGAAGGGCTGTATGACCTGAACCAGCATCCCCAGCATGTTTTCTTCGCGGTGTTGCTGGGCTCGGTCCTCTTGCTGGGCATGGTAGGGTATCGCCTGGCCAGCGTCATCGGTGATCTCGACGAGCGACTCGCTTCCCAGGGGGAACTCCTGTCCCGTTTGACCTCGTTGCGCCTGAGCAACCAGGAGGCGTGGACCGACCCCCTGTTCAAGATCAGGCCCGAGGTGGAGGGCTTCACCGCGGAAGTTCTTGGCGCCTGGCGTCATATGGAGGCCCGCCTCGGCCGGGTCGTGGGCCTGGAAGGCGAGCTGCACCGCCTGGAAAAGGCCTTGAGCGAGGATGCGACCGAGGATCTGGGCGGCCGATACGAAGTGCCGGTCATCGGCATGATCGCCGATGAGATCATGCAGATCCATGCCGCCAAGGATGCGGCGCAGGAGGAAGTGGAAAGCCTGAAGGCCCGGTTGGGCAGCAAGGGGCACGACCTGATGGGCGACCTGCAGGACGCCCGCAGCTGGCAACGCTTCACCCTGGACCAGTTGAACCTGCAGGGGGACGCCGTGCAGAAGGTCGCCGGCCACCTGCAGGCCGCCGGCGCACAGCTGGCCGGGGCATCTGGCCAAGGCTGGGATCCCGAGGTCGCCGGGCGGCTGTTGGCGGACCTCAAGGCAGCTCTGACCCGGGGCTCGGGTGCAACCGATGGCTCCGGCTCGGGTGTGGATGCGGATCTGCTGGAACGGCTGGCCAAGCTGAGCTTCCAGATCGGCATGGAGGTCGCTCGCCTGGGCAAGCGGGGGGAACGGCTGGCGCCCATGGCCCAGACCCTGGAGGAATTGACCCGCGCCATCAGGCAGCAGAGCGGCGGCCAAACGGCGGCCGCCCCGTCGGGCGCAGAGGATTCCACCCCTCTGCTGGCGCGTCTGGAAGAGCAGGTGGAGGCACTCAAGGCCGCCGGTACCGGGCCGGCTCACGACCTGCCCGAGACGGTCAGGAAACTCGGCCGGGCCGCCGGCGACGCCGCCGGCAACCTGGTCAAGATCGCCGACAGCTTCGAATCCCAGTACGAGCGCCTGGGGCGGATCGGGATTGTATGCGCGGAACTGACGGACGTGCCCTTCGATACCGCCGGTACCGGGAACGGGGCCGGGGGGCGGGATCTGCAGCTCACGCCGCTGGATCCTTTCCTGAAACAGGAGCCGGCCAAGGTCGTGCCCGCACCCGATGCGTCTTCGGCCCCTGTGCCCGAGGTCGACCCCTTCCTCGCCCGGCAGGATCCGTTCAGCGTGCGGGACAACGGCCCCGACCCCTTCGGCACCGCCGATGTCATTCAGCCTGACAGGGGGGGGCTGTCCTTCGGATCCGAGCCCGAGGCGCCCGGAATCGGACTTTCCACGGACGAGGACAGGGTGTACGATATGCACGAGCTGGGCGGCAAACTGCTGCCCCCGGAAGATGATCGGATCTATGACCTGGCCGAGTTCGGCGCGGTCAGGATTTCCGAGCCTTTGCCCAAGGCCGTCGGAGACGACCGGATCTACGACCTGAGCGAGTTCGGAGCCCGGCGCCTGGATTGAACCGAGCCTCCGGTCCCTGGTGGTTGCAGGAGACGGTTCGGTCGCCACGAAGGAAAGCCACGTGCCCGGTTCCGGTAACCTGACCGCTGCCATCGCCCGCTTGAACGCCTGCCTGGCCGACGTGGATGCCCATCTCGGCCGGGCAGGACCTTTTTCCGCCCCGGTACCCGTGTCCGCATTTTCGCGCATGGCCTTCGCCCTGGCCATCCTGGAGCAGGAGGCGGCTTCGCCCCTGAAGGAAGCCCTGGCCGACCTGGACGGGATCCTGAAACGGATCCACCACGCCCAGGTCAGCGTGCCGGAAAGCTGCGACCCCGGATTGAACCCCGCCTGGGAACATCTGACCGAATTTCTCGAAAAGCTGCTGGACAGGTTGGATGCCGGCGGGACTCCGGCCGACCTGGCCGGGGATCCGGGCTGGGAGGAGGCGGCGGGGCGCCTGGCGCGCGCGGCCGGACCCGTGGCCGTGATGGACACCCTGTCGGATGCCATGGCCGCCTGGGCGGCCCGCTGGGACCGCGGTGACCTGGATGAAGACGCCGCGCGGGATCTGCACGGGCGTTGGATGCGGTTGCGTGACCGGGGCGACCGGCTGTTCGGCCGGGGCGTGTTCGACTCCCTGGCCGCTCGACCCGGCAAAAACCTCTGAACACACCTTGCGGTTTGCAAGGCCCCACGGGTGCTTGCGGTATCCTGCACTGTCCAGCCGCGGTCCCCCCTTCCACCGGCTGCCCTTTTATCCTGCATAATTCCTTCAGAATTCCCGATTCAGGCCGATGTTAACCAGGCCCGGGGTCGGGCATGGGAGTTGCTGTTTTGGGGTAGATCGTGATGTGGCACGCATCACCCCTGCAACTCGAGAGGAGACACCTCAATGTCCGACCACAAGGATCCGACGCGGATTTATATCGGGGGAAACAACCAGAGCGCAGAGGTCATGACGTCCGTGGAAGCGGCGCAGTATCTGAAGATGCACGTCAAGACCATCTGCCGGCTGGCCAAGGAGGGGAAGATCCCCGCCCGCAAGGTCGGCAGCGAATGGCGTTTCCTGCGTTCGGTCCTGGATAGCTGGCTGGCTGAAGCACTTGTGTGAGATCTGAATGGGCATGCAATTCGAGCCCCTGATGCTGGCAGGCGATGACCTGTTCGGGATCAAATTCATCGGCGCCGTAGGGCGCTCGGACAAGGTATACCTGCTGGAGGTGGCCGACAAATGCCTGGAAAAGGGCAAGCTGCAGGTCATCCTGGATGTCAGTGAGCTGAAGAACCTGGGCGGGGGCGGGGCGGCCGCCTTCGCGGAGTTCCAGTCCCGCCTGGTGGCCTCGGGGGGCGAGGCGGTGTTCGTGGGCGCGCAGGAGGTTGTCCGCAAATTCCTGCAAGGCAAGTTCGAGAACCTGCCCCTGCGGTTCTTCGCCGACCTGGAAGAAGCCGTTGCAGGGTACGAGGTCGCGGACGAGCCCTCCAGTATGGACGAGTTTGTTCCCGGCCAGGAGGCAGCCACGGTCGAGCCGGCCCCGGATCAGGATGCTGAGGACCAGGACGCCGGGGGCCAGGCCCCGGATATGTTCACCTTCTGGGACGAGGTGCCCGAACCAAAGCCCCTGCCCGAGATCGAGGAACCTGCCGAAGCGGACGAGGATCTGGTGGAGGACCTGGTCGCCGAGGTCGGGGCCGTGGGGTTCTTCGCCGAGGAGTTCGAGATCGACGATGAGGAAGCCGACCTTCCCGCGTCCGATGGGGTGGAGGCCGGGAAACCGGTTCCGGCCCGGGCCCAAGAGGCTGCTTCGTCCGGCCGGCGCCGGGACCACAGCTACACCTCCCTGGCCGACGCCATCGGCGAGTTGGGCCGCTGGTCCGATTCCGGCGGGGACCGGGATTTCGGCAAGGCCCTGGAGAACCTCCTGTTCAGCCACGGCCTGGCCGAATCCGTCACGCTCCTCTCGAAGCATGAGGGGAGTTTCCGGGATGCCGACGGCGCCTGGTCGATCCCCGAGGACGGCAGCCTGATCCGGCAGCTGACCGAACGCGGCCAGCCTCTGACCATGCTGGATATCCAGGACGATGAGCTACAGGAAACCGAAGTGCGCCTGCTGGAAGAGGTCATGCCTGACGTCATGTTGCCGATCAAGGGCGAAAGGGACCTGGGCGCGGTGCTGCTGATGAAGCGCTCCGACGGTAACGAGGAATATTCGGTGGTCGAGCACTTCGCCCTCGAATTGTTGATGCGGGTGCTTTCCGGGGAAGAAACAGGCGCGGCCTCCGGAACGGCCGCACATGCCGATTCCCCTGGTGAGGTTCCGGATGCCGACCTGGAACCGTTCCCGGACAGCCAGCGCTGGGAGGAGGCGCTGGACGGCGACGACACCATCGCCGAGGTTCTGTTGCGGCTGGCCCTGGATCTCCCCGATGCCGACGACCTGCCTCATTTCTGGCGGATCTTCGCCCGCCATCTGTGGCCGGTCCTGCCGATCCGCACCCTGGCTTTCCTGAGGGAAGACAAACGCAGGGTGCAGTTGATCGTGGGTGCGAACGAAGCCCTGGCCAGGGCCGATCTGGGCCTGAATCGCCTGAAGGTGTTCTTCCGGACCATGGAGCGGCCGGTGTCCACAGGAAACCTCCCGGGGTTCATCCAGGAGGTCCGTTCCGAACTGCTGGATGCCGGTGTGGACTGGGTGGTGTCCCTGCGCTGGGAGGACCAGTACCTGGGCACGGTCCTGATGACCCTCGATGCGAATTTCAGTCTGGCCGAGGATCAGGCTTCCGACCTGATCCATGATCTGTTCGCCGAAACCTCCCGCATGCTGGCCCGCTTCGATGGTTCGCACGAGAACGCCGATGTCAACCTGGAGCTCGTGGCCCTGCTGATGGGTTTGCATGAGAAGCGGATATTCGGCAGCGACGACATGACCAGGGCCATGGTGACCAACCTGAGGCGGCTGGCCAGGGCCATGGGCTTCCCGCCCGACCAGGAACGGGACCTCATCTACGGGTGCCTGCTGCGGGATATCGGATTGATGGACAAGGAGGATGACCTGATGGGCTCCCCCGAGCACCTGGATCCGGTCCAGTGGTCTCTTTACAAGCGTCATCCGATCGAGGGAGCTCGCCTCCTGGAACAGCTTTCCCTGTCGCCCAGCGTCATCGAGGTCGTGCAGCATCACCATGAACGGTTCAGCGGCGAGGGCTTCCCCCAGGGGCTCAAAGGCCGGCAGATCCCCCTGTCCGCCCGTGTGGTCACGGTGGTGGAAAACTACGTGTCCATGGTGGTGGGGACCGACAGCAAGGCGCCCGTGGCGCCGGAGGATGCCGCCCGTATCCTGCGTGACAACGTGAGCCTGCGGTACGATCCTGACCTGGTGCATCTATTCCTGCGGGCGGTCCAGTCCGACACCGTGGGGGACCTCTACGGGTTCTGACCGTGTCCCGCATGTGGGACAGCGTGGTCGCTGGTGTCCCGGACCGGGACACTGCCCTGTTTCTCCCGATGGCTTATCCGCCAACAGGTTGCAGGTAACAAGGGTCTGTCCTCGGGTGGCAGGAATCTTGCGTCGGGTTTCCCTGGCGAACACCGATACTGGGAGGGATCGGAGGACCGCCCATGAGAGCGGCCGGAGTCGCAGGACCCCGGCCGCGTTCTTGTCCCCCGCCCGGTGGGGGCGACTTACGGGGTTTTCCCCACCGTGGCGGCGCCCTGTTCCTGGTCCTGGGCATTTCCGCCCGCCCGGGCCTTGGCCTTCCGTCCGCGGCGGCCCCGCGTTTCCCCGGCGCGGTAGATGCGGCCCAGCTCCATGGCCAGATCCTCCTGGGACAGCCCCCGCTTGATCTGCCCGTCGTGGACGATGCTGATGGCGCGCGTTTCTTCCGAGACCACGATCACCACGCAGTCGCTCAGCTCCGAGATGCCGATGGCCGCCCGATGCCGGGTGCCCAGCACGTAACCCAGTTTCTCCTGCTCGGTGATGGGCAGGACCACGGCCGCGGCGGCGATCTTGCCCTGGCTGATGATCACCGCCCCATCGTGCAGGGGGCCGGGGGGGGTGAAGATGGTCTCCAGGGTGGCGGCCGTGATCTCGGCGTCCAGAAAGACCCCTTTCTGGATCCAGTCGCTGAGCTTGACCTGGCGCTCGATGACGATCAACGCCCCCAGGCCGCGCTTGCTGAGGCGGGATGCCGCTTGCAGGATCTCCTCTTCGGCAGGTACCTGATCCGGGGCGTGGAACATGCCGAACCCCCGCCGCAAGCCGAGGTTGGTCAAGGCCGAGCGCAATTCGGGCTGGAAGATGATGATGAAGGCCACCACCCAAACCGTCTTGAGGGTGTCGATGATGCGGCCGACCACGATCATGCCCAGGCTGCTGGCCACGAACGACAGCGCCAGCAGAAAGCCCAGCCCGGCGAACATCTGGAAGACGCGGGTGTCCTTGATGAAGACGATGAGGCGGTACAGCAGGTACGCCACGATGAGGATATCGAGGAGGTCGATCAGGGGGCTCTGGGTGATCTTTTCCATGGTGGTGCCAAGGTATCACCAGCGGCACCCGGGCTCAACATGAGTTTGCAGCCTGCGGCTGGCGGGGTATGATGGGCGCGTCAATGCCGAAGGGATCGACACGGGAGATGAAATTGGTGCGGATTAATATGCAGGCCCGGCAGAGTCCGGGGATCCGGTGGGAACTGGCGGCCGCGGCGGTAGTGCTGCTGGTGTCCGCTCTGTCCTGGCGGATGATTTCGGATGTGGCCACGGCTGTGTATCTGCAGACCGCCCCCTTGGGGGATCCACCCCTGGCCGCCATCGACGTGCCCGGACCGGACCCTCATCCCGCTTTCGCCCCGCCCGCCTCACCGGTCAGCAACCTGGGCCACTACGGATACTTCTGGAGCGAGCGCGCCTTCCACTACCGCACGGTGTTGATGTTCGCCGGGGATGACGACCAGGGCCCGGGCCTGCTGGCCCACGACACCTGGCAGCAACATCCCGATGGGATCAACGCCTGGCGCGAATACACCCTGCTCATGGAGCCGGTCTACGGCCTGCTGTACCGGGTTTTCGGCGACCAGTCCCGGCCTCCGGTGGAATTCCTGCTGGGGCTTATCCCCCTGCTGCACGTCCTGTTGCTGCCCCTGCTGTACCTGTGCGCGCGGGGCCTGGGCACGGGCCGGACCGCGGCCGTGGCCGGCGTGCTGTTCTATGCCGGCTGCACCCTGGGGTTTCAGCGCCTGAGCGGGTCGTTGCTGCTCAAGGAGGATTTCGCCCTCCTGCTGCTGGCCGGATTCCTGGCGGCCCATATCTGGGCCGAACGCAGGCACAGTCTGCCTTTGACCGTGGCCTCCTCGGTCCTGCTGGTCCTGTGCCTGGCGAGCTGGCATCTGAGCCAGTTCCTGGTCCTGGTGGTGCTGGGAACCCTGGCCCTGTGGCAGCTCGGTGGAAACCGGGCAGGCCGCCGGGTGCCCGTGGCGATCACCCTGGCGGTCATCGTGGCCGGCCTGACGCCCTCGCTGTGGGCCAAGGGGTTCCTGCTGGGGCCGGTCATGGCCGTGGCGGCCGCATGGGCGGTCGTGGCGTTCCTTGTCCGCGGCCGGCCCAGAACCCGCGTCGGGGCCTTCATCCTGCTGTCGCTGGCCTTGCTGGGAGCGTCTTTTTTGAACCGCCTGTACAGCGGGGACTACAGCCATGTCTTCGGCCTGCTGCTGGCCAAGATCCGGTACGGTTTCGTGCGCCCGGCCGACCCGGGCGCCCTGCCCTTCGGGGTGCGCATCTTCTGGGCTCCGCCCTTCAACACCCCCAGCCTGCCGCAGATCCAGGCCAAGCTGGGGTGGAACATGTTCTGGATCCCGGTGCTGGTGGCCTGGACGCTGTGGGCCCTGGCCCGGGGCAAGGTGCGAGGGACGGCGGCCGGCCTGCTGGCCGCGCAGCTGGTGATGCTCGCGGGCTACCTCATGGTGGAGCGCCTGGGGGTGGTCTATCTGGTTTTCGCCGCCCTGGCCGTGGCCATGCTGGGGCGGTCCCTGCAGGAGCTGCTCGCAGGCAAAGGTCAGCGGCCTGGCCGGGCCGCCGTGCTGACCCTGGTGGTCCTGGGGGCGAGCCCGGCGTTGAACCTGTGGGGCAACCTGGCGCCCATGCTCCACATCAGCAGCGACATGAGGCACGGCCGGGCCGTGCACCTGCAGGCCAACGACCAGCAGAACTGGGCCGATGGCGCCGAACTGATGCGTTGGATCACCAGCCGGACGCCGGGGCCGGGGGCGGCCCTGCCGGGCAAGCCGGCGGCCTTTCTGGCCGAGGTGGGGTTATCGCCCGAGTTGCTGCTGTATTGCCGGCGGCCCATGGCCATGAATTCGCAGTTCGAGAATTCGGGCATTCGGGACCGCTATGAGCATTTCCTGCGACTGCTGTACGGCCATGACGAAACTGCGCTGGCGGATTTCGCCGCCGCCCTGGATGTGTCGTTCGTGGTCATCGACCGTGACATGGCCACCTTGCGAGGGCCCGGATCCCTGGCCTGGACCGCCGGAGTGGGGGGGGATCTGGACCAGGACATGGTGGTGGCGCGCATGCATCTGCATCCGGATTCCCTGACCCGCTTCCAGGTCGTGTTCGACAATGAGCGCTACCGGGTGCTGGCCCGGGACGGGGCGCGTGTGGGCCGCCGGGCCAGGTCGTACAGTTGCTGGTGGAACGCCGACCGGTTCACGGTCAAGGACGGCAAGCTCGTGTCCGTCGAGGCGGACCGTGAGCGGCTGCGCGCATTCCTCCGGGCCATGTCCGATCTGCAGGCCCGGCAACAGAGGATGCTGGCGGCCGCTGCCGGGGGCGCCGGCGGCGGTCCGGATCTGATGTCCCTGCAACGGGCCCTGGTCGCCTCCAGGTTGGAGGCCCTGACCTTGCCCGCGGACCAGGCCGGCCAGGCCCTGGCCCGGGCCCGCCAGCAGGAAAACGCCATCGCGGCCCGGCTGTCGGGGATCGAGCCCGGCACGGGCCTGCCCCTGGGCAAGGCCTTGGAGAGCCTGGCGGGCGGGTCAGCAGACGGCAGGAGGGGTTTCCTGGACTGGCTGGCTGACCGCAAGGGCGAGCCGGTCCACTATGCGGCTGCGGGGCAGCTGCTGGCCATGCTCGGCCGCTACGGCGAGGCGGCCGATCAGTTCGCGACGGCTGCCGCCATGTTCGCCGATCCGGACACCGGCAGGCTGCCCGACCCTCCCGGGGCCATGCTTCAGCAGCTGTGGCTGGAGACGGCGTGGTGGACCTTCGCATCCGGCGACCTCGACCGGACGGCTGCCCTGGCGTCGCGATACCTGGCGATCCTCGACCGGGCGGGCCAGGGCCGGGGGCAGGTGACGGCAGTGTTGCATAAACTGGAAGCGGCCGCCACGGCATCGCACTAGCTTGATACGGCAAAGGAACCAAGGAGACACCATGGATAGATTCCAACTGAGCAAGCAGGACTGGGCGTTGGCGTTGATCATCCTGGCCGGAGCGGCGGCCCTGATCACGGCCTTGTCCATGTAGCGGTCTGATGATCGCACGTCCGGCAGGGCCCCTGTTGCTGATGGCCTCGCTGCTGATCACGGCCCACCGGTTTCCCGCCCTTTTCGGGGGCGCGCGCTGGGTGGATTCCTACCTGGATGATCTGCTGCTGATGCCCCTGGTGCTGGGCGGGTTGTTGCTGGCCATGCGCATCAAGAGCGGTCGGCGATCCTGGGTCGTCCCGGTGCCTCTGGCCGTGGCGGCGCTGGTCGGCTACGCCGTCTACTTCGAGGTCTTTTTGCCCCGGATGTCCCCTCATGCGACAGGCGACGGGCTGGATGTCGTGGCCTATGCCGTGGGCCTCCTGTTTTTCATGACCTTCCTCAACAGGCCGGCCGGCGCCGGCGACCAAGGAGATAACTGATGGACACGTTTGCCGCCCTCGAGCAACGCCGCTCGGTCAAGAAATTCGACCCCGACCACCGGCTCACCCCGCAGGAGATCACCCGCCTGATGCAGGCGGCGGCCCTGACCCCTACCTCGTTCAACATCCAGAACTACCGCTTCGTGGTGGTCGTCGACCAGGACCTGAAACAGCAGATTCGTGCCGCGGGGTGGAACCAGGCCCAGTTCAGCGACTGTTCGGCGCTGGTGATCGTCTGCGGTGACCGGGGCGCCTACGCCGACCGTCCCGAGCGTTACTGGGCCAACGTGGACGACGAGACCCGCAAGGCCATCGTCGGCATGATCACCGGTTATTACGGGACCCATAGCGAGGCTCGCAGGGACGAGAACTTCCGTTCCGGCAGCATGGCCGCCATGGCCCTGATGCTGGCGGCCAAGGCCATGGGTCTGGACACCTGCCCCATGGTCGGTTTCGATTTCGATGCCGTGGCGAAGTTCATCAACCTGCCGCCGGATCATGACATCATCATGGCCGTGGCGGTGGGCAAGGCGCTAGAGCCGGCGCGCGAAAGGTCGGGCCAGGTGCCGCTGGACGAATTGGTGATCCATGACCGGTTCCCCGGCTGACTCGCCCTGGACACCGCGGCGGCCGCGGGTTAACGTCCGGGCATGAAGATCGCTTTCATCGGCACTCACGGGGTGGGCAAGACGACGCTGTGCTACCAGCTGGCCGCGGCGTTGAAGCGCCTTGATATCGGGGTGGACCTGGTCAAGGAGGTCGCCCGCGGCTGCCCCCTGCCCATCAACCGGGAGACCAACCAGGACGCCCAGAACTGGATCCTGCATACGCAGGTGGCCCGTGAGATCGAGCTTTCGGTCCGCAACGATTTCATAGTGTGCGACCGTGCCGTGGTGGACAACTACGCCTACATGGTGCATGCGGCGGGCCGCCGGCCCGAGTTGGAACCCTTCATCGGTCACTGGATGGGCACCTACGATCTGCTGGTCAAGGTGCCGGTCATCGCGCCCCCCTCCTTCGACGGCACCCGTGATACGTCCGTTGATTTCCAGAACGCCATCGACGTGCTGATCGACCGGCTGTGCACCGATTTCGGCCTGTCGCCCCTGCCCCTGCCGCCCCAGGACCGCGACCAGTGGGTCACCCTGGTGCTTGCGGAGCTGGATCTGCCCGGCACCCCGCCCCAGCTGGATCTCTTCCCCTGATCCTGCGCCTTGCACGCATGGCGAAAGCACTCTGCATTGATAAGGGTACCTTTATGTCTTTTTGAGCCATTATGAGGAACTTTTGGCATGGAACAGGAATTGCACTACCTTGTACGCAAGCACCGGCAACGACGAGACCAGGAGCCGGGCTTGTCGAGGAACTGCAGCCGCGCGGCGGCAACGGACGACGCCGGCGGTTTGGCTCATAATTTCCGGAGTAGAGATCTTGTCGCAATTGAACTTGCGGGTGATGACCTTCAACCTGCTGACCGCCACCAAGAAACAACGGAGCCATCCCTGGCGCCTGCGCAAGCGGAACATCGCGCGCATCATCACGGCCCTGGGTCCGGACGTGGTGGGCACCCAGGAGGCCAATTTCCGCCAGCTGCGGGAACTGGCCGAACTGTTGCCCGATTACGATTTCCACGGCGAGGGGAACCTGGGTAGCGGCATGGCCCACAGCGACAAGAACTGGTACTGCGCCACGTTCTTCCGCCGCGACCGCGTGCGGCAGCTGGATGCCGCCGGTCGGGCCGACACCATGTGGCTGTCGCCCACCCCCGAGATTCCCGCCTCCAGCTTCAACCTGGGGACCCGCCCGCGGCTGGTGACCTGGAACCGTTTCGAACTGCTGGGCTCCGGCCGCGATTTCATCTTCGGCACGACCCATCTGGAGGCCGTCAATCCCTGGCACCGAAAGCGCAGCGCCGAGATGCTGCGCCGCTACGTCAGCGATAAGGTGGCCGAGCTGGGGGCCGACGTCCCGGTTTTCTTGACCGGGGATTTCAATGCCGTGGCCGGCTCGCCCGAGATCCGCGCCATGGCCGAGCCCCGCCCCGGCCTGGAACCGCTGTACGACGCCTGGGCCGAGGTCCGCGCGGATGATGGCGCCGCCGATGACGCTGATGGCGCGACGTTCCGCGGGCTGGGATTGCGCGATCGCGTGGGCCGCAAGCTGTTCGGCCCCCGCCGCATCGATTACGTGTTTTTCCGGCCCCGCCCGCTGGTGCGCTCGGTCAGCCGCATCGATTACGCAGAACTGGAGCACCGTCGGCAGGCCTTGCCTTCGGACCATTATCCGGTCGTGGCGGAATTCGAGCTTGCCGGGTGACCCCGAGATGGGGTATGAATCATAGCGTGAACACCACCTCTGCCATCATCGATGATGCTCTGCGCCTGATGCCCGCTCCGGTGGCCGTGGTCGGGGCCGCCCGCCAGGGCGAACTCGCAGGCCTGACGGCCGCCTGGCTGACCCGCGTTTCCATGGACCCGCCCCTGCTGCTGGTGGCCATCGGCCACGAGCGCTTCACCTATGAATTCCTGCGCGAGGGAACCGCCTTCACGGTTTCGTTGTTACATCGGAACCAGGTGGAGATCGCCCGGCTGTTCGGCCTCAATTCGGGGCGGGAGCGGGACAAGTGGTCGGAGGTGGACCACGAATTGCTTGCGGACGGAAGCCCCGTGCTTACCCATTGCAGCGCGCGCTTCCAGTGCCGCTTGGTGCAGAGGGTGACCGCGGGCGATCATGATCTTTTCATCGGCGAGGTCGCCGAGGCCTGGATCATCGACGGCGGGCCGGCCTTGCCCATGCGCGGGAGCGATTACGCGCCCCGCTCTTGACCAGGTTGTCCGGGCGCCGGTCTTGCCGATCACCCGGATGGGATTAGAATGTAATCATGGGACGGGCTCGCGGGTCCGGACCTTCGCTCGAGTCGCCACACACAGGAGGGTGCTCATATGGAATCAGCCCGCGCGGAAATGATGGACGAGACTTTCCCCCCCGAGATCCAGTCCCTGCCCAAGGTTGAAATGCCCGTCGACGGGGTTACCGGTTATTGCCTGCAGAGCGCGGACAAGCAGGTCGTGTTCTTCCGGTTCGATGAAGGGGTTTCCTTTCCCGATCACACCCACTGCGAGCAAAGGGGTATGGTGATCGACGGGGAGATGATCATCGAGATAGAGGGGCAGAGCAATCTGTACCAGTCCGGGGACACCTACCGCGTCCCGGAGGGGGTCAAGCACCGGGCCAGCTTCACCCGGCCGACGACCTTGATCGACATGTCCGACGCGCCTGACCGGTACACGGTGCACGGCTAGCGCGCCGGCGAGACGAAGCGTGCGGGAGCCCCCGAGGGGGCTCCCGCTTTTTTTTCAGCGCGGGCTGACGACCACCTCGCAGCGGCGGTCGGGGGCGATCATCCTCGCGGCCAGATCCTGGATGTCCGCGGGCGTGACCTCGTGCAGGGCGGCCACCAGGTCGTCCAGGTCGTCGGCCGGCCGGCCGTAGATACGGTTGCGGAGGGCGCGGCCCACACGGGCGTAGTTGGACTGGTTGGAAATCAACAGGTTGCCCACGAGCTTGGCGCGGGCGCGGCCCAGCTCGGCAGCGTGCACCGTGAACTCTCGCATGCGCGCCAGTTCGGCCAGCATGGCGGTGCGGGCCTCGTCTTCTGAATCGGGCGCCGTCAGGACGTAGCCCAGGAACATGCCCTGCCCGAAGCCGGCGGTACTCATCACGCCGGTGTTGTAGCACAGGGAGCGCTTGTTGCGCAGCTCGTCGAACAGGCGGCCGCTCTGGCCGTTCAGGACCTCCTTGAGCAGCATGCGCGCGGGGCGGTCCGCATCGGGATCAAGGGGGCCGGGCCAGCCCAGCAGCAGGACGCACTGGTTGATCCGGCGCTGCAGACGCCGGGCCTCGACGCTGCCGGGCGTGTGTGCGGGCCCGACCACCGGCTTCTGCCGGCTTCCGGTGGGCAACCCGGACAGGATCTCGTCCAGACGCGGCAGCAGGACATCCGGGTCGAAATCCCCGGACAAGGTCAAGTGGAGGTTGGCCGTGGTCCAGGCGGCGGCGTGGGCGGCCACTATATGGTCGCGGTCCAGGCCGGGCAGGCTGTCGGGCGTGCCCACGAGGGGGCGGCCGTAGGGATGATCGCCGTAGAGCATCCCGCGCAGTTCCATGACCCCCAGCTGGAGGGGGTTGTCCTGCAGGGAGGCCAGCTCCTCCAGGGCCAGGCGGCGTTCCTGCTCGATCTCGGACTGAGGAAAGTCCGGGCGCAGGATCAGGTCGGCCAGCAATTGCAGCGGAACCTCGAGGCGCTCGGTCAAACCCGAGACCACCAGGCCGGAAAAATCGCGTTCGGTGCTGGGGGAGATGCCGGCGCCCTCGGCCTCGAGCCGTCCGTGGAGGGCGGCTGCGTCCAGACCGGCGGCGGCCTTGACCTGGACCGCGGCGGTCAGGGAGGCCAGGCCGCTGTCGGCGGCCGTCTCGGCGCAGGCTCCCCCGGTGGTGGTCAGGGCGAGGGCGAACACCGGCAGGGTGCGGTCCAGACGGTAGCTGATCTCGGCCCCGCAGCTCAGTCTCTCGGTCCGGAAAGGGGCGGCCTTACCCGACCGGGAAGGTAGGGGCCGGGACTCCCGTGCCGCAGGCGCTGAGGCGGTTACGGTCGCGGGGCCGTTGCCCAGGGTGTCCTGCAGCAGCGCCCCCAGCTCTCGGCCGTCGTGGGGCAGCCCGTCGAGAGTGGCCTGCTCGGGGGTGTAGATCACCACGCTCAGCTGGTTCAGGGCGAAGACGTCGGCGGCCATGGCCGCCACCTCGCCCCGGCTGACCCGGGCGACCCGCGCCGGGAAGGTGAACGCTCCCGGCAGATCGTCCAGCAGGGTGTACCGGCCCATGAGCGCGGCCTGCCCCTGCACCGTCTCGGCGCCGAAGTGGAAGCCGCGCACCACCTGCACGCGGGCGCGCGCGAGTTCCTCCTCGGTGCCTCCGGTGCGCTTGAGATCCTCGAGGATGGCGGCGGTGGCCTTGAGGGCCTCCGGCAGGCGCCGGGTGTCGGTCTCCAGGTCGACGACGGCCACACCCTCGCGGGGACCGGCTTCCATCATCACCACGAAGTCGTCTATGAGCTGCCGTTTCTCCTGCACCTGGCGGTAGATGCGGCCGCTGCGGCCCTCGGCCAGGATCTGGCGGATGACGCCCATGATCTGGTCGGGATCCTGCTTGTCGCCCGGAGCCGGGAAGATCAGCTTGGCGTAGCACTTCTGGATGTCGCCATGCTCCGCGCGAAAGCGCGGAGCTTCATGTCTGGGTTCTGTTGGCGGTTCCTCCACCATGGCCGTCTTGGGGTCGGCAGGACCGTCCGGGCCGCGTACCCCGCCGAATTTGTCCCGGACCAGGGCGAAGGCATCCGGTGCCTGGAAATCGCCCACCACGACCACCACGGCGTTGTCGGGCCGGTAGGCGCTGCGCCAGTAGGCGGTGATCTGCTCGCGGCTGCGCTCGCGCAGGTTCTCGTCGCGGCCGCCGATGGGATGCCGGTAGGGGCTGACGTCGAGGGCCAGCTCCATGCCCCAGCGCCAGGTCACGCCGTAGCCGAAGGGCACGTCGTCGTACATGTGGTTCTCGTGGACGAGCACCTCGCGTTCGGCGTCTAGGGCGGCCTGGTCGAAGGCGCTGGAAAAGAGCGCGTCGCTGAGGATGTCCACGGCCACGGCCAGGCGGTCCGCAGGCAGGGTGATATGGTAGTTGGTCGTCTCGTAGCCGGTGCCGGCGTTGGTGGAACCGCCCGCCTCGGCCACCTCGCGGGCGAAGTCGCCCTCGCCGCGGCGCGCCGTGCCCTTGAACAGCATGTGCTCGGTGCCGTGGGACCAGCCGCGCAGGGCCTCGGGTTCACGGTTGCTGCCGGTGCCGACCCACACGTTGCAGACGGCCACGGGCGTGCGGTGATTCTCGCGGATGATCACGCGCAGGCCGTTATCCAGCCGCGCGGTGAACAGGCCGGGGCACAGGTCACTGGGGTGCAGTCTGCCGCCGGGGGTGAAGTCCTGGCTCATGATTCCTCGTTTCAAGATGGTGATGCGCTGAGCCCATTATGACTGCGGGGGGGGCTTTGCCAAGGGGAAAGCATACCCGTCTCCGGCCGGCCCAGGCCCCCACTCAAAGATTGACGAACCCACGCGGGTTTGACAGTTTTGTGCCGCGCCGGATATTCCATTCCTCCAATAGACAAAGGCCCGCCGTGGCAGCCGCGAAACACAGCCGCATCCGCCATACCCTGTTCCGGCTCGTCGAGCGCTTCGAGCCGGACGAGACCACCATCATGGTGGCCCTGGCCGCGCTGGTCGGTGTGGCCGGCGGGTTCGGCGCCATCCTGTTCCGCTGGATGGTCAACTTCTTCCAGGGCTTCGTCATCGGCCATGGCGAGGACACGGTGGTCCTGCTCATGGCCGTGCCCTGGTGGCAGAAGTTGCTGCTGCCGGTGGTCGGCGGGGCCATCGTCGGGCCCATGGTGTACTTCGGCGCGCCCGAGGCCAAGGGCCACGGCGTGCCCGAGGTCCTGGACGCCATGGTCTTCAAGAAGGGCGTGATCCGGCCCATCGTCGCCGCGGTGAAGATCACCGCGAGCGCCATCACCATCGCCTTCGGCGGCTCGGTGGGCCGCGAGGGCCCCATCGTGCAGATCGGCGCGGGCATGGCCAGCACCATGGGGCAGTGGCTGAAGTTCTCACCCCAACGCCTGCGCACCCTGATCGGCTGCGGCGCGGCCGCCGGCATCGCCGCGACCTTCAACGCGCCCATCGCCGGGGCCTTCTTCGCCCTGGAGATCCTCATGCGCGACTTTGCGCTGGTCACCTTCAGCCCCATCATCGTCTCGAGCGTGGTGGCCACGGCCATCAGCCGCGAGTTCCTGGGCGCCAACCCGTCCTTTCAGGTGCCGGCCTTCGCCATGGAAAGCTCCCTGGAGCTTCCCTTCTACCTGCTGGTCGGCCTGGTGGTCGGGCTGGTGGCCATGGTCTACGTGCGCACCCTGTACGCCACCGAGGACGCCTTCGACCGCCTGCGGGTGCCCGCCTGGAGCAAGCCGGCCCTGGGCGGGCTCGCGCTGGGCCTGCTGCTGATCTGGTTCCCGCAGGTCTACGGCGTGGGCTATAGCTCCATGGTCAGGGCCCTGGATGGCCACATGGGGCTGGGGCTGATGGCGGTGCTCGTGGTGGTCAAGCTGGCGGCAGTGGATCTGACCCTGGGCTCGGGCGCCTCGGGCGGGATCTTCGCGCCCGCCCTGTACCTCGGGGGGATGACCGGCGGCGCCTTCGGGGCCGCCTTGATGTTCATCTTCCCCGGGGCGCACCATGCGGTGGGCACCTTCGCCATGGCGGGCATGGCGGCCATGGTCGGGGCGGCGACCGGAGCACCTCTGACGGCCATCCTGATCCTGTTCGAGATGACCGGCCAGTACCAGGTCATCCTGCCGCTGATGCTGGCGAGCATCGGGGCGGCCTTGACCTACCGTTCGGTGATGAGCGACACCATCTTCACCCTCAAGTTCGCCCGGCAGGGCAAGCAGCTGCACTTCGGCCGCGAGAGCGCGATCCTGCGCAACTTCCACGTCGAGGACATCATGGAGGTCAACCCCAAGACCATCGGGACCACCGACGGCCTGGATGCGATCCTCAAGCTTTTCCTCGAAAACCAGGACGAGCACTACTACGTGGTGGACGAGCAAGGCCGGCTGGCCGGGATGATCTCCATCCACGACATCAAGGACCTGCTGCACGCCGAGGGTCTGGGCAAGGTGCTGATCGCCGAGGACATCCACGTCCCGGTGGAGGATTTCGTCTATCGCAAGGACAATCTGGAAGATTGCCTGCTGAAGCTCGGCCAGCATGACCGCCCGGACCTGCCCGTGCTTTACAACCCGCACCAACAGGTGCTGGTGGGGGTGATCACGCGCCAGGCGGTGTTCGAGATCTACAACCGCGAGATCCTGCACCAGGAGGATCTGGGGATCAAGCTGGTTACCGGCGAGGCCCGCATGCACGATTGCGTGGAGTTGCCCGAACAGTACAAGGTGCAGCTGTTCGTGCCGCCAGTGGAATGGGAGGGCAAGACGCTCAAGGACCTTGGCCTGCGGCCCCGCTACGGGATCTCCGTACTGGCGGTCAAGCAGCGTACGGTCATGGGGGGGAAGCAGAACAGGATCCCGGATCCGGATATACCCCTGCAGCCGGAGGACCGCCTGATCATCGTCGGCGAGACCGGTGCCTTGGAACGGTTGCTGCGCGATACCAACGCCCGCAGTTTCGCTACCGATTGCGAGACCTCATGAGCGGCGGGTACTTCGGGCACCCGCGGCGGGAAATGCGGCCCTTCGTGCCGCAGCGCACTCGCCGGCTCCTGGATATCGGCTGCGGGTCCGGGGCCTTCGCCGCGGGGCTCAAGAGGGAGCGGGCGGAACTGGAGGTCTGGGGGATCGAATACGATCCGGAGGCGGCCGCCCGGGCGGCCGAGGTGCTGGACCGGGTGCTGGCGGGCGACGCCCTGGAGATAGTCCCCGGCCTGCCTGCCGGGAGTTTCGACTGCATCTGCTGCAACGACGTGCTCGAACACCTCGTGGAGCCGGAAAAACTGCTGGCGGCGGTGCGGCCTCTGCTGGCCCCGGACGGGGTGATCGTGGCCTCGCTCCCCAACGTGCGGTATTTCTCCAACGTGGTGGACCTGGCGCTGCGGGGCCGTTGGGAGTACACCGACGAGGGGATCTGCGACCGCACCCATCTGCGGTTTTTCACCCGCGGCAGCATGCTGGGCATGTTCCGGCGCGCGGGGTACCGGGTACGCGGCTGCACCGGCATCAACCCCACCGGCTCCAGGGTTTTCCGGCTCTTCAACCTGTTGACCCTGGGAAGGTTCGCCGAGATGCGCTACCTGCAGTTCGCGCTGGTGTGCACCCCGGCTGCCGCGCCCGGAGGGACAAAGGCGAAAGCGGACCCTTCGCCCTGAGGTCCGCTTCCGCCTTCGCCCTTGCTGTCCACCCGGAAAAACCGTTCGCTTGTGATTTTTTCCAGTCCGGGAAGATCATGTTGTCTCCCCGTGGTGCCTGGATATACGATGGCCGCAGCAAAAGGTTCCCGTTTTTCTGGAAAGAAGTCCCATGACGCCCCTGCACATCATGATGGTCACCGCCGAGTTCGCGCCTTTCGCCAAGGTGGGGGGGCTGGGCGATGCCGCGTCCGCACTGGCGGTTGAGCTGGCAGCGCGCGGCCACCAGGTCAAGGTCGTGTTGCCGCTCTACGGCCATCTCGACCGCCCCGGCCTGGGCATCAGGCCGCTGAAGAAGCTGCCTCCGCTGAGCCTGCGGGTGGGGTACGGGATGCACGACGTGGAATTCCATGTCCTGGGCCGCGGCGGCGGCCGGCTGCAGGTGGTGCTGATCGGCTGTGATGATCTATACGGCCGGCCCGGGGTTTACGGCGATGCTGCAGGAGAGGTCTTTTCCGACACCGTGGCGCGTGCCGCCCTGCATGCCCAGGCGGCCCTGCTGTTGCCGCGGCTGCTGGGGTGGCCGGTGGACGTGATCCACGCCCACGACGCCCATGCCGCCTGCGCGCTGCTGTACCGCGACACCTGGTACGCCGGCCGGGATGTGCCCGGATCGGGCGCCACCGTGCTGACCATCCACAACCTGGCGCATCAGGAGATTCATCCTACCGCGGCGACCGAGACCCTGGGCCTGCCAGCCAGCCAGGCCGTCTACCCCGGCCTGCTGGAGTTCCACGGCCGGATAAACCTCATGAAGGCGGGCGTGCTGGCCGCGGACAGGGTCAACACCGTCAGCCCCACCTACGCGCGCGAGACCGTCACCGACGCGGAACTGGGCTGCGGTCTGCAGGCCGTGCTGGCCGGCCGCGGAGACGCGTACTCGGGCATCCTCAACGGGACCGACTACCGCCTCTGGAACCCTGCGCGGGACCCCGCCTTGCCTGCGGGGTTCACGGCTGGTGACCTGGCGGGCAAGGCCGTCTGCCGCCGCGCGTTGATGCGGGAGCTGGGGCTCGACGCCCCGGAGGACGGAAAGGGCCGCCTGCTGCGGCCGCTGTGCGGGTTCGTGGGCAGGCTGGTGACCCAGAAGGGGGTGGACCTGCTGGCGCCGCTGCTGCCCCGCCTGGCCGCCGACGGTTTCACTTTCGCCTTGCTCGGCACGGGTGAGCCGCGCCTGGAGAAGCAGCTGCGCAAGCTGGCCTCCGACCATCCTCAGCGGGTGGCGTACGTCGACCGCTACGACGACCAGTTGGCCCACAGGATCTACGCCGGCTGCGACGTGTTCCTGATGCCGAGCTTGTTCGAGCCGTGCGGCTTGTCCCAGATGTACGCCCTGCGCTACGGTTCGCCGCCGGTGGTGCGGGCGACCGGCGGGCTGGCCGACACCGTGGTGCCTTTCCCGGAACCCGGGGCCACGGGCTTCATGTTCCAGCAGGGGCGCGACCAGGAACTTCTGGCCTGCCTGCGCGGGGTCGAGAAGATCTGGCCCGATGCGAAGCTCTGGCGGGCCATCCAGCAGCGGGGCATGGCCGTCAGGTTCGACTGGTCCAGCGCCGCGGCCCGCTACGAGGCGGTCTATGCCGAGGCACTCGCCCACAGGAAGGAGGGTTGACCATGCCCATGGAGAACGACCCCCTACCCACTTCCGAGCAGATGACGGTCCTGGTGGCCGCCTTCCGCCAGAATCCCTTGCCGCTGCTGGTGGTGGCCGACGGGGGGACCATCGCCGCGGTCAGCGACGGGGCCTGCGAACTGCTGGCCATGCCGCGGGAGAAGGTGATGGGCCTGAACGTCGCGGACCGGTTCCTGCCCCCCCTGCCCATCGACCGCTGCCTGAATCAGAAGGAGTGCCGGGACGAACGCTGCCGGCGGGAAATACTGCCGGCCGAAGGCCAGCCCGTGCCCGTGGAGGTCCTGTGCCGGCCCTTCAGCGTGTCGGGAGAATCCGCCGAGGGCGGCCGCCTCAACGACCACTGCCTGCTGTACATCTCCGACACCCGGAAGCGTGATTACGAGGACGAACTCAGGGCCGCCCGCCTGGCCAAGCTCTCGTTGCTGAACCAGGTCAGTGAAGCGTTGTACGGGGCCAACCTGACCCTGGACCAGGTCCTCGAAGCGGTGCTGATCTGCATCACCGCCGGCCAGGGGCTGCGCTTCAACCGCGCGTTCCTGCTGCTGGTCGATGACGAGAAGAACGTCCTGCGGGGCGAAATCGCCATCGGCCCCAGCAACCAGGACGAGGCCGGACGCATCTGGAACGACTTGGCCCACCAGCCGGACGACCTGTTTTCCATGATGACGAGCTACGACCAGTCCATCAAGCAGACCGACGCCGCGGTCAACGCCATCGTCAAGAACATGACCGTGCCGCTGGACGACCATGACCATGTCCTGGTGCGAAGCATGGAGCAGGGGCAGGCCATCCGCGTCACCCCGGACATGGATCTGCCCGGGGTCGCGGCCATCCGGCAGTGGCTGGGTTGCGACACGTTCGCCGTGGCCCCCCTCATGACCCGCAGCGGCATGCTCGGGGCGATCATCGCCGACAACGCCATCAGCGGCCAGGAGATCACCGACCTGGACCTCGAGTTCCTGCAGCTGTTCGCCAACCAGAGCGCCAGCGCCATCGAGAACAGCCGTCTGTACACCGAGCTGGAACGCCGGCTGATCGCCCTGCGCAAGGCCCACGAGAAGCAGAAGGAGCACCAGGAGACGCTGCTGCGCATGGAGCGCTTGAGCGTCATGGGCGAGACCTCGGCCATCGTGGCCCACGAGCTGCGCAACCCCCTGGTGGCCATCGGCGGGTTCGCGCGCGCCCTGGTGCGCAACCTGGACCCCGACGATCCCAACCACAAGTACGCCACCATCATCACCGAAGAAGTCACGCGCATGGAGACCATCATCCATGACCTGCTGGACTTCATCCGGCCCCAGAAGCAGCAGCGCAAGGAGGTGCGGATCGATGAGCTCGTGACCGGCACTGTGGATCGCTACCAGGGCGAGATGCAGGCCCAGCGCATCGATTTGCAGCTGGATCTGCAGTCCGAGGATTCGGTGGTGGCCTGCAACCCCATCGAGATCCAGCAGGTCCTGCAGAATTTCCTGGTCAACGCCCTGCAGGTATTGCCCGAGGGGGGGCGGATCGAGGTGCGGACCCGGTTGATGCAGGGGGGGGTGCAGGTGGAAGTCTGCGACAACGGCCCGGGAATTGCACAGGAAGTGGAAGACAAGCTGTTTGCGCCGTTTTTCACCACGAAACCCACCGGCAGCGGTCTGGGATTGACCATCTGCCAGCAGATCATCAAGTCCCATGGTGGGGTCATCGGAGCGCGCAACCGTAAGGGGCAGGGGGCGTGCTTTTCCTTCATCCTGCCCTTGCCCAGGAACTCCTGATCCGGGTTCCTGTTTAGGTGGCGCTGAAGCCGGTGATTTGCTAAAGTGTCGCCATGGAGTGGAGGGGAGGCCCGCCCCGCGGGCCATGGACCCAGGAGGCAGGACATGAGCAAGATTCTCATCGTCGATGACGAACCCCACCTCAGGTTGTTGTACGAAAACGAGCTGCGACGGGCTGGCTACGAGACCATGACCGCCAGCAACGCCGTCCAGGGGCTGGAATTTGTGGAGACAATGCGGCCCGATCTGGTTATTCTGGATATCCGGATGGCGGGCATGGACGGGATCGAGGCCATGCAGAGGATCATGGAACGCGACAAGCAGATACCCGTCATCCTGAACACGGCCTTTTCGAGCTACAAGGACAACTACCTGACCTGGGCCGCGGATGCGTATGTCACCAAGTCGTCGGATGTCACGGAACTGGTGGAGACCGTCCAGCGCGTGCTGGAGAAGAAGGCGACCGCCAGCGGTTGATGATGATTCCGCGGCCGGGGTATGCGCTCAGGCAGTCCCAACCGTGGAGCCAACATCTTGAGTATCCGTAAACTCGTGCGCGGCACCTTGACCCTCATCCTGGCCGGCGGCCAGGGCCAGCGCCTCTACCCCCTGACGCGTGACCGTTCCAAGCCTGCTGTTCCTTTCGGCAGCGCCTACCGCATCATCGATTTCACCCTCAGCAACTGCGTCAACAGCGGCCTGCGCCAGATCTACGTGCTGACCCAGTACAAGTCGTTCTCCCTGGACCAGCACCTGCAGCGGGGTTGGAACATCTTCAGCTACGAGTCGGGGGAGTTCCTGTACCGGATCCCTCCCCAGCACCGGGTGGGTCAGCGCTGGTACGGCGGCACGGCCGACGCCGTCTACCAGAACATCTATCTGCTGGAAAACCGCAAGCCCGACCACGTGCTGATCCTTTCGGGAGACCACATCTACCGCATGGACTACGGCAAGCTGCTGGAGTTCCACGCCGGCCACAAGGGCTGCATGAGCCTGGCGGCATCGGTCGTCCCGCGCCAGGGAGCCGAGGAATTCGGCATCCTGGAGGTGAACGAGGACTGGAAGGTCGTGGGCTTCGAGGAGAAACCAGCCTCCCCCAAGACCATTCCCGGGGATCCGGAACACTGCCTGGTGAACATGGGGGTCTACATCTTCGAGACCGCCGACCTGGTGCGCGAGCTGAGCGGCGATGCCAGGGATATCGAGAGCCATCACGATTTCGGCAAGAACATCATCCCCTCCCTGGTCAGGCAGGGAGAGGTCTATGCCTACCCCTTCCGGGCTTCCGATACCCACGAACCACGTTACTGGCGGGACATCGGCACCCTGGACAGCTACTACGAGGCCACAATGGACCTGGTCAGCCGCAGCCCCCAGTTCGACCTCTACGACCCCAAGTGGAGCTTCCGGGCCTGGCAGCCGCCGGTGCCTCCGTTCAAGTCGGCCCACGGGTTCACCGAGGACGGCAAGCTGCCCGGCGTGGTGGCCGATTCCATCGTGGGCGGGGGGACGGTCATCTCGGGCGGCCACGTGGAGCACTCGGTCCTGGGCCGCAGCGTGCGGGTCAATTCGTACAGCAAGGTCACCGACAGCATCCTGTTCGACAACGTGAATATCGGTCGCTACGCCGAGGTCCGGCGCTGCATCATCGACAAGAACGTGACCATCCCCGAGGGCATGAAGATCGGGTTCGACCGCGAGCATGACGAGCAGCTGTTCAAGATCTCGGAATCGGGCGTGGTGATCGTGCCCAAGAACATGGATCTGAGCGAGCCGTGAACGAGTCTTGAGCGGCCCTACAAACGGTACTGATCCGGCCTCCGGTCGCCGAAGATGTGGTTGCGCGCAGTGACCTGCTTCTCGATGGCGTCCAGGTCGATGGCCGCCGTCACGGCAGATTCCTCCTCGCGGCCGGCCCGGCCGAGAACATCCCCCAGGGGCGAGACGATCTCGCTCATGCCGATGAAGTCCAGGCGCTGGCCGGTGCGGCCCTCGCTGCCGATGCGGTTGGCCGTGGCGGCGAAGACCCGGTTCTCCTGGCAGCGGGTGACCATGGCGGCCGGGCACCACGGCAGCAGCAGGTTCGAGGGGTGGCAGAGGATCTGCGCCCCGGCCAGAGCCAGGCTGCGGGCGGCCTCGGGAAAGATCCAGTCGAAGCAGATCATCAGGCCGATCTTCGCCCCGCAGGCCTCGAACACGGGAAAGCCCAGGTCTCCCGGTCTGAACACTTCCTTTTCCCGGTCGAAAAGGTGCACCTTGCGGTAGATCTCCCGGCTGCCGTCCGGACGGATCATCACCGCGCTGTTGTAGACGACCGCTTCGGATTTCTCGGCCAGACCGGCGACCAGGGTCGCGCCCGTGGCGGCGGCCTTGGCGGTCAGGGCGGCGATGATGGGACCGCCCGCGCCACCGGGTGCGGCTTCTTCGGCCATGCCTGCGGCCTCTGCGGTGTCGCGGAACTGGTAGCCGGTGGCGAACAGTTCGGGCAGGACGGCCAGATCGCACCCGCCGGGGATCAGGTCCAGGGCGCGGTCCAGGTTTCCGGAGACATCCCCGAATACGGGACTGGTCTGGATGGCGGCGATGTTCAGTATGGACACGGGATCATCCTTTCCGACCGCCGCAGGCGAGTTCGACCAAGCGGTCCAGGCAAGTCTGCAGGTCGAAGCGCTCGCTGACAAGGGCCCATCCGGCCAGACCCATGCGGCGGCCCCGCGTCGGGTCCCTCAGCAGCGTTTCCAGGGCCGTCGCCAGGGCCGCGGCATCGCCCGGAGGCACCAGCAGGCCGGTCTGGTCGTGGTGAACGATCTCGGGCAGGCTGCTGGCGTCCCCGGCGATCACCGGCACCCCGCAAGCCGCGGCCTCGGCCGCGGCCAGGCCGAAGCCCTCGGCGTGCGAGGGCATCAACAGCAGATCCAGGCTTCGGTAGAAGGCGGGCATGTCCTCGACGAAGCCGCACAGCTCCACCTGCCGAGGGTGGGCCAGTCCCGCGCGCCAGCGCTCCAGCTCCGCGGCCAGGGGACCGGCGCCGGCGATCTTAAGCCGGGGCAGCCTGCCGCCGGGCAAGGGCCGGTCCGCCACCTCGGACCAGGCCGCCATGATCTCCGGCAGACCCTTGCGCGCGATGAGCTGGCCGACGAAACCGGCTGTCGCGGTACCGGGCGCAGCGGGCGCGGGGTGGAATCTCCGGGTGTCGATGCCCTTGTACAGCAGGTGCACGCGCCCGGGGTCGAGGTAGGGCGCGCTGGCCAGGATGGTATCCCGGGTGGCCCGGGAGTTGACCAGCAGGCCCGTGGCCAGGCGTCCGAAATACCAGCGGTAGTACCACTTGTTCTTCAGGGGGAAGTCGCTTTCGCGGGTGCCCAGGATCACCGGCACCCGGGCCAGGCGCCCGGCCACCGCGCAGGCCTTCAGGTCCTTGGTGCGGTTGGCGATGACGGCGGTGACGCCGCGGCTCCGGAAGTACCGGGCCAGCTTCCACCAGGTCCACGGCGCGGCGTCGAAGCGCAGGGGGATGGCCGCATGTTCGATGCCCGCGGCTGCCAGGCGCCCCCGCCAGACGGCGTCCGGCTGGGTGATCACCGAGGTGCGCAGCCCGCGTTCCCCGAGCCTGCGGGCGGTGTCGAGGAACCAGACCTCGGCCCCGCCGAAGCTGCGCAGGGAATCGACCAGGCAAAGATGGGATGGGCGTCGGGTCATGGCTCCTTGTATCCTACCCAGAAGGCCGTTGCGGCATTAGATTCTCCAGGTGACAGGATGGCACAGGTCGCCCCCCGGAGGGAGTGTTTCTTGACTTTGGACCGCAAAAACGTCCGCATCGATCCGCGCACGCCGTGGCTGGCCGGGGTCAGGCGCCTGCTCTCGCCCATGGCCGGGGTCACCGACCGCCCTTTCCGGGACATCTGCCGCCGCTTCGGGGCCGACATGGGTTTCTGCGAGTTCGCCTCCGCCAGCGGGCTTACCTACGGCGGCGAGGCCACCTGGCGCCTGGTCGATACCGACGGCGAACAGGGCCTGGTCGGCGTGCAGATCTTCGGCAACGACCCGGAGCACATGGCCACGGCCGCCCGGCTGCTCAGGGACAAGCGCATGGACGTGCTGGACATCAACTTCGGCTGCCCGGCCAAGAAGGTGGTCAAGAAATGCGGGGGCAGCGCCCTGCTGGCCGACGTGCCCCTGCTGGAGAAGATCGTCCGGGCGGTCGTGGCCGAGAGCACCGTACCGGTCACGGCCAAGATCCGCAGCGGCTGGGACACCGGTTCGGTGAACTACCGCGAGGTGGGGCTGTTGCTGCAGGAGGCGGGGGTGCCCTGGGTCACCATCCACGGCCGCACCCGGGCGCAGAAGTTCACCGGCGCGGCCGACTGGGACCACATCGCCGACCTGGTGGAACTGCTGGAGATCCCCGTGATCGGCAATGGGGACGTGACCGACGCGGAATCCTACCGCCGGATGGTGGCCCATACCCGCTGCCACGGGGTGATGATCGGCCGCGGCGCCATCGGCAACCCCTGGCTGTTCGCGGCCATGCGCGCGGTGGACGAGGATCGCCCCGTACCGGAGATCGCTTTTGCCGAGATGTGCGCGGTGACCTGCGACCACATCCGCGGCGAGGTGACGGCCCGGGGCGAAAAACGGGGCTGCCTGGTGGTGCGCAAGCACATCGCCCGCACCTTCCGGGGTTACCCCGGCGCGGCCGCCTTGCGCCGGCGCCTGTACGCCACGGTCCGCAGCCAGGAGATGATCGCCATCTTGGAGGAGGCGGCCGCCGCCGGCGGCCCCCTGCCGGCCGGGAATTTTTCACGGGAGGAAACATGAGAGCAGCCAACGTTGTCCGCGGTGCGGTGGTCCTGGCCCTGGCGGGTCTGGTCCTGACGGCCGGGTGCGCCAAGAAGGTGGGCGGGCCGACCGTCCAGGTGGAAACCAAGGTCACGGGCAACCTCATCGAGCACACCGTCCAGCCGGGGGAGGACCTTGCGGTCATCGCCGACGACTACTACGGGGATCCCGGCTACGCGTCTGCCATCGCGTCCGCCAACGGCCTGGAACCCGGGGCCGTGCCGGTTCCCGGATCGGTGCTGAAGCTGCGCTTCGATCCGGACCAGTGGGACCAGGCGCGGCGGCGGGCCCAGGCCCTGGTGCCGTACAACGAGGGGGTCGATCTGCTGGCGGACGACCGCCTGGGGGAGGCCCAGTCCCGTTTCCGGCAGGCGCTGGACATCGCGCCGGGGCTGCACGCCGCGCGTTACAACCTGGCCCTGGTGCTTCTGAAAAGGGGCCGGGCCGAGGAGGCCCTCGAGCACCTGGATATCCTGGTCCAGGCCCGGCCGGAGGCCGATGATTTCGCCTTCGCCAGGGGCAACGCCCTGTTCCAGACCTCCCGCTTCGCGGAGGCTGCCGCCCAGTTCAAGGCCCTGCTCGACCGCGATCCGGCCAACAAGCGCGCGGCTTTCGGGTATGCGCGCAGCCTGCAGGAAACCGGGGACAAGGCCGGGGCCACGGACGCCTGGCGGGCCTACCTGAAGCTGGATCCGGATTCGGGCTGGGCGGCGGCGGCCCGCCGTAACCTGGAGACCCTGCAGCATGGGCACTGATCCGGATCCCCTGCTGGATCTGCGCGGCCTGAGCCTCGAGCGGCGAACCGGGGGCGGCCTGGTCAGGATCCTGGAGGGGGTGGACCTGCGCCTGGATCCCGGGCAGTGGGTCGCCGTCCTGGGCGCGAACGGATCGGGAAAGTCATCCCTCTTGAAATATCTGGCCGGCGAGGAGTCTCCCCTGCGGGCGAGCGTGGCCTACATGGCCCAGGACCCGGACGACCAGCTCGTCGCAGCCACCGTCGCCGGGGAAATCGCCCTCGGCAGGGAGGATCCCGTGCCCCGGCGGCAGTTGCTGGGGGACCATGGCCTGGAAGGGCTGGAGGATCTGGACCCGCGCCTGCTTTCGGCGGGCCAGAAGCAGCGGCTGGTGCTGGCGGTCGCGACCGGAACCGGGCCACGGGTGTTGCTGTGCGACGAACCCACCGCCCTGCAGGATGACAACCAGGCGGAGTGGGTCCTCGACCGCCTGGACAGGTGGCGCCGGGACACCGGAGGGGGCCTGATCACCGCCACCTGCGATGTGCGCGAAGCCCGGCGTGCCGATCATCTGGTGCTGCTGGAGGAAGGCCGGGTGGCGGCGCGGGGGCCGGCGGCGCAGCTGCTGGACTCGGACCGGGTGCGGGGTCTTCTGGACCGATCCGAGCACCGCTGGCCTGCCCCGGACCGGGGGACGCAGGAGGCGGGGGCGCCGGTCCTGGCGCTGCGGGGGGTCGGCTGCGGTTTCCTGGGACCGGGGAAAGGCTTCGCCGGCCTGGACCTGGAGGTCGGGCCGGGCCAGCGCATCGGCGTCACCGGTCCCAACGGTTGCGGCAAGAGCACCCTGTTGGCCGTCTGCGCGGGCCTGCGCGCCCCCGATGCAGGTACGGTCACCGTGGCCGGGCGTACCCTCTACCGCCGTGGCCGCCAGGATCTGGACCATGGCCTGGTCATGCTGGCGCCCCAGTTTCCCGAGTACATGTTCTGCCGTTCCACCGTGGCCGACGAGCTGGGGCTCGGCC
This sequence comes from Candidatus Krumholzibacteriia bacterium, assembly GCA_024763215.1. GTDB lineage: Bacteria > Krumholzibacteriota > Krumholzibacteriia > LZORAL124-64-63 > LZORAL124-64-63 > JAHJTW01. Next base: position 14,051 of record JANTFX010000010.1, on the reverse strand, counting down.
CCCTGCCCGCGGGGATGGATCCGGCGTCCTTCCTGGAGCAGCTGGGCCTGGCGCCGGACCTGCTGCCGCGCAACCCCTACGACCTGAGCACGGGGCAGCGGCGGCGCCTGGCTTTGGGGCTGCTGGCACGCAGCGGACGGCCTCTGCTGTTGGCGGACGAGCCCACCGCGGCGCTCGACCGCCGGGGCCGGGAAAGGATCGGCTCGCTCCTGGCGGCCGCAGGATCAGGCAGCGCCCTGGTCATCGCCTCGCATGACCGACGCTTCCTGGAAAGCATGGATTGCCGCATATTGGCCCTGCGGCCGGGGGAAATGGGGCTTGCAGCCCAGGAGCCGGGTTGTTAGATTCTGGTCGAGTCCCAACCCGTCAAGGAGGCCCCGGAAAGTCGTGCATGGAGCAAAGCCCCATGCATTTTTTTGGGCCCAAACCCGAGGATGAGCCATGAGTTTCGTCGAGAAAGCCGTCATCATGGACAGCAGCGAGATGACCCGCGCCATCAAGCGCATGGCCCACGAGGTGGTCGAGGCCAACAAGGGTGTCGCGGACCTGGTCCTGCTGGGGATCCAGCGCCGGGGGGTCAGCCTGGCGGGCATGCTGGGCGACGCCATCAGCCAGATCGAGGGGCATGACGTGCCCCGCGGCGCCCTGGACATCACATTCTACCGGGATGACCTGTCCACCCTGGGGCCCTCGCCCAAGGTTTCGAGCACGGAGATGCCGTTCGATGTCACCGGCAAGATCATCATCCTGGTGGATGATGTCCTCTACACCGGACGGACGGTGCGGGCGGCCCTGGACGTGATCATGGACTGGGGCCGGCCGGCGGCCATCCGGCTGGCGGTCCTGGTCGACCGCGGCCATCGCGAGCTGCCCATCCGGCCCGACTTCGTGGGCAAGAACGTTCCGACCTCCCAGAAGGAGATCATCAAGGTCAAGGTCCGTGAATTCGACGACAAGGAAGAGGTCACGGTCGGGGAGGTCGCCGGGGGATGATCCTCAAGAACAAGGACGTACTCGGCCTGGAAAGCCTGGAGGCCGACGAGATCCTCGGGGTGCTGGAGATCGCCTCCCGCTTCCGCGCGGTTTTCGACCGGCCCGTGCGCAACGTGCCCATCATGCGCGGGCGCACGGTGGTCAACTTCTTCCACGAGCCGAGCACCCGCACCAGGATCAGCTTCGAGCTGGCGGAAAAACGCCTGTCCGCGGACATCGTCAACTTCTCGGCGGCCAACAGCAGCTTCAAGAAGGGCGAGACCCTGCGGGATACGGCCGAGAACCTGGCGGCCATGAAGATCGACATGCTGGTGGTCCGCCACAGCTCGCCGGGATCGGCCCGGTACCTGGCGCAGGTGCTGGACTGTTCGGTGATCAACGCCGGCGACGGCGCCCACGAGCACCCCACCCAGGGGTTGCTGGATATCATGACCATGCGCCAGCGCCTGGGTGACCTGCGCGGCAGGAAGGTCACCATCATAGGGGACATCGCCCACAGCCGCGTGGCCCGCTCCAACATCTGGGGGCTGACCAAGCTGGGCGCCGAAGTGACCCTGTGCGGCCCGCCGACCATGGTGCCGGGCGCCCTGGAACGCATGGGGGTCGTGGTGGAGTACGATCTGCACCGGGCCGTGGCCGATGCCGATGTCCTGAACGTCCTGCGCATCCAGCTCGAGCGCGGCGCCGGCAAGACCTTCCCCGGCAACCGCGAGTACCACCGTATGTACGGGATCACCGAGGATATCGTGCGGGGCCTGAAACCGGAGGCCTTTATCCTGCACCCTGGGCCCATGAACCGGGACGTGGAGATCGCAGGCGAGGTCGCCGACGGGCCGCGCCAGGTCATCCTGGATCAGGTCGCCAACGGCGTGGCGGTGCGGATGGCGTTGATCTACCTGCTTTCCGGCGGGGACCCCGGCGCCCTGGGCGGTTCGGACAAGGGATAACCGACCGGCGTGCCGCGCGGCCGTCGTTCGTCAGCAAAGAGGTTCTGCATGCAGTGGAGTTGGAAGCGGATCCCGGCGGAATACCTGGTGGCCAACGTGAAGCTCTACCAGGGGGGGAAGATCGCCCGCCGCAAGGGGTTCATGCACGTCAAGAAGGGACGCATCGAGCAGGTCGGCGCCGGCGAGGCCGGGCGCGAGGGCCTGCCGGTCCTGGATGGCCGGGGGCTGGTCTGCGCTCCGGGCCTGATCGACATGCACGTCCATTTCCGCGAACCGGGGCAGGAGGAGAAGGAGACCATCGCCACCGGCAGCCTGGCGGCGGCCTGCGGAGGGTTCACCTCGGTGGTGACCATGCCCAACACCGAGCCCGCCATCGACCATTCGGGCATGGTGCGCTACGTCGTGGACCGGGGCAAGGAGGCGGGCCTGTGCCGGGTCTTCCCCACCGGGGCCATCAGCAAAGGCCGGCGGGGCGAACAGCTTTGCGAGTACGGTGAGATGGTCTCGGCCGGCGCCGTGGGTTTTACCGACGACGGTTCGCCGGTGACCGACGGCAACCTCATGGCCAACGCCCTGAAGTTCGCCAGGGTGCTGGATGTGCCCATCATCAGCCACGCCGAGGATCTGTCCATCATCGGCGGCGGGGTGATGCACGCCGGCTACTGGTCCGCACGGCTGGGCTTGCCGGGCATGGCGCGCGCCAGCGAGGATTCGGCGACCTTCCGGGACATTGAACTGGCCCGGGCCACAGGCGGCCACCTTCACATCGCCCATGTCTCGACCCGTGGCGCGGTGGATATCATCCGCCGGGCCAAGCAGGACGGGGTGCGCGTGACGGCAGAGGCGACCCCCCATCATTTCAGCCTGGATCATGCGCGTTGCCGGGACTATTCGCCCCTGTTCAAGATGAACCCGCCCCTGCGCGAGCCCGAGGACGTCGAGGCCGTCGCCGCGGGCCTGGCCGACGGGGTCATAGACTGCATCGCCACCGACCACGCCCCGCACACCGCCACCCAGAAGGAATACCAGTTCGACCAGGCGCCGTTCGGCGTCATCGGACTGGAGACGGCCTTCGCGGTGGGGGTTACCTATCTGGTCAAGAGCGGGGTGATGGACCTGGGACGGCTGCTGGAGCTGATGACCGAACGCCCGGCCGGGGTGCTGGGCCTGCCTTATGGCCGCCTGGAAGAGGGCGCGGTGGCGGATTTCACGCTGCTGGACCCGGATTTCACCTGGACGGTCCGGGCGGACAGCTTCCGCTCGCGCAGCCGCAACTCCAGCTATCTGGGCGAGACCTTGACGGGCAAGGCCGGGGCCACGTTCCTGCGCGGTCGTTTGACCTGGCGGGATGAAGAAGTGCTGGCGGACGATCCCGCCCCGAGAAGGGGAGCCTGAAGTGGGCATGCGGACCATGCGCGGAAGCTTGGCGCCACCGCTGGGGGCGTGCGTGCTCCTGGTCCTGCTGCTGTCGGCCGGTTGCGCCAAGTACAATACTTTCTTCAACGCCAAGCGCGCCTTCGACGATGCCGAGCGCGTCCGGGAGGACGCCCTGCGGCAGCATCAGGATCCTCCCAAACCCAAAGGCCAGCAAAAGGCGGACTACGAGACCGCCATCCGCAAGGCCCAGAAGATCCTCGACGACTACCCCGGCCATAGCTTGACCGACGACGCCCTGTTCCTGCAGGCCAAGGCCTTGCATCGCCTGGAATCGTACCGCATGTCCATCCGCAAGCTGGATCTGCTGTTCACGAATTTCCCCCAGACGCCGTACCTGGAGGAAGCCCTCTACCTGCAGGGTTTGAACCATCTGCTGATCGGCAGCCTGGCCAAGAGCCAGGAGTACCTCGACCGCCTGGCCAAGCTCTTTCCCGACAGCAAGTACCAGGCAGAGACGCGCAAGGTCATCGGCGACAACGCGTTCACCATGAAGGACTGGGAAACGGCTTTCGACAGCTACCAGGAGTACCTGTCCCAGAAGCAAGGGGTCCAGGACCCCGACCGCATCGGCCTGAAGCTCGGCCAGTGTTGCTGGGAGTTGCATCGCTACGAGGATGCTTTGCCCGTGCTGGACAAGGTGATCACCGGCACCCTGAGCAACGAGATGGCCTTCAACGCCAAGCTCCTCAAGGCCAGGATGCTGACCCGGCTGGGGCGCTACGACGAGGCGGCCCGGCTGATCGATGAGATCCGGCCCGAAGCGGAGGTCTTCGGCTCCCAGGGCATGGTCGTCCTGGTGGAGGCGGAAAACCTGTACGCCCAAGGCAAGGGGGACGAGGCCACACCCCTGCTTCAGAACATGCCTGATGAGTGGGCGACACCCGAGGTCAAGGCCAGGGTGGCGGATCTGCTGGGCCACCAGTTCATGACCGAGGGCAAGTGGGAAGATGCCAAGGTCCAGTTCCAGACAGCCCTGCGCAACAAGCTGGTCCTGGACGACCCCGAGGAGACACGGCGCCTCAACGGCAACCTCAACGACTACCTGGCCGCCGAGACGGCGTTGAAGGACGCCAAGGGGGACCGGGTGCCGCGTTTGAAGCTTCTGGAAGCCAATGCCCTGTTGTTCGGGCTGGGGCGCCCGGGGCAGGCGGCCCGGCTCTACGTGGAGGCGGCCACCGACACCGCGGCCGATTCCAGCGACGCCGCGCGCGCCATGTACGGCGCCTTCCTCGCCTATCGGGACCATCTGGACAAGCCCGATTCCGCGGCTCTGTTCTCGGCGGCCCTGCAGGAGAAGTTCCCCTCTTCGCCCCAGGCCTTCGAGGTGTCCACGGACAAGCACGGGGAGAGCCTGCTGGATTTCCTGCTCGACCGCCAGCATCAGGTGCAGCAGACGAATTTCGCGGCCCTCAGTCCGGAAGAACGGGCCGCTTTGGAGGCCGCGCCGGACACCGCCGGTTCCTCTGCGGGTTTCAGGCCTGAAGAACATCAGGGGATTCGCCGCCGGATGGTCTATCTGTCCCGCCGGGCGAACCTGGTCTATCCGCCGCCGCAGGTCATCATCCCCCTGGGCGAATCGGTGATGGAACGGGCCGCCGGGGACGTGCCCGGCGGCGTCGAGGCCCCGCTGACGGTCCCGGGGACCGCGGCCTCCGATACTGCCGCGGCCCCGGTCGGGCCGGAGCAGGCCGGCGCCGGGCAGAGGGAAAAGGAGCAGCCGCAAGCGGAAAAGAAGCCCAAGGAGCAGCAGAAGAAACCGCAGCAGAAGAAACGCAGCAAGGACTGGGATCTTCTGCGCTCACCGGCGCCCGGGGAGGGTCCCTGAGATGGCCGCGCCCGGTTTGCCGCGGCCGTGCAGGTGCGAGGGGGTGGTCACCGGGAATGAGCCGCTGGGCCCGGGTCTGCTCCGGCTCTCGGTGCGCCTACCCCTGGAACCGGGGTTCGTGCCCGGCCAGTTCGCCATGCTCAACCTTCCGGCCGGCCGGGCCTGGACCTTCGGCCGGCCCCTTTCCATCCTGGACTGGCTGGCAGGGGAGGTCTCTTTTCTGTACCGCGTGGTGGGACGGGGCACCGGCGAGCTGGCCGGCCTGAAACCGGGGGCCGCCGTGACCTTCCTGGGGCCGCTGGGGACGCCGTTTCCGTTGGATCTGGGGGGGCGCAAGGCGGTGCTTGTGGCGGGCGGCGTGGGCCTGCCGCCCCTGTTCGCGTGGCGGAAGCAGAGGCCGCAAGATGTGGCCGCGGCCTACTTCGGAGCCAGGGACCAGGAGGATGCCCCCTGGCCGCTGCTCGACTCCGGATGGCGGGTGGGCCTGGAAGACCTGGGGCCTTCTGCCCGGGGCGGGGCCCGCCAGGGCCTGGTCACCGACCTGCTGGAAGAGGATTTCCCCGCTGACGGGACGCGCGATGACTGCACCGTCCTGGCCTGCGGGCCGTGGCCCATGCTCGAGGCGGTCCATCGTCAGGCCCGGAGGCGTGGCTGGCCCTGCTGGCTGTCCCTCGAAGAGCACATGGGTTGCGGGTACGGTGCCTGCAAGGGGTGCGTCGTGCCGGTGGCCGACGGTCCCGATGCCTGGCGCCCGGCCACCTGTTGCCAGGATGGGCCCGTGTTCGACGCCGCGCACCTGGCGTGGCCGCAACTGGAGCGGACATGATGCCGGCGACTCCCCAGTGGTGGCGCGTGGATCCCCTGGAACCCTTCCAGCTGGGCCCCCGCCTGATCCCCGGCCGGATCTGGACCGCCTCCGGCTGCTTCGCCTACGGTCTGACGGGACACGAGATGACCGCCCCCGGTTTCGCCTCGCCCTTCGCGGGGCTCGGCGCGGTCGTCACCAAGACCGTCACCCCCGCCGCGCGCGCGGGCAACCCCATGCCGCGCCTGGTCGAAACCCCGTGCGGGGCGCTCAACAGCATCGGGCTGGAAAACGTCGGGCTGGACGCCTTCATCCGGGACGTGATGCCTGAACTGGAAAAGCGCGGCGTGCCTTTTGTCGCCAGCATCGCCGCGACCTGCCCGGAGCAGTTCGGCGAGATGGCCCGGGCTCTGCAGGAAACAGGCGGCGGCCTGCGGCACTGGCACGGCCTGGAACTGAACCTCAGCTGCCCCAACGTCGCCGAGGGTGGCCATGACTTCGGCAAGGATCCCCACACCGTGGCCGCCTGCGTCCGCGCCGCCCGCGAACAGGTCACGGACCGGGCCCTGCTGGCCAAGCTGACGCCCAACGTGGGGGACATCGCCGCCCTGGCAGTTGCGGCGTCCGGAGCCGGGGTCGACGCCGTCAGCGCCGTCAACACCTTCGTCGGCCTTGAGGTGGATCTGGCCACCGGCGAGCCGATCCTGCCGCGCCGCTTCGGGGGGTACTCGGGGCCGGCCATCCTGCCGCTGGCCCTGGCCAAGGTGGATGAGATCGTTCGGAAGGCCGGGGTGCCAGTGGTGGGTGTCGGCGGCATCGCCACCGCCGAGGACGCCCTGAAGTTCTTCGCCCTCGGCGCGGTGGCGGTGCAGGTGGGGACGGCCCAGATGCGGGATCCCTTCAGCGCCGCGACCATCGCCCGCAGGCTTCACGAGATCTACCTGGGGAACAAGCGGGGCTAGTCGGTCGCGTCCGGTTCGGCCCAATCCTCGTCCGCGTCCGCGGGCAGATCCAGGTCATCCAGCAGGTCCTCCCGGTCGGGATCGTCATCCACGTCCAGGTCGTCGGATAAATCGGCTTCCAGCAGATCGGCGAAGGTGTCGATGCACGAGAGGATCTGGTTGGCGAGCTGGTTGCCGATGGCCTCCGCTTTTTCCACGGGTCCGAATGCCTCCATGCGCTTGATGCCCGAGCCCGTGGTGCCTGAGATGACCAGCTGGGACTGGTCGACCCGGGCCAGGGCGCTGACCGGCAGGTCCTGGTCGGTGACCATGCGGGAGCGGAAGGCCAGTTCGGCCTTGAGCTCGGCTTCGCTGGCGGCCGAGTGGATGGGGCGGAGGAGTTCCCGGGCTTCGCCGTCGTCGCGGCGCCCGATCACCACCAGCAGGCCCTGGCCCGGACCGGGCAGGACGAATTCGGGTGAAAATATCTCGGCGACGATGCCCTGGATGCCCAGGTGTTCGGTCACGGCGGCCGGCAGAACGAGGCCGTCGATGCCGCTGTGCTGCATATGGGCTTCCATGGCCAGGTCCACCCCGCCCTGGAGGATCTTGAACTTGAGGTCGGGCCACAGGGCCGACAGGCGGGAACGGGCGCGCAACGAAAGCACGCCCACGGTGCCGCCGGGGTCCATCTCGTCCATGAGGTGGCCTTCGCTGTTCAGGAAAGCGTCGAAGGGGGTGCCCCGGTCGGGCACGCAAAGGATCTCCAGCCCCTCGGGTAGGGGCAGGGTGATATCGTCGGCCTCCAGCACCACGAGCCGGGCCTCGCCGCCGAGGACCATCTGCTCCAGGAATTCCACTTCACCACTGGAGGTGGCCAGGAAGGCCTCGTTCTGCCTGGTCTTTTTCCTGACCGGGGAGCTGACGATGTTCAGGTGGCAGTCGAGGCCCTTTGCCGCCTGCTGCAACCTGTCCAGCAGAGCCTGGGTCTGGTTGCGCACCAAGGGGTGGTTAAGGCTGGCGAAACTCAGGACCCGCGTTTTCACGTTGTCGACCTCAAGTTGGGGTTGATGCGGCTTCTTGGGCCAGGAACTCCCCGACCATGGCCCCGATGCGGTGGGCGTCGGCAAAGGGCAGGGCGGCGTGGATGGGCAGGGTCAGGATCTCGCGGCCGGCGCGGTCGGCCTCGGTCAGGGGGCCCGAGACGCGGCAGTATTCGGCCAGCTGGTGCTTGTGCAGGGGAGGAGCGTAGTAGACGCCGGTATCGATGCCCTCGGCATCGAGCAGCTCGACCAGTTCCTGCCGCCTGCCGGAGCGCACCCAGTACTGGTGGTAGGTGACCTTCATGCCGGCGCCGCCGTTGGGCGTCTGCAGACGGTTGGCCGCCGGGATGTAGCTGTCGTAGATGGCGGCGACCTGATCCCTGTCGCGCTGCTCGTCGGCGAAACGTTCCCTGCGGATGCGGATCACCATGGCCTGGATTTCGTCCAGGCGGCTGTTCCAGCCGGTGTACAGGTGCCCGTTCATCCGCACCGGCTGATGGCCGCGGATGCGGCGGATCAATTCGGCGTCCTGTTCGTCGCGGCAGAAGATCATGCCGCCGTCGCCGATCCCGGGCAGGTTCTTGGTGGGGTAGAAGCTCAGGGTGCTCATGCGGGCGCAGGAACCGATGGGCCTGCCGTCGTAGAACGTGCCCCAGGCCTGGGCCATGTCCGTGATGACCTCCAACTCGTGTGCGGCGGCCACCTCGAGGATGGGGTTCATGTCGCAGGGGGCGCCGAAGATGGGCACCGGCAGGATGGCGCGGGTCTTGGGGGTGACCGCGGCGGCGATCCGTGCGGGATCGATGTTCAGATCCTGGGGCTTGATGTCCACGAAGACCGGCACCGCATCCAGCAGGATGATCGCCTCCATGGTCGCGTCGAAGGTGTAGGGCGTGGTGATCACTTCGTCACCCGGCCTGACCCCGGCCACCGAGAGGGCCAGGAACAGGGCCGAGGAGCCGGACGCCACACCCACGGCCGCGGGCACCTGGCAATCGTTGGCCAGGTCTTCTTCCAGTTGCCGGACCTCCTCGCCCAGGATGTACCGGCCGGACATCAGAAAACGTTCGAACCCGGCCAGGATCTCATCCTTGCAGGGCAGCATGGGCGTGATCAGGTCGTAGCGTCCGACACGCTTCACCTTCGGGTTGCTCATGATTTCCTTTCAATCAAACGCGGCCCACCCGGGGGCGGACCGTTCAGGACAGATCGGATGTCTGATCGGCGCGACCGAAACAATCATACTTGAATCCGAAACGTTCCAGGTAAGGGCGATCATACACATTCCGGCAGTCGATAAAAGTATTTCCTGCCATGGAAGCGGACAGCTGCTCGAAATCGAGCTGGCGGTACTGGTTCCACTCGGTGACCAGCAGGGCGACATCGGCGCCCGTGCATGCCTGGTACGGAGACTCGGTGTACTCCAGGTCCGGATGGAAGATCTTGAAGTTCTCCATGGCGGCCGGATCGTGGACCCTGATCGTGCAGCCCTTGGCCTTGAGGGCCTCGACCAGGGGCAGGGTGGGGCTGGAACGGATATCGTCGGTGTTGGGCTTGAAGGCCAGGCCCAGCAGGGCGACGGTCTTGCCCGCCAGGCCGCCGGCCAGGTGCTCGGCCTTGTCCAGGGCGCGACCGGGCAGCTCGGCGTTGACGGCGATGGCCGCGCGCACGATGGACATGTCCCGGCCCCAGCTGTTTGCGATATGGACGATGGCGTTGGTGTCCTTGGGCAGGCAGCTGCCCCCGAAGCCCAGCCCCGCGTGCAGGAACTTGGGCCCGATGCGCTTGTCCAGGCCCATGGCCTTGGCCACGTGGGAGATGTCGGCGCCCACGGTCTCGGCCAGGGTGGCCATCTCGTTGATGAAGGAGATCTTCACGGCCAGGAAGCTGTTCGAGGCGTACTTGATCAGCTCGGCCGTCTCGATGTTCGTCTTGACCAGGGGCGTGTCCAGCAGGTACAGGGGGCGGTACAGCTCGCTCAGCAGCTGCTCGGCATGTTCGCTCTCGACGCCGACGACCACGCGGTCCGGCCGCATGAAATCCTCGATGCTGGAACCCTCGCGCAGGAACTCGGGGTTGCTGGCCATGTCGAAGGTCACATCGTGCTTGAGGTTGGCCTGGATGACCTTGCGCAGCTCGCGGTTGGTGCCGACCGGGACCGTGCTCTTGGTGACGATGACCTTGTGGGTATCCAGCAGCCCGCCGATCTCCTGGCCGACCTTCATGACGTACTGGAGGTCGGCTTCCCCCGATTCGGACATGGGGGTCTGGACGGCGATGAAGATCACGTCGGCCTCGCGCATGCCCTCGGCCAGGGAGGTCGTAAAGAACAGGCGCTCCTCGGCCACGTTCTTCAGGACCAGGCGGTCCAGGCCCGGCTCGTAGAAGGGGATGCCTCCCTTGCGCAGGTTCTCGATGCGCTCCTGGTTGATGTCCACGCAGGTGACGTGGTGGCCGAAGTCGGCCATGCATGCTCCCGATACCAGGCCCACATAGCCTGTCCCCACCATGCAGATGCGAATCATTGCGCTTCCTTTCGTGCTTCGGTCAGTATTTCAGCCAGGGTGGCTGTGATCTCCCGCTCGGGTTCCCAGCCCGTGCAGGCACGTAGCTTGGAGTTGTCTCCGACCAGGACCGGTATGTCCGAGGGCCGCGACCGTTCGGGATCCTGCTCGATGGTCACAGGGACCCTGGCCTCGGCCAGCATGATGTCCAGCCCCTGCCTGATGCTCAGCGCCCGGCCCGAACACACATGATACACCTGGCCGGCGACCCCTTTCTCGATCAGGGCCCGGTAGGCCCCGATCACGTCCCTGACGTCCAGGAAATCCCGGACGGCTTCCAGGTTCCCCACGCGGATGACCCGCGGCCCACGGCCGCTTTCGGCGGCCGCGATCTGGCGGGCGAAGGCGGGGAAGACGAAGCGGTCATCCTGCCCGGGGCCGGTATGGCTGAACGAGCGGGTCAGGATCACACGCAGGCCGTAGGACCCTGCATACTGGCGGCAGAGCAAGGACTGGGCCGCCTTGCTGACGCCGTAGGGGGAGATGGGATGCAACGGGGCGTCCTCCCGCAGGGGGGGCGCATCCGGCGGCTGGGGGCCGTATTCCTCGGCCGAGCCGATCACCAGCATGGCCGGGCGCCGCTCCTCTGGCAACCTCCGGACGGCCTCCAGAAGGTTCAGGGTGCCCAGGACGTTGGTCTGCAGGGTGGCGGCCGGTTCGCGGAACGAAACGGCGGCCGAGCTCTGGGCGGCCAGGTGGTAGATCCGGGCCGGCTCCAGCCGTGCCACGAGCGCGGTCACGGCCTCCCCGTCGCTCAGGTCCAGGTCGAGGTAGGCCATGCCGCCGTGGGGGCCGCGGTATGTGACCGCGCCATCCAGCGCGGGGTCGGGTCCGGCCAGGGCCAGGTCCCCGGCGGCAGTGGGCAACGGGGTATCGGGCGCCTGCTTGCCGAGACCGCACACCCGCTGGCCGGATGCCAGCAGGGAGGCCACCAGATGCCGGCCCACGAAACCCAGGGCCCCGGTCACCAGGGTGCAGGGCTGCGCGGAGCCGTCTTGACGGGGGGGCAGGCCGGTCATCCGTTCATCAACCGCAACCACTCCTTGTACAGGCAGCGGTCCATGATCACGTCGGTCCCGGCCTCAAGAGCCTTGGCGGCGGCTGCGGGATGTTCGATTCCCTCCTGCATCCAGATCACCTTGGCCCCGGCCGCGATGGCGTCGTCGACCACCGGGGGCACCGCCTCGCTGCGGCGGAAGATGTCCACCACGTCGATGGGAGGGGGCACGTCCCGGACCGAGGCGAACAGGGGCGCCCCCAGCACCGGTTCGGTCAGGACCGGGTTGACGCCCAGGACCTCCAGGCCGCGGCCCAGCAGGAAACGGGCGATGCCGTGGCTGGCGCGGTCCTCCTTGGGCGAAATGCCCACGACGGCGATCCGCCGCATGGAGGAAAATATTTCCCTGATCCGGTCATCCGGCGGGTTGAGCACACCCTTGCGATCAGCCATGGCTCCTCTTTCGGTGGGGAGGTCATTCGGGCTTGTCATGATAACAGAATGGGAAAATATAGCACCTCTGACCTTGGGTCAACCAGCCTGAGCATGGGACAGGTGCCGGATTTCCCGGGACGGAGCGATTTTTGCTTTCTCAGCGGCGCACCGTGCTATAAAATAAATGAATGACCATTCATTTATTCGTGGCCGCGGGCTGCGGCCGGGGGAAAAGTTCCCCGCCCACCAGCGGGATTCGACCCTGAAGGAGAAGCCGTGAACCCCATGCTCATGAGCCTGTTGCTGTTCCTGTTTCTGGCCATGTTCGCCGGCACCATCGCGGACCGCTACTGGATCCTGCGGGCGGGGGAGCCGGACCCGCGGTTGGATCATATCGGCCGCCGCTTGCGCAACCTGCTGCGGATCGGGTTCGGGCAGCAGCGCCTGCTGTACGAAAAGGGCGCCGGCCGCATGCACGTGGCCATCTTCACGGGCTTCCTGGTGGCCGCGGTCTACACGGTGACCCTCATCGGCCGGGGTTACAACCCTGATTTCCACCTGCCGCTGCTGGTCGGCCCTGTGGGCGCATTCTATTCCTTCCTGAAGGATACCTTCACCCTGGTCGTCCTCGGGGCGGTCCTGTACGCCCTGTACCGACGTCTGATCCTCAGGCCCGCCCGCCTGCACCTGAGCGGCGAGGCGGTGCTGATCCTGGTCTGGATCGCGGTGTTGATGGTCAGCGGCCTGATCGGCGACGCGGCCCTGTTCCACCTGCGGCCGGATTTTCCCGACCGCAACGGAGCCTGGGCGGCCAACCTTCTGACGGGCATGTTTGCGAACCAGGACCCGGGCCGGGTGCAAACCTGGTTCAACGTCATGTACTGGGGCCATGTGACCCTGGTGCTGGCGTTCCTGAACATCCTGCCCTACGGCAAGCATTTCCACGTGCTGACCGCCCTGCCCTCGGTGTTCCTGGGGCGTTTGACGCCCAGCGCCCACCTGGACAGGATGGAGTTCGAGGGGCGCGAGACCTTCGGGGTCGGCAAGCTGGAGGATTTCAGCTGGCGGCGATTTCTGGACATGTACTCGTGTACCGAGTGCGGCCGCTGCGACGACATGTGCCCGGCCAACCTGACGGGCAAGCCGCTGCAGCCGCGGTCCATCATCACCAACGAGCGCGACCAGGTCTACGCCATGGCGGAGCATTTCGCCGCGGTGGGCAAGCTGAAGGCGCGCGGCCGGACCGAGGAGGCGGCGGACCTGATCGCTGCCCGGGATCGCCCCGCGTTGATCGGCGAGGTCAACAGCGAAGACGCCCTGTGGGCCTGCACCACCTGCGGCTGGTGCGTGAACACCTGCCCGGTGGTCATCGACCACATCCCCAACATCATCGACCAGCGCCGCTACCTGACCATGATGGAGGCCAAGGTGCCGGCGGCCCTGCAGACGGCGCTCAAGGGTCTGGAGAACAACAGCAACCCGTGGAACGTGGGCGCCGCGGCCCGCGAGGACTGGCTGGAGGGGCTGGACGTGCCCCTGATGCGCGAGAAGGGGCACGCGGAGTATCTGTTGTTCGTCGGCTGCGCCGGCAGCTTCGACAGCCGCAACCAGGACGTGATGCGGGCGCTTTGCAAGCTGCTCAACATCGCGGGGGTGGACTACGCCGTGCTGGGCACCGAGGAGGGTTGCTGCGGCGACCCCGCGCGCCGCGTGGGCCACGAGTACCTGTTCCAGATGCAGGCTCCGGCCAACATCCAGACCTTCCAGAAGTACAATGTGACCAAGGTGCTCACCGCCTGCCCGCACTGCTTCAACTCCATCGCCAACGAGTACCCGGACTTCGGCCTCGAAGGCGTGGAGGTGATCCACCACAGCCAGCTGCTGGCCGACCTTGTGGCCCAGGGCAGGCTCAAGGTGGGCGCGGCGGCCGCCGCAGCCGCGGTGACGTACCACGATTCCTGCTACCTGGGGCGGCATAACGGGATCTACGAAGCGCCGCGGCAGGTGCTGGGTGCCGTCGATGGCCTGGAACTGGTCGAGATGCAGCGCAACCGGCGCGAGGGC
>JANTFX010000009.1 GCA_024763215.1 Candidatus Krumholzibacteriia bacterium | reverse complement strand
GTCCCACCGCCGCCGTCAACTTCATGTTGTTGCTGCCCCAGTTCCAGGGCGACATCCAGGCCGCGGCCGCCGCAACCCTGTTCTCCCTGGACGGGGTCCACCCCAACAACAAGGGCTACGGCGTGGTGGCCAACGAGTTCATCACCGTGCTGAACGACGCCCTGGGCACCTCGGTGCCTCTGGTGGACGTGGGTGCGCTGTCGTGGGATCCCACCTACGGCATGGGCTCGGCTACCAAGGTCGCCGGGAACCAGGTGCACCTGAGCCCGGAAGCGGCGGCCCGCATGACCGCCGTCTTCCGCTAAACGGCCCGGTTTTCCGGGTGGGCGGGGGGAACCCACTGGTTCCCCCCGTGTTTTTCCGTGCCGAGCACCCGCTTTGGGTGTTATTTTCCCCTGACCCGGATGATTGAATCCCTGCGCGATCCCCCACGCCCCGGAAAGGACACCCCATGCGCGCCTACGGCTCCAACATCGGCTTCGGCGGGGCCATGACACCCGCGGTCAAGCAACTGCTCATCGCCAACGTGGCCGTGTTCCTGCTGCAGGCGGTGGTCGGCAACGCCATGATCGCGTGGTTCGCCTTCATGCCCGCCGAGGCGGTCCTGCACCTGCAGGTCTGGCGCTTCTTCACCTACATGTTCCTGCACGCCAATCTGTCCCACATCGCGTTCAACATGTTCGGCCTGTGGATGTTCGGTTCCCAGGTGGAGCGGCTGTGGGGCAGCCGGGCTTTTCTGATCTACTACTTCGTCTGCGGACTGGGCGGCGCCTTGACCTACGGGATCTTCAATCTGGCGGGCATCAACGCGTTCATCCCCATGCTGGGCGCCTCGGCTGCCATCTACGGCATCCTGCTGGCCTACGGGCTGAGTTTTCCCGATTCCATCATCCTCATCTTCATGGTCCTGCCCATGAAGGCCAAGTACGCGGTGGCCCTGTTCGGGTTGATCGAGCTGCTGTCGGCCCCCAGGGGCGGCGGCGTCGCCCACATCGCCCACCTCGGCGGCATGCTGACCGGCTACCTGTTCCTGCGCTGGACCATCCCCGCCCTGGGCGGCAGGAACCTGGGCCTATCCTCCCTGGGTTCAGCCTGGCGCCGCTGGCAGGCCAAGCGGCGCATCCGGGTGGTCAAACCCGGCGACCGCCCCTCCTTTCACGACCACGGCCAGCAGGACGTGGACCAGGAAGAGATCGACCGCATCCTCGACAAGATCTCCCGCAAGGGCCTGCAGAGCCTGACCGACAAGGAACAGGATATCCTGCGCAAGGCCGGGCGGCGCTGACCGGAGGGGTTTCCGCTCCATGGACCTGAGCATCATCATCGTGAACTGGAACACCCGCGAGCTGGTGTGCGACTGCCTGCGTTCGCTGCCGGCGGCTACCGCGGGTCTGGGCACCGAGGTGCTCGTGGTCGATAACGATTCCAGCGATGATTCGGTGGCGGCGATCACCGCCGAGTTCCCCCACGTCCGCCTGATCCAGACGGGGGCGAACCTGGGTTTTGCCGGAGCCAACAACCGTGCCCTGGCCCAGGCCACAGGCAAGACGATCCTGCTGCTGAACCCGGACACCGTGTGCCCGCCCGGCTCGCTGGTCCGCCTGGTGAAGTTCGTTGGCCGCCACGAGGACCTGGCCGCGGCCGGGCCCCGGCTCATCGACCGGAATCTGCGCCCGACCCTCAGCTGGGGTTTCTTCCCCCGCCTGCGCGACCACTGGCTGGGCTTTCTGGATCCCCGCCGCCTGTATCTGCGCGGACCCCTGGCCCGCCGCATCGTCGTGGCCCCGCCCCGCGCCATGCCGTCCCGGCCGGTGGATTACGTCGTGGGCGCATGCCTGATGATGCCGCGGGAAGCCCTCGACCGCATCGGCCTGCTGGACGAACGTTTCTTTCTGTACTTCGAGGAAACCGACTGGTGTTACCGCGCGCGGCAAATGGGGCTGGATGTGTGGTATTGCGCGGAATGCGAGGTCGTCCACCTGGAGGGCGGGGCCGCGGCCAAGGCCAGCGACTTCAGCGTGCGGCAGTTCCAGGTCAGCTACCGCGCCTTCGTGGCCAAGCACTACGGGAAATCCCGCGTCTGGCTGTACCGCCTGGCCCAGTTCGCGGAGTTCGGTCTGAAGGCCCTGCTGCACGCCGTGGCCCCGCGTGGCCGCGACCATCACCGGGCCATGGCCCGCCATCTGTGGGCCAAGGCCCGCCTCCAGCTCGTCAACAAGCTGAGAGTCGAAGTCCCGAAGCGGTCGGCCCCGAGATCCTGATAGACAACGAGAACCCCGGTAATCCGCAGGCCGCAGGCCGAGGACATCCGGGGTTCTCGTTGTCTATCAGGATCCCCGGCTACCGCCGTCGGGTCTTCTTCTCGAACTCGGCGATCAGGTCCTTGCCCGAGTTCAGGGAGATGATCCGGAATTCCTCCACGTGCAGGGCCGCATCGTCCATGACGTTGAGCTCGAGGTCGAAGTTCCTGCTCAGCTCGCGGAACTGCTCGGGACGCTCCTCCAGCATGTACAGAGCCAGGACGGGGTTGGCCTGGATCTGCAGGCGCCTCTCGTGGAACACGATGGCGATGCGGTGGACCAGGCGCTCGATGCGATTGCTCATGGTCTCCAGGGACAGGACCTTGCCCGTCTCGCGGCAATAGGGGCAGGGATCCGAGACCTGGGACAGAAGGCTGGGCCTGACGCGTTGGCGGCTCATCTCCACCAGGCCGAGGCCGCTGACCTGGAAGACCTTGTGCCGGGCCCGGTCGCGCTTGAGGTGCTGCTTGAGCTCGTTGAAGACCCGTTTCTTGTTGCCCTCGGACTCCATGTCGATGAAATCGATGACGATGATCCCGCCCACGTCCCGCAGCCGCAGCTGCCGGGCGACCTCGCGCGCGGCCAGCAGGTTGGTCTGCAGGATGGTCTCCTCCTGGTTGCGCTTGCCGGTGAAACGCCCGGTGTTCACGTCGATGGACACCAGGGCCTCGGTGGGCTCGATGATGAGGTAGCCGCCCTTCTTCATCCACACGCGCTTGTCCAGGGTCTTGCGGATCTCCGGTTCGATGTTGAACTGGTCGAAGATGGGCAGATCGCCCTTGTAGAGCTGGATGCGCCCCTTGAGCTCGGGCGCGAAGGTCTTGACGTAGGTCACCAGGCGCTGGAAATCATCCTTGTCGTCGATGACCAGGCGGTCGGTGTCCTCCTTGAAGATGTCCCGGATCAGCCCCACGACGATGCCCACGTCCTCGTGCACCAGCGCGGGCGCCACGACCTCGTCCTTGGCGGTCATGATCTTGCGCACCAGCCCGCTGAGGTACTCCACATCCTGCTTGATGCCGCTCTCGCTGACGTGGGTGGCCGCGGTGCGGATGATGAAGGCGCCCTCGTCCGAGCGGTGCTTCTGCAGCAGCTGCTTGAGGCGGACGCGTTCCTGCCGGTCCTCGATCTTGCGGGAGACCCCGATGTGACGGCCCTTGGGCATCATCACCAGGTACCGCCCCGGCAGGCTGATGTCGGCGGTCAGGCGCGGACCCTTGGTGCTGATGGGCTCCTTGGTGACCTGCACCAGCAAAGGGTCGCCCACCTTCAGGACATCCTGGATGTTGGGCACGAAACGATGGCGGCGACCGCGGCCCCCGCCGCCCTCGTTGGTCTCGGTGTCGTCGTGGTCCAGGTCAGAGGCGTGCAGGAACCCCGCCCGCTCCATGCCGATATCCACGAAGGCCGCCTGCAGGCCCGGTTTGACCGAGCTGACCTTGCCCAGGTAAACATTGCCGACGATGCGCTTGGAGTCCGCGTTCTCGACGAGCATTTCCACGAGTTCGCCGTCCTCCAGCAGGGCGATGCGAACCTCGTGGGGTGACGAGTTGATGATGATTTCTTTTTTCATGAATAATGCCGTCCCGCTGCCGGCGGAGCACCGGTTCGAGGCGGCCAAACGGCCTAGCCCTCGAAATGGCACCCCAACCAGGTGCGGAGGTTGGATTCACCTACTTCCTCAAGGGGCGATAACCACCGCCCGTCGTTGTGTCGGCCGAAATAGCCCGTGCGGGTGATCCTGCTCAACCGGGGCTCCGGCAACAGCTCACCCAGCACGGCGGCCAGGAATTCTTCCACCGGCATGACGGCGCCGGTTTCACCCCGCAGCAACGCGAAGCGCAGGCACGCGCCCCCGTCCGGTGCGGGCTCATCTTCCATTTCCAGCGCGCCCTGGAACACCAGCGCGCGGATATCGAACTTCACATCGCCCTTGGGCCGGCGGCGCACATAGGGCCAGGCCTCGGCGGCCAGGAACCGGGCCACCTTCCCCGCGACCGCATCCGCCGTGGGCCCGCCGTCGACCGGCGCCGGCAACACGACCCGGAAATCGAACCGGGTCACCCCCTGGTCGATGGACGCGGGGGTCTGGCTGCCGACCTTCATCTGCCGCCGGATCTCCAGCCCCCGGGGCATACAACTGCCCAAGGCCTCATGCCAGCCGGGGCAGGCGTGGGTGAAAGCGAGGTCCAGGCACTCTCTTAGCCCCTGCTGGCCCACCGGCAAAGGGGGGCCGAACTTGAGCAGGGGATGTGGATGATAGCCCTTGCTGTAGGCAACAGGCAAGCCGGAACGTCGCAGGGCCAGTTGCATCTGCCGCTGGAAATCCAGGTGGCCCAGGAAAGCCATATCCCCGGTCTTGGCGAATTCCAACCGGTACCAGCACTTGGCTGCCGCCTGCTGACGCCAGATCCGCCATTTCTTCAGCTCCGCACCCTGACCCGAAGGATCCAGGTTGCGCGGATCACAGACCGGTTCCGGGGCGGGAACCATGGCCTGCCCGTCGCCGCCCCCAGCGGCCCCGGCTGCCTTCCCGGAGGGTTGCGAGAACAGGTGCACCAGGGTCTGATCGCAGGGCCCGCAATCGTAACAGCCCGCCTCGAGCCGGCAATCGGGCAACGTCCGCCCCCGCAGGGCGCGTTCCCAGTCCCGCTGCAGGAACGACTTCTTCACCCCCACGTCCACGCTGTCCCAGGGCAGGGGCCGCCCGGGGTCCCGCGGTTCCAGGTAGGCGGCGGGGTCGATGCCGCAGGCGTCCAGAGCGGTTTCCCAGCGCCCGAAATCGAACCACTCGTCCCAGCCGTCGAAGCGGGACCCTGCCCGCCAGGCCGCCACGACCACCGGCGCCAGGGCCTCATCCCCCAGGCCCAGCAGGGCCTCCAGGAACGAGACCTCGGGTTCGCGCAGGCCCACCTTGACCTTCATGCGGCGCAAGGGCCGCGCCAGGTAGTTGTTGCGCCGCTGGATCTCCGCGCGGGAGATCTGGCCCGCCCACTGGAAAGGGGTGTGGGCCTTGGGCGCGAACGGCGAGATGGAAACATGCACCTGGGAGCCGCCCCGCGGCGCCAGCCCCACGACCTGCCCGACCAGGGCGACCAGGGCGTCCAGGTCCTCGTTGGTCTCGGTCGGCAGCCCGATCATGAAGTAGAGCTTGATGCTCTTGACGCCCGCGGCGAAGGCATCGCGGGCGGTGTCGAGGATCTGCTGCTCGGTGATGTTCTTGTTGATCACGTCCCGCAGGCGCTGGCTGCCCGCCTCGGGAGCGAAGGTGAAGCTCTTGGGACGTTCCCGGCTCAGACGGTCGTAGAGCCCCTCGTCCACCGCATCGACCCGCAGGCTGGGCAGCACGAGGTTGGTGTGGGTGCCCTGGAGCGAGTCCTGTATCCTCATGACCGCCTCGCCCAGTCCCGAGTAGTCCGCGGTCGACAGGCTCAACAGCGAAACCTCGCTGTAACCCGAAGCGGCCACCCCCTCGGCGGCGGCCGTGACCAGCTCGCCGGCATCCCGCTCGCGGACCGGCCGGGTGATCATCCCCGCCTGGCAGAAGCGGCACCCGCGCACGCAACCGCGCATGACCTCCAGGGCCAACCGGTCATGGACGGGCTCGACCACCGGGACCAGCTGACGGGGCGGCGGGTAGGCGTTCAGGTCGGTGATGGTCCTGGCCCGCACAGGCTCGGCCACGCCCCGGTGCCAGGCGCCCGGCAAGTGGCGCAACCGGGACAGGATGTCCTGCCGACCCGCTCCTTCGGCCTTGGCCCCGGCCACCAGTGCGGCGGCCTCGCACAGGATCTCCTCGCCGTCGCCCAGCAGCACCACGTCGAGGAAAGGGCCGACCACCGCCGGATTCAGGGTGCACGACCCGCCGGCGATGAAGATCGGATCGCCGGGCCCGCGGTCCTTCGCCCACAGGGGGGATCCCGCCAGATCGATCATGGTCAACATGTTGGTGTAGGCCAGCTCGTACCCCAGGGAGAACCCGACCAGGTCGAAAGCTCCGGCCGGACGCCGCGATTCCAGGCCGAACAGGGGCAGGCCCTCCGACCGCATGCGCTGCTCCATGTCCGGCCACGGGGCGAAGGCCAGATCGCAGAAGACGCTCCCGGTCTGCTGCAGGCGGGTATACAGGATGCGCAGCCCCTGGTGGGACATGCCCACCTCGTAGGCGTCCGGGAAGGTGAGCAGGATGTTCGCGCCGGCCGGGTCGAAACCCTCGCGGTCGGTCCCCAGCTCACCGCCCACGTACCGCCCGGGAGCACTGACCAGGGGCAGCACGCGGCCGGTCAGCACGCGCGACAGGACGCCGGGATCATCGAAAGGAGACGGCGGCCGCCCGGATGCGGCGGCCTGCGGATCGTATGCCAAGAAAATACCTCGTGCGGATGAGGGCGGTCCGCAGCCTAGTGGTTGTCCGGTTTCAGAGGCCGCACCTTGATCTCCGTCCCGTCTGCGTGGGCGTCGAAAACCAGCTTGTCCTGCATCTCGGCGAACGAGACCGGGTAGTGGCCCGTGAAACAGGCGTCACAGTAACGGTCCCCCTCGCCGGTGGCTTCCAGCAGCCCGGGCAGGGACAGGTAGGCCAGGGAATCGACCCGCAGATAGGTGGCGATCTCGGCCACGCCGTGGCTGGCGGCGATCAGCTCGTTGCGCACCGGAGTATCGATGCCGTAGAAACAAGGATGGGTCACCGGCGGGGAGGCGATGCGCAGATGCACCTCCCTGGCGCCGGCGGCCCGGATCAGCTTGACCAGCTTGCGCATGGTCGTCCCGCGCACGATGGAATCATCGACCACCACCACGCGCCGGCCATTCAGCACCTCGGCCACGGGATTGAATTTAATACGGACGGACATGTCCCGCACCTTCTGGGCCGGCGAGATGAAGGTGCGCCCCACGTAATGATTGCGGATCAGGGCCAGTTCGAAGGGCAGGCCGGTGGCCCGGGCATAACCAAGGGCGGCGGTGTTGCTCGAGTCGGGCACCGCGCAGACCAGGTCCGCTTCCGCCGGCGCTTCGCGCCCCAGGATCTCGCCGCTGCGCCGCCGGGCATGCTCGACGTTGGTGCCGAACACGCGGCTGTCCGGCCGGGAAAAGTAGACATGCTCGAACACGCAGCGTTTCTCGGGCGCCTCGGGACCGATGCGGCGGCTGACCAGCTCCCCCTCCCCCAGCATCACCATTTCCCCCGGTGCGATGTCCCGCAGGTAGGCCGCCCCGATGATGTCGAAGGCGCAGCTCTCGCTGGCGACGACGTAGCTGTCGTGGAACCGCCCCAGGCACAGGGGCCGGAAACCGTGGGGATCGCGCACGGCGACCAGCTTGTCGCGGGTCAACATGACCAGGGAATAGGCGCCCTGGATGCGGGGCAGGATCTCGGCCAGGGCATCCTCCCACAGGGGGGCGGTGCTGCGCGCCAGCATGTGCAGGATGACCTCGGTGTCGCTCGTGGTGGCGAAGATGGACCCGCCGCGTTCCATGTCCCGGCGCAGCTCCGGCGCGTTGACCAGGTTGCCGTTGTGGGCTAGGCTGACGGTGCCCCGGTGGGAGGCGACCTGCAGCGGCTGGGCGTTCAGGAGGTTGCTGGAGCCGGTGGTGCTGTAGCGAACGTGCCCGATGGCGTAGCCGCCGGTCAGGTCCCGGGTGACGGATTCGTCGAAGATGTCGGCCACCAGCCCCATCCTCTTGTGCGTGCGCAGGCGGTGGCCGTCGGCCACGGTGATCCCCGCGCTTTCCTGACCCCGGTGCTGCAGGGCGTGCAGGGCCAGGCTGGCCAGTTCGGCGGCCCCGGTCACCGCGGCGATTCCCACCACGCCGCATTCCTCCCGCCAGTGCCGTTTCGCATCCATGACAGCTCCTATTCCGTACCCGGCCGCACCGCTCCCACCAGCCAGTCCTCCAGATGGGGATTGAGCAGCAGCCCCTGCTTGCGCCGGCGGGCCACCGCCAGCCCCGTGGCCACCGCGGCCGCCTGTTCCTCCTCCACGGTCAGTTCCAGGCGCCACAGCACACCCGAGGCCACCGGCTCGGCCTGCCCCCTGACCAGGGTCGCGATGTCCACCGACACCCGGCCACACCCGGCGGGCCCGCCCAGCAGCTCGTCGTAGAGATCCGGGCCGGACTCAAGGTCGCTGCCGGAGGCCCGCCCCGGCCAATCCGGGGGCAGAACGTGGTCCGGGGAGCGGAACCAGGGGACGGTTGCGGCCGTGCGGGCGAACAATCCGTAGTGGTGCTTGTTGGGGTTGTAGTGGCGGCCGGTCTCCAGCAGGGAGGCGGCGTCCGCAGCCCCTTCGTTCCGGTTCAGGGTATGCCACCGGCAACGGTGCAGGCCCACGAGATGCCGCCCGCCTTCCAGGCGCTCGCGCATGACCTGCAGGGCCGTGGCCGCATGCAGGTCGACCCCCTTGTGGGCGGTCAGCAGGGTGGTCTCCAAACCCCGGTCTCCTTTCACCATCAGCACAGCTCCAGCAGGCGGCGCAACAGGAACGCCCCCGGCCCCGCGGTTTCCAGCTCCTGCGCCGCGGCGGCACTCCTGCGCCGGAGCCCGGCCCAGGCATGGGGAAGGTCCTCGGGCACCATGCGCAGCAGGGCGGCGCGTTCGGGATGGGGCATCATGGCCAGCACGTTGCCCTTGCGGTTGGTCAGGCCCGCGACATCCAGCAGGGAGCCGTTGGGGTTGCCCCCGCCCCCGCCGGCCAGGGCGGTGTAGCGCAGGGCCACATGCCCGTCGGCGGCCAGCTGCGCGAAGAACTCCGGATCCTCGTGGGTGAAACGCCCTTCGGCGTGGGCCACCGGCAGGGGCATGACCCCCGCCAGGCCCTCGGTGAACGGGGAACAGGAAGCGGGGTGCCGCTCCACCCCCACCCAGTTGGCGTAGTATCCCTGCCGGCCGGGGAACCGGTTGGGTCCCAGGGCGATTTCCACCGCGCCGGGTTCCCGCCCCGGCACCAGGCCCGCCTCGACAAGGACCTGGCAGCCGTTGCAGATGCCCAGGATGGGCTTGCCCCGGTCCTCAGCCTCGAGCAGGATGCGCAGCAAGGGATCCTTGGCCGCGATGGCGCCGGCGCGCACCCGGTCCTGGTAGGAAAAGCCACCGGGGATGAGGTAGCCGTCGTACGCGGCCAGCTCGTCCACCGGGCGGGTCCAGCGGAAGATCTCCGCCGTGGCCCCGAAGCGGGTGAGCATGAGGGCCGATTCCCACTCGCAGTTGACGCCGGGGAGCTGGACCACCGCCACCCGGGGTTTGGCACCCAGGTTGATCCGCGGCGGTGAGGCCGGTGCGGCCGGGGACGAATCCACCGCCTGTGGCGGTGGCACGGCCGCCGCCGCCGCGGGGCCGCCCATCAGTTCGGGCAAGCCCTGCTGCCAGGATCTTGTCATCAGGTCCAGATCCAGGGCGGCCACCACGTGGCCGTCGGCCCCGCTGACGGTCAGCTCCCTGCCGGACGTCACCTCGCCCAGGGGAGCCCACCAGATCTCCGCGGCGTTCAGGATCTTCTCGGCGGCGGCCAGATGCTCCGGCGGCACCGTCAGCAGGAAGCCGCCGGCCTCGCTGAACAGGAATTCCCGCGTGGTCAGGGCCGGTTCCCGCGGCAGGACTAGGCTGCCGCCCATATACCCGGCGCCCTCCTGCCCCATGGCCATCTCGCTGAGGCAGACGGCCAGGCCGCCGTCGCTGATGTCGTGCACGGCGCTGGGCAGACCGGCCACGACCAGGTCCAGAACTGCCCGGATTTCCCGCCGGGCCAGATCCAGGTCCAGCTCGGGGACGGCGGGACGCCCCGCCCGGAAGCCCGCCTCCAGGTACAGGGATCCACCGGTCTCGGGACCGCGCCTGCCGATCATCCAGATGGCATCCCCGGGCCGCTTGAAGCGCTGCGTGCGGCAGCGGGAGTAGTCCTCGACCACCCCCACGCAGGCCACGATGGGCGAAGGCGCCACGCTGCGGCCGCTGCTGCTCTGGTTGTAGAAGCTCACGTTCCCGCTGATCACCGGCAGGGGGTCGCCTGGCCGGGCGTACAGGCCGATGGCCCGGCAGGCATCGCCCACCCCGCGCACCGCCTCGGTGAACTGCCGGAAGGCCTCGGGTTGTTCCGGATTGCCGAAGTTCAGGCAATCGGTCACGGCCGCGGGTGCGCCGCCGACGCAGGCCACGTTGCGGCAGGCCTCGACCACCGCGGCGGCCCCTGCCAGGTACGGATCGGCCAGCCCCAGCAAGGGGTTGCCGTCGGCGCTGACGGCCACGGCCCGGGACCACCCCGGCACCGGCGCCACCACCCCGGCATCCGCTTCTCCGGGTCGGAGGATGGTGCCGGCCTGCACCTCGCTGTCGTAGTGGCGGTAGATGTATTCCCGGCTGCACACGTTGGGGTGGCCCAGCAGGGCGAGCCACTCGGCGGCGATCTGTTCCGGCGGCGCCTCCGGCAGGCGCTCGTCCGCGCCCACGCGGGGTCGCTCCACGGCCGCCGCCTCGCGGTCGTACCTGATGCCCTCGGTGATGGTCTCGATGGGCGCCCGGCACAGGACATCCTCCCCCATGCGCAGGACGTAGTTGCCGTCGGTGGTCACCCGCCCGATGCGGCGGGCGCAAGCCCCCGCATAGAGCGAGGGCAGGGCGAAATCCTCGTTGTAGATCTTCAGGATCCGTGCGGTCAAGCGGGCCGGCACGGCAAGGCCGTAGCGTTCCTGGGTCTCGCTGCAGGCGCACACCCTGGCCGGCAGCCCGGTGATGCGGTGGACCTGCTCCAGGTCGACATCGCACCCGAACCCGCCCGCGTCGGCCAGCTCGCTGGTCACGCAGGCGACCCCGCCGGCACCCAGATCCTTGAACCCGATCTCCGCGCCCTCGGCGCGGGCGAATTCCAGCATGGCCGCGTTGGCCACGGTCAGGATCCGCTTGAGGAAGGGGTCGGGAGTCTGCACGCTGCCCTTGTTCTCGACCGCGGCGGCCGCATCCAGGGTGGCCGAGGCGAACGCCGCCCCGCCCATGCCCGACCAGTCGGTGGGCTTGCCCACCAGAATCAGGTCGTAGGGCTCGTCGGCCGCGGCGGCCGGCACCCGGCTGTGGGTGATGTGGTCGGTCTCGACCAGACCGACGGCAACCACGTTGACCAGGCAGTTCTCGTTGAAACTCGGGTGGAAGTAGACATCCCCGCCCAGGTTGGGCACGCCGATGGCGTTGCCGTACTCCCAGATGCCGCGCACCACGTCCCGGGCGATGCCCACATGATGGGCGGCCCCGGGTTCTTCCTCCTGCAGCGGCCAGCCGAAGCGTAGCGGGTCCAGCGCCGCGATGACCTTGCCCCCCATGCAGTACACGTCCCGCACGATGCCGCCGATGCCGGTGGCGGCGCCCTCGACGGGCATGACCTGGCTGGGGTGATTGTGGGATTCGTGGGCCAGGATGATGCCGTAACGCTTGCCTTCGAACTCGCCGAACTCCACGATCCCCGCGTCCTCGACCGGACCGACGACCACGTTGGGCGCTTCGGTCGGCAGGTTCGCTTTCAGGTGCGGACGGCTGCTCTTGTACGAGCAATGCTCGCTCCACATGGTGTCGAACAGGGTCAATTCGGTCAGGGTGGGGTCGCGTCCCAGCAGGTGGGCCACCTTGCGGGCCTCATCCGCAGCCATGGTCAGACCGTGGCCCTTCAGGTAGGTACGCAGGTGCTCGTCGTCGTACTGGTCAAGGCGAACGGGGGCAAAACTCTCGTCGGCCGCGTGTGCTCGGGTCACCGCTGAGCTCCCGGAAAGGGGGGGTGATCTGAAACCAGGAAACCCTAATCTAGCACCCCGGCCACCGGGGGCAAAGTCGGGATTTCACCGGTTTCCCGCGGCAAGGAAAATCCGCCCCGGCCACAAGGGCCGGGGCGGTGCCGTATCCTCAAGGGGACGTTGTGTCGCCCTAGGACTTCGTGGGCTTGGGATGGCAGGCGCTGCACTTGGTGGGCGCCTTGGTCTCGGCATCCTTGGCCTTGGTCTCCTTGTGGCAGCTTATGCAGCGGATGTGGTAGGGATTCAACTTCTTGCTGCTCTTGCTGCAATCGGGGGTGTCGGCCTTTTCGGGGTTCATGTGGCACTCCGCGCAGGCCTTGACACCTATCTCCTGGTAGTTCTCGGCCGTCAGGCCCTTGGCGGTATGGTGGCAGGTCACACACTCGGTCACCTCGAAGTGGGCCTTGTGCGGAAACTCCACGGCGGCCTTCTTCTTGGCGCAATCATCGATGGTGATCTTTTCGGGAATGCCCTTCTTCGCGGTTTCGGCCTGGGCGTAAGCCATGGCCGCAAAACCGGCCAGCAGGGCGAAGATGATGAGCACATTGAACTTCCGCATGTCTTGATCCTCCCCAAGGGTGGGTGTTTTGCCGGTGACGGAAACGGACAACTCAATCTTTGCCAAATCTATACCGGGCGGGCCCGTGCCGTCAACATTTCTGCCATAAAAATGTCACAACGTTTCGGAGGCCATGCCCCGTCTTGCCTGAAATCAAGCAATTACAATGCCATACACAAAAATCAATTCCAGTCTTTCAGGGCCAGGGTGCGCGCGAAGATCGCAGGGACGTGGCGCAGCTGGTGTTCGAGGTCGAAGCAGCGATCCAGCGCCCGGCCGTCGACCTGGGCGGTGATCCTGCGGTCCTCCGCCAGGGCCTCCTTGAAGGGCTTGCCCTCGTCCCACACCTTCATGGCCGCGGCCTGCACCCAGGCGTAGGCGTCCTCCCGGCTGACCCCGGCCTCGGTCAGGGCCAGCAGCACCGCCTGGCTGAAGTACATCTGCCTGACCTTGGCCATGTTGGCCCGCATCTGGTCCGGGTACACCACCAGGCCCTCGATGAGCCAGGTCATGCGCGTCAGCATGTGGTGCAGCAGGTGGCAACCGTCCGGGAAGATGATCCTTTCGACCGAGCTGTGGGAAATGTCCCGCTCGTGCCACAGGGCCACGTTCTCCAGGGCGGTGTGGGCGTAGCCGCGCAGCAACCGCGCCATGCCGGTGAGCTTTTCCGAGACGATGGGGTTCTTCTTGTGGGGCATGGCCGAGCTGCCCTTCTGCCCCTTGCCGAACGGTTCTTCCACCTCGTGGACGTCCGTGCGCTGGAGGTTGCGGATCTCCACGGCCATCTGCTCGATGGTCGCCCCCACCAGCGCCACCGCGCCCAGCCAGGCCGCGTGCCGGTCGCGCTGGATGATCTGGGTGGAC
Organism: Candidatus Krumholzibacteriia bacterium; assembly: GCA_024763215.1. Taxonomy (GTDB): domain Bacteria; phylum Krumholzibacteriota; class Krumholzibacteriia; order LZORAL124-64-63; family LZORAL124-64-63; genus JAHJTW01. The sequence goes on along the minus strand of JANTFX010000009.1, from coordinate 38,078 downwards.
GCCGGTTCGACCTTCAGGCCCAGACCGGCCATGGTCATCTCCTCAACCCGGGGGTCCAGATGGGCGATGGTGCCCACGGCCCCGGAGAGCTGGCCGTAGGCGATCTGCTCCTGGGCGGCGTCCAGGCGGCGCAGGCCGCGCTCCAGGGCGCTCCAGTACACCAGGAGCTTCAACCCGAAGGTCGTCGGCTCGGCGTGGATGCCGTGGCTGCGCCCCATCATGACCGTGTCGCGATGCTCCTGCGCCTTCTTCTCCACCGCCTCCAGCAGGGACACCAGGGCCCGGCGCAGGACCTGCCCCGCCTCGCGGATCTGCAGGGCGAAGGCCGTGTCCAGCAGGTCGCTGCTGGTCATGCCCTGGTGCACGTAGCGCGCGGCGGGCCCGATGTGTTCGGCCATGCTCGTCAGGAAGGCGATGACGTCGTGCTGGACGGTCTTTTCGATCTCCAGGACCCGCGCGGTGTCGAATCCAGCGGCGGCGCGGATCTCGGCGGCGGCCTCGGTTGGGATCTGGCCCAGTTCGGCCCGCACCTCGCAGACGGTGGTCTCGACCTCCTGCCAGATCCGGAAGCGGTTCTCATCCGACCAGATCCGGGTCATCTCGGCGCTCGCGTAACGTTCGATCATGGCATTCCCCGCGGTTGGCAAGAAAAGGCTAGGCGTCTCCGAAACCTACCGGCAGGCCGGCCCCGGGTCAAGACGGCAGGCGCAGAAGCGGTGAATATCCTTTGCCCGGCCGCGAATCCTGCTACCTTTGCAGGATCAATCGTGAAGGAGCCGCCTTGAACGACACCAACAAGCTGGATAGACGCGGACTGGGGCACCTGCTGGTGGTGTACCTGATCTGGGGCAGCACCTACCTGGCCATCCGCCTGGCCGTGCGCGAGGGGGCGGGCTTCCCGCCGTTCATGATGGCCGGCCTGCGGGTCACCGCGGCGGCGGCGATCCTGCTGGGCTGGGCCGCCCTGCGCGGTGAACGGCTGCGCCTTACGGGCCGGGAGTTCATCCTGTTCCTGGGCAGCGGCCTGCTGCTGTGGGTGGGCGGCAACGGCCTGGTGACCTGGGCCGAGATGCACGCCTCCAGCGGCCTGGCCGCCCTGCTGGTGGCCTCGATCCCCATCTGGTTCGAGGTGGTGGCCATGGTCGCGGACCGGCGCCGCCCCCGCGGCAGGCTCACCGCCTCCATCCTGCTGGGCTTTACCGGGGTGGGCATCCTCACCTGGCCCATCCTGCGCACGGGCGTCAGGGCCGATGTCATGGCAGTGATCGCCCTGCTGCTGGCACCCCTGTTCTGGGCCATCGGCTCGGTGTGGTTCCAGCGGCGCAAACCGGATCTTTCCATCCGCGCCATCAGCGGCTGGCAGCAGCTGTGCGGGGCGCTGGGATTCCTGGTCGTGGTGCTGATCCGCCGGGAACCGCTGCCGACCCCCACCGCCGAGGCCTGGCTGGCCTGGGGCTACCTGGTCCTCTTCGGCTCGGTCATCGCCTTTACCAGCTACATGAGCACCCTGCGCCTGCTGCCGGCCTCGGTCGTCTCGACCTACGCCTACGTCAACCCGGTCATCGCCGTGCTGCTGGGATGGCTCATCCTGCATGAGGAAGTGACCGGCTACACCCTGGCCGGGGCGTTGCTGATCATCGCGGGGGTGGCGGGGATCTTCAACAACCGGGGTTGAACCCCCCGGGGGCCTTGATCATCAGGGCGCCCGATTTCCTGTCCCGGGGCGCCTTTTCCGGCACATCCAGCCGCCACAGATCACCCTGGCGGGGTGCGGCCCCGCGGCCGATCTCCACCATGACCAGCCCCCGTGCGCAGCAACCGTAGACGCCGCGGCGCCCATCGGGAAGGGACAGGACATCAGACATGATCCTGACCGGAAGGCGGCCGGCCGGTGTGGCCTTTCCGGAAGAGGCCGGGGCATGGGCGGCACCGGGGCGTTCCAGCAACAGGAACGAGAGGCTGAGCCTCTGCTTGGGCAGCTCGGCGGCCTCGCCCAGATCGGACAACCACCGCGGCGCCCCGTCGGCCTGAACCGCGAAGTGGCACCAGGGTCCGCGGCCGACCCCCGGCTGGGGGCAGTCCCCGGTATGGGGGCAGGGCGCGACCACGGACCAGCCCCGGTCCAGGGCCAGCCGGCGCAAGCTGCCCATCAGCCGGCCGGCGGTGCGGATCCCGGGTTCGATGACCAGCACCTTGCCGCCGGGAACCGTCAGATGGTACCAGCGCTGCAGCCACTGCTCGTGCAGCCTGTCGCTGTCGGCGTGGCGGTCGCGGCGTTTGCCTCCGGAGCGGTCCAGCTCGTTCAGGAGGTTGCTCAGGACCAGCAGTTCGGCCCCTTGCCCCTGTGGCCGGGTCCGCCGCGCATCCTCCCGTACCGTGTGGATGGACCAGGGCGCATCCGGGGCCACGTCGCCGAAGATGTTCCGCCCGGCCCGCAGGACGGCCTCGGAGTGATCCACGGCGGTGCAACGCAGCGTACGGGCACGCAGATCGCCCCGCGCCAGCCACAAGGCCACAGGGAACGTCAGCGGGCCCGCCCCCAGGTCGAGGATCCCGGCGCCGTCGGCCAACGCGAGGTCACCGGCCAGCCCCTGCAGCAGCCGGGTCTGCCGCATGAGATTCCAGGGCAGGTAGTAATTGAGGTACGCCGCCAGGTAGGAAGGGCGGTTCATGTAATCGGGGGGCAGTTCCTCGCGGTCCACCGTGAGCATGCCCGACAGCTCGGCGACCTGCCGCGGCAGCAGCCGGCGGTGCTTCGGCTTGAGCGGCAGGATCCTCTGCAGCAGATCGGGCAGGCCGTCCAGGACCGTTCTCAGGTCCTGCGCGGGGTCGGGAAACAGCCGCGTTGCATTCATGTGCCCAGGTACCGGTGCCCCTCCAGGTGCCTGCGGACATATTCGCCCACCGCATCCTCCAGGGGCGTCAAGGGCATGTCGTACCCCGCCTGCTTGAGCTTGGCCATCTCGGCGCAGGTGTGGTACTGGTACTTGCCCTTGAGGTGCTCGGGCATGGGGATGTATTCGATGACTCGTTGCTTGCCCAGGGCGCTGAAGATGGCGGTGATCAGGCGGTTCCAGGTATTGGCCTCGCCGGTACCGATGTTGAACACGCCGCCGACCCGCGGCTGCTGGGCGAACCACATGGCCATGGCCACCGCATCCTTGACATAGATGAAGTCCCGCTCCTGCCCCCCGTCCGGATAATCGGGCCGATCCGACCGGAACAGCTTGACCTTGCCCGTGGCCAGGATCTGCTCGTACCCCTTGCAGACCATGGACCGCATATCCTCCTTGTGCCACTCATTGGGGCCGTAGACGTTGAAGAACTTCAGGCAGACGATGTCCTCGAGTATCCCTTCCGACAACGCCCACAAGTCGAAGTCGTGTTTGGATTTGCCGTAAAGGTTCAGTGGTTCCAGTTCAGGCAGCAGCGCATGGTCGTCGCTGTAGCCCCGGCTGCCGTCCCCGTAGGTCGCGGCGCTGCTGGCGTTGATGAACCTGACCTGGGCGTCCAGGGCGCGGCGGCACAGTTCCTGGGTGTACCCCAGATTGTTCTCCGCCAGGTAATCCCAGTCGGTCTCGGTCGTGCTGCTGCAGGCCCCCATGTGGTACAGGACATCCAGGCGGCGGGCGTTGGCGGGCACCGCCAGCCAGGCCCGAAATTCCTCCTTGTCCATGTAGTTGCCGATGCGCAACGGAGCCAGGTTCGCACTGCGGTCACCGTCGGTGGCCAGATCCACGGCCAGGATATCGGTGATGCCCTGTCGGTTCAGCTGATAGACGATGTTGCTGCCGATGAAACCGGCCGCTCCGGTCACTGCGATCACGGGTGCGCCTTTCGTTGCCGGGTGGCCCCGGTCAGAAGAATTTCTTGGCCAGCCCCAGGGCCCCCTGCTTCCAGGGCACGCGGTGGGAAACCCCGGAAGCGCCCTCGAACTCGGACATATGCTCCAGATACCACTTGAAGTTGCGGATCAGGGCGTCCTGATTCGAGTACTGCGGCCGGTAGCCGAGCACGCGCTGGGCTTTCTCGATGCTGACGAACGAATCGGTGGCCGCGGTCTCGTACACCCATTTGTACAGGGGCGACATCCCCAGGCGGTCGAGGATGCGCAGGGCCCAGATCACCGGTCCGGCGGGGAAGCCCTTGACCTTCTTCCCGAAGCCGGCGTAGTCCAGCACCGCCTGCCAGTCCTGCTTCATGGTCGTGTACTCGGCGGCCCCGATGTTGAAAACGTCGTTGACGGTCTCATCGGGCAGGGTGCTGCACAGCCAGATGGCCTGGCACAGGTCGGCGATGTCCAGCAACTGGTAACGGTTGTCACCGCTGCCGATCATGGGGAAGCCGCGCCCATCGCGGGCCCAATCGTACAGCAGGGCGAACACCCCCAGGCGCTCCGGACCGATGAAGCTCTTGGGCCGCAAAACCGGCACCACCATGCCCTGGTCACGGAACTCAGCGCAGACAGCCTCGGCCTGGACCTTGGCGTGCCCGTAAGGCCCCACCCCGTCCAGCTTGTCGTCCTCCCTGAGGGGATGGTGGTCGGGGATGCCGTAGACGGCGGTCGAGGAGATGTGGACGAACCGCTTCACACCGTGCTGCTGGGCCTTGGTCAGCAGCAGGCGCGTACCATCGATCCCGGTGGTCAGGATATCGGGCTCGGGATACAGCGGCAGGGCCATGGCCGTATGGATCACCAGATCGATGCCCGCCATGGCCTTGTCCACCGCTTCGGGATCGCGGATATCCCCCTGCATGGTCTCGATGCGGTCCCGGCAGTCGGCATAGGTGAACGGTGCCAGATCCAGGGAACGGACCCGGACGTTCTTATCCAGCAGGAACCGGATAAGGTTGATGCCGGTGAAACCCGAGCCACCGGTCACCAGCACGTTTTGCGGTTGCAGGGACGCCCCCTGCGCAGCTTGATCGTTCACCTCAACACTCCTCTTCAACTGATTGTTGTTCCACATGTTGCGATTTACTCGGAAAGCACGATCTCGCCGGACCAGGCCTTGCCCTCACGTTCGGCGGTGAACGGCAGGTGGTCCCCCACCTTGGCGTTGTAGAACAGCCTGTACAGGCGGCTCAGATTGTCCACCGGATCATCGTTCATGGTGCGCAGGATGTCCCCCGGGCGCAGGCCGCTGTTCCAGGCCGGGGACCCGTTTTCGACGTCCATGACCACCGCACCGACGGGGTTGTCCAGGCCCAGGTACCGGGCCAGGGCCGGGGTCAGCAGGCGCAGGGTGAAACCGGGGTTGGCCTCGCGGTAGTGGCCGAAACGCCGCACCTCGTCCACCACCCGCAGCACCCGGGAAGCGGGCACGGCGAAACCGATGCCCACGCTGCCCCCCGACTCGGAGAAGATGAAGGTGTTGATGCCCACGACATCGCCCCGGGTGTTGACCAGGGGCCCACCGCTGTTGCCGGGGTTGATGGCCGCGTCGGTCTGGATCATGCCCAGGTAGGCCCGCTCGCCCTCGGAACGCTTGATGTCGCGGTTCAGGGCGCTGATCACCCCCACGGTGACCGTGGGCTGGGTGTCGGCCAGCAGGTAACCGAAGGGCGAACCGATGGCGATGACCCACTCGCCGATCTGGAGATCCTTCTCCGAGGCCAGGTGGGCCGCAGGCAATCCCGAGCCCGAGACCTGCAGCACCGCCAGGTCGTAGCGGGGCACCTCCTCCAGCAGTTGCGCGTCCAGCCGGCGCCCGTCCGAAAGGGTCACCACGATGCGCACCGCTCCTTCGACCACGTGGTCGTTGGTGATGACCAGCCCGTCATCGGAGATGATCACGCCCGAGCCCATGCTCTGGACGTTGCGGTAGTAGTTGCGGTGGGGGATCAGGCCCATGCGCTCCATGAGCAGCATGTTGGGGTCCTGCACACCCTGCTGCTGGACGACGCTGATGCTGACCACCGCCGGGGCCACCTTGCGGGTCGCCAGCACGATGGGGCTCTCGGATCCTGCGGTCCTGACCACCGCGGAAGAGTCCGGCGCCCCGCCCACCGCGACCGCAGTCGACTCCGGGGCCGATTCGACCGTCGGGACGGAACCCTCACGGTTCAGGATGAAACGGCCGCCGGCCAGTTGCCACAGCACCAGCCCGGCCGCGGCTCCGACCAGAAAGCCCAGCGCGATGGCCGCCCAGGTCCCCCGCCGGTTCATCCCTGCCCGCCCTGCAACTTGTCCCAGTCGGCCATGAACGCGGCCAGCCCCTTGTCGGTCAGCGGATGGGCGACCAGCTTGCGGATGACCTGGGGCGGGATGGTGGCGATGTCGGCTCCCAGCAGCGCGGAGTCGACCACGTGCATGGGATGCCGGACCGAGGCCACGATCACCTCGGTATCGTACTCGTAGTTCTGGTAGACCTCGACGATGTCGCTGATCAGCTGCATGCCGTCCTCGCCCACGTCGTCCAGCCGACCCACGAAGGGCGAGACGTAGGCCGCCCCGGCCTTGGCCACCAGCAGGGCCTGGTTCACCGAGAACACCAGGGTCGCATTGACCCTGATCCCCTTGCCGCTCAGGGCGGCGATGGCCTTCAGGCCCTCGTACGTGGTCGGGATCTTGACCACCATGTGCGGGTCGAGGCCCGCCAGGCGCTCGCCCTCGGCGACCATCCCCTCCGCGTCCAGGGCGGTGACCTCGCCGCTGACCGGGCCCTGCACCACCGCGCAGATCTCACGGAGCAGGGCGTCGGTGTCCTTGCGCCCGGCCTTTGCCATCAGGCTGGGATTGGTGGTCACCCCGTCGCACATGCCCATGGCCTTGATCTCCTTGATATCGTCGAGGTCGGCCGTGTCGATGAAGAATTTCATGGGCTTTCTCCTTGGTCTTGCTGGTCCGCCGGCGGCACCAGGAGGTGCTCCGGGTAGGTCACTTCTTCCAGGAACAGGCCGCGGGCCGGGGCCATGCGGCCGGCACGGCGGCGGTCATGGGCCGCCAGGATCACGGGCATGTCGCCGGCCGGGCGCGCGCCGCGGCCGATCTCCACCAGGGTGCCCACGATCACCCGCACCATGTGGTGCAGGAACCGGTTGGCCCTGATTTCAAACATAGCCCCCTGCGGGGACCATTCAAAGCGGCAAAGGTCCACCTCGCAGAAGTTGCCGTCCGGCTTCAGCGAGGAGGTCTTGCAGAAGCTGGAAAAATCATGGCGGCCCAGCAGTTCCCGCGCGCCGTGGTCCATGGCCCGGCGGTCGACATCGAAGTAGATCTGCCAGCAATGGGGATCGAAGACATCGCGGCCCCTGAGGATCCGGTAACGGTAGCGCCGCGCCCTCGCCGAGAACCGCGCGTTGAACTCCCCGCTCACCCGCGAGATGGCCCGGATATCGATGTCCTCGGGCATGGTCCGGGCCAGGGCGCGGACCAGCCGCTCGTATTCCCGCACATCGCGCACGTCGAGGTGGGCCACCTGGCCGTGGGCGTGCACGCCGGCGTCGGTGCGGCCGGCTCCCACCGGCGTCACCGGATAGCCCAGCAGGCGCGTCAACTCATGCCGCAGGACACCCTGGACGGTCCGGTGTTGCGGCTGGATCTGCCAGCCGTGGAAACGGGCGCCGTCGTAGGCGATGTCCAGGCGTACGCGCACCGCAGGGCTCACGGAAGCCTCCCTGCGCCCACCACCATGGCCGCCAGCAACACGGTCCAGGCCAGCAACCAGGCGACCTGCCCCGAGCCGGGCGCTCCGGTGCGGGCATCGGCCCCGGGACGCCGCGGGCGCAGGGAGAGGCTCATGGTCTCGGCCCGCCGGGTCAGACCCTCCAGCAGCGGCACCACCACCATGACCCTTTCGGTGATGCCCCGCGGCGACCACCGGTGCGCAGGGTTCGTCCCGGCCGCGCGCCTCAGCCTGAGCACCGCCTGCAGGCGCCTTCCTTCGGCCAGCACCCGCGGCGCGGCGCCCACCGCCACCGCCACCACCAGCCCCAGATCCCGGACCGCGGGCAGGCGGCCGCCAAGGGGGCGCAGCCACCAGGTGACCCCGGCCACCATACCTTCGATATCCAGGGTTCCCTGGATCAGGGCCAGCCCCATCAGGACCCCGGCCAGCCGCACCAGGGCGACGACCCCGCGCAGCAACCCCTGCCCGGAAGGGTGCCCCAGAGGGGCGGCCGACACGGTGGTCAGGGTATGGACCCCCAGCACAAGGACCGCCACCGGCAACCAGGGCCGCAGGAGGGCGGCCAGGTGCCCGGCATCCCAGCCGGCGCTGACCAGCCCCCACACCGCCAGCAAGGCCAGCACCAGGGCCACGGGCCAGCCGCCCACCAGGTCGGCGGCGACCGCCGCAATGAACCCGCCCAGAACCACCGCCGGGTGCAGGCTCCCCAGGCGGGTGCGTTTGACCGGCACGGGGCCGGGGCCGGCCATGGCGATCACGTCGCGCCCGCCCCGTTGCCGTCCGGACCACCCAACCCCAGGCACCGCTCCACGATCTGGACGGCGTTCCAGGCGGCGCCCTTGAGCAGGTTGTCGGCCACAACCCAGGCCAGCAAGGCGCGGGGCTGGTCCGGACCGGCCCGCAAACGCCCCACATGGACCAGGGGAGTGCCGGCCACTTCCAGGGGGGTCGCGTAAGCGTGGGGATCGGAGGCCAGCACCAGGCCCGCCTGCCCGTCCAGCACCCCGCGTACCCGGCTCATATCCACCGGCCCCTCCAGCACGCAGCGCACGGCCACGCTGTGCCCGGTGTGCACCGGCACCCGGACCGCCGTGCAGGTCACCGGCAGATCCCGGCAGCCGGGCAGGATCCGGCGCAGCTCGCGCCGGACCTTGGCCTCTTCCTCGAAGTCTCCTGCGGGCAGGGCAGGGCCGATGGCCGGCAGCACGTTCCCCGCGATGCGCCGGGGGAAGACCCCGCCGCCGGCGGCGTCCGGATCCCGTTTCTCCTTCTCCCACTGCGCGAGGGCATTTTGCCCCGCTCCCGAAACCGCCTGCAAGGTCACCGCGTGCAGCTCCCGCAGGCCGAACGCGCGGGCCAGCGCCCCGGCGAAAACGGCGATCTGGATGGTCGAGCAATTGGGGTTGGCGATGAGCGTGCCCTTGCCCGGGCCGCACCGTCCGGCAGCGGGTGGATTGACCTCGGGCACCACCAGCGGCACGCCTTCATCCAGGCGGAAACGGCTGGAGTTGTCCACGACCAGCGCACCAGCCCCGGCGGCCACCGGAGCCCACTGGCCGGCCGCTTCGCGCCCCGCGCTGCACAGCAGCACGTCGAGCCCCGCCAGGGATTGCGCGTCGGTCTCGACGCACACCAGTTCCCGACCGCGGAAGCTCAGCTTCGTCCCGGCCGAACGCCCGGAAACCAGCAGCAAAGGGTCCTCATCGACCCAGGACCGCACAGCCAGGACCTCCAGCATGGTCCTGCCCACCAGTCCGCTCGCGCCCAGAATCCCGACCTTCATCCGTTGCTCCCTGCAGGAGGGTTTACCCGGATCATTCATGATCCGGGTAAGGGTTCACCACTTGTGCCGATCCATGGTAGCATCCGGGCCCACGAGGGTCAAAACCGCCCTCTCCCGTCCCGCCACCAAGGAGCGCCGTGCCCATGAACACCCATCCCTCTTACCGGCTACCTAACCGCTGGTCACGTTTCTGCCTGCTGCTGGTGCTGCCTGTTCTGGCACTGGGCGCCGCCGCCTGCTCGAACGAGGCAGCGGTGCGGCCGGCCAAGCTGCGGGACATCGCCCGCTGGCAGGATGCCAGGTTCGCGCCCGGCGACAGCCTCCAGCTGATGCTCCAGGATCCTGACGCCCACATCAGGCTGGCCGCGGCCCGTGCGGCGGGCCTGATCGGCCGCACCTCGGCGGTGCCGCGCCTTGTGGAAACCCTGAACGATGCCAGCCTCACCGTGCGCGGGCAGGCCTGCTTCGCCCTGGGATTGATCGGAGGAGAAACCGCGGTGCAGGCCCTGGGCAGGGCCGCGGCCGACCCCCACCACGACATCGGCCTGGCGGCTCTGGCCGGCCTGGCCCAGGCCAAAGGTGGCGGCCCCGCCCTGCTGGCCGCCACGGCCGCTGCCGACCCCCGGGTTGCCGCCGCCGCCTGGGACGGCCTGCGCAACAGGGTGAACGAGGTCGACCACCGGGCCCTGATAGCGGCCATGGACAGCAACCTTACGCAGGCGAGCCCCGAGGTCCTGTGGCGCGTCCTGCGCTGCGCCGAGCTGGCGCCGGACACCTCCCTGATCAAAGCCATGGCCCCTTTGGCCGCGGATGGTCCCACCCAGGTGCGCGTTCACGCCCTGCGGGCCCTGGCAGGGCAGGATGACGACCGCGCCCTTGATGGTGTGCTCGCCTGCGCGGCGTCAGGGAAGCGGCCTCGCGGCAGGGACCGCAGCCGCCTGGACATCGCCCTGTGCCGGGCGCTGGGCCGGCTGGGCAAGCTCGCCCTGGACACCCCGGCGGGTGCGGATCCCGAGCCCCGGGCCGAGGTGATCACGGAGATCCTGACCGCCGCGGCCGGTTCCACGGACCCCCACGTGGCCGAGGCGGCCCTGCGGGCCATGGCCTCCTGCGTAGAGGGCATCCCCCTGCCTCCGGAGGCGGCCCGCCGGGAAAGCCTCCTGCCGGTCTGGCGCATCCGACTGGGCAAGGTGGCCTCAGCGGCCCTTGACAGCCCCCACCTCGGCGTGCGCCGGGACGCGGTGGGCGCCTGGGCGGCCCTGCGCGGAGCCGGCTGCGCGGGCGAGCTGGCCGCGCTGCTGGCCAAGGCCCGGAAACCGATGATCCAGGCCGCGGCCGTGCAGGCCATCGGCGCGGTGCACCCTGACCCCCTGCTCCTGCTGCTGGGCAGGGCCGACCGGCAGGTCGCGGGGCCGCCCACGGGGGCCGGATCCCCCGCCGAAAACCCTCCCCTGGTGCGGACCGCGGCCCTGGAGGCCCTCGCCACGGTCATGGCCACCAGGCCCGGCGCACTTCCCGCCGGGGTCGCGGCCGGGACGGCCCGCGCGCGCGTGGCCCTGGTCCTGCGGCGGTCCTGCCAGGATCCCGATTTCGTGGTCGCGGCCACCGCCGCCGGGCTGCTGGCCAACTACCCGGACTCCCTTTCCGTCGGCGCCCTGGCCGACCTCTGGAACCGCGCCCGGGGTCCGGAGCGCTACGAGCTCAGGCGCGCGGTGATCAAGGGGCTGGCGGGCATGGCCAAGGCGTCGGTCGACTCGCTGCCGGCCTCGTCACGGGCAGCCTGCGACCGGCTGCTGCAGGAAGGATTCGATTCGCCGGACCTGCGCGTCCGGCTGGAGGCCCGCGCCGCGGCCCTGGCCACCGGCACCGTTCCGGTGGCCCTGGTGCCCGCCGAGGCGAGCCTGCGCGAAACCCTGCCCGCGGTTTCGCGAAGCCCCGACCAGCCGCCTGTGGCTGTCCCGTTCAAGGCTCCCCGCGTGCGGTGCGTGACCGACCGCGGCGAGTTCGTCATCACCCTGGACGGCCGGCCGGCCCCCAACACGTGCGCGGTGTTCCTGGATCTGATGGACAGGGGGTTCTACGACGGTTTGACCTACCACCGCGTGGTGCCGGATTTCGTGATCCAGGGCGGGGATCCCCGCGGCGACGGCTGGGGCGGCCCCGGCTACACCATCCGCAGCGAGTGGTCCCGGGCGCCTTTCGTGCGCGGGACCGTCGGCATCGCCCACGACGGCAAGGACACCGGCGGCAGCCAGTTCTTCATCACCCAGTCGCCCCAGCCCCACCTGAACGGGCGCTACACGGTGTTCGGCCGGGTCACCAAGGGTATGGACGTGGTGGACCGGATCGAGGTCGGGGACCACTTCAAGCTCGAGGTGATCCCCTGAACGGATCCGGGTCAGGAACGCAGCACCCTGACCAGGCCGGCCCAGGTCGGCGAGCCGCCGTACATCAGGATGCCCATGCGGAAAAGCTTGCCGGCCAGGCGGGCCGCCAGCCAGATCGACACCGCCATCAGGACCCATGAGGTCAGGATCTGCCACAGCGGGGGCGTCTCCACGCAGACGCGCATGAACATCAGCACCGGCGAGAACAGCGGCACCAGGGACAGCACAACCGACACCGTCGAGTCGGGCGCCCGCAGCACCAGGCTCAGCAGCAGCATGGGCAGCGCCAGCCCCATGGTCAGCGGACCGTGGAACTGCTGGCTGTCCTGCACGGTGTTGCACATGGCGCCGATGCCCGCGTACAGGGTGGCGTAGAGGAAGAATCCCAGCAGGAAGAACATCACGAAGGAGATGAGGATCACAGGCGTCAGGAAATGGACATCCAGGGAGAACCCGCCCACGGCCACCCCCTGCTCGGACATGACGAAGAACGCCACCGCCCACACCCCGAACTGGGTCAGGCCGGCCATGCCGATGCCCAGCACCTTGCCCAGCATGAGGTTGCCCGGCGAGACGCTGGCCAGCAGCACCTCCACCATGCGGCTGCTCTTTTCCTCGATCACCGCGGTCAGGGTGTGGTTGCCGTACATGAGCACCATGATGTAGATGATCATGATCAGGGCGATGGCCGCGATGAAGGTGGCCTCCTCGTTCTGCTTCTGCTGCTCGCCTTCGGCGTTGATGGTAAACGACGACCACGAGGTGCTGGCGGCCAGGTAGTTGAAGAGGGAATCGGGTACGGCCGCCCGGGTGAACCGTTCCTCGCGCAGGATCCTGTCCAGCTGCGGCCGGAACACCTCGTCGCGCATGACCATGGCGCTGACCGACTGGCTGAAGAAGGTCGCCTGGCCGGTGGCGATGAAATCGGGGGGGATCACCAACCCGGCGTCGAGTTCCTCGTCCTTGACCGCTTTTTTCAGCGCGTCCACCGCGGCCTCCAGACCCCCGCCATCGGCCCGGTACGGGACCAGGGTCATGTTGCCGCGGCCCTGCCCGGCCAGGCCGGCCTCCAGCCTGGCCATGACCGTACCGGTGCCATCGACCACGCCCACGGTGCGGGCGTTCTCGGCGCCGGTGTTGCTCAGCAGCACCGGCAGGACCACGAACATGGACATCAGGGCCGGACCCAGCAGCGTGCCGATGAGGAAGCTCTTGGAGCGCACCCGCTCCAGGTACTCCTTGCGGATGATGGTCAGCACCTTGTTCATGCCGGCACCCCCTGGCGGTGGCGCGCCACCGCGGCCAGAAAGATCTCGCTGAGGGAAGGCCGGTTGGCCGCGAAGTACGTGAGGCCGCCGGCGGCGATCAGCCCGGGCAGCAGATCCTGGGCCGCGACCCCTTCCCGCAGGGTCAGGCGCCAGAGCCCCTCGCTGCTTTCCACGTGGGCGACCCCCGGCAGATCCGTCGGCGGCTCGCGGCCGTCCTCCCAGGCCACCTTGACCGACTGCAGCGGAAAATCGGCCCTGATGCGCTCGAGGGGCCCGTCGAGGATGATCCGTCCGCCCTCGATCAGGCAGATGCTCTCGCATATCTTTTCGGCCTCGGCCAGCATGTGGGTCGAGAACAGGATGGTCGTCCCCTTGTCCCGCTCGGCCAGGATCATGCCGCGCAGCAACTCGATGTTCAAAGGATCCAGGCCGCTGAACACCTCGTCCAGGATGACCAGGACCGGTTCGGCGATGAAGGTGGCGGCGAACTGGATCTTCTGCTGCATGCCCTTGCTGAGGCTGTCCACCTTCTTGTCGCGGTAGGCGGCCAGGTCCATGCGCTGCAGCCAGCGGTCCGCGCGCGCGATGGCCTCGCGGCGCGGCACCCCCTTGAGCTGGGCGAGGTAGGCCAGCTGCTCGACGCACTTCATCTTGCGGTACAGGCCGCGCTCCTCGGGCAGGTACCCGATGCTGTCCAGGAGTTCCCCCCGCAGGGGCCTGCCGGCCATCTCGATGGTGCCGGCGTCGGGCAGAACGATGCGCATGATGCCGCGGATGGTGGTGGTCTTGCCGGCGCCGTTGGGCCCCAGGAAACCGTAGATGCTGCCACGGGGGATCTCCAGGTTCACATCCTGGACAGCCCGCGTGGTGCCGTAGGTTTTGCTGACGCCGCGCAAGGTCAGGATGGTGCCGCCTGGAGGCGGAAGCTCATCGGGCCGGAATTTCATGGTCGCACGTCCTCGACAGCGGTAGGGGTTCATCGGGGCGCCGGCATTATGACCCGCCTCCGTGCGGGAATCCAGTCTGAAAACCAGCCCCTGTTTATCACACAAGTATCACGCCGATCATTCATTTTCGTTAAAGAAAACGGATATCCCCAAAAACCCGGTGGATCCCCGTGCAAAAGAGGGCAAATTACCTATTGATCTGGATTGTATGATCCCTATCATTCTGCTATAATTATAGTTACAAAACAGCGCACACATTGCCCCCTGGCGAAGAGGTGACCGAGGGATGAATACGCCTACGGGCCAGGCCAGGAAGATCCTGCTGATCGAGGACGATCGGGAGATGATCGACCTGCTGACCATGCACCTGAACACCGAGGGCTACCAGGTGGACGCCGCCGCCGACGGCGAGGCGGGCCTGCGCGCCTTCCAGGCCGGGCAGTACGGCATGGTCCTTCTGGACTGGATGCTGCCGACCATGAGCGGCATCGACGTCCTGCGGGAAATCCGCGCCGCCGACACGCGCACCCCCGTGATGATGCTCACGGCCAGGGGCGAGGAGGCCGACAAGGTGCTGGGCCTGGAACTCGGCTGCGACGACTACCTGACCAAGCCCTTCAGCATGCGTGAGCTGGCCGCCCGCATCAAGGTGCTCCGGCGCCGCATCGAGCGCGCCGAGGAACTGGCCCGGGTGGCCGCCGGAGACCGCATTCTGGATCTGGGTCCCCTCAAGATCGACCACGGCAAGCGCAAGGTCATCGTCCGGGACCAGACCGTCCAGCTGACGGTCAAGGAATACGACCTGCTGTACACCCTCGCCTCGCGTCCGGGCCGGACCTTCAGCCGGCGCCAGCTGCTGGACCTGGTGTGGGATGAGGATTCGGACGTTTACGAGCACACGGTCAACTCGCACGTGAACCGTCTGCGGAACAAGATCGAGGAAAACCCCAACCGGCCCCGCCTGATCCTGACCGCCTGGGGCATCGGCTACCGTTTCACCGAGGAGTTCGTATAGTCGCGCCATGAAAATGCCGAGCTTCACCCACAGTCTGCACTTCCGGATGTCGGCACTCTTCCTGGTCCTGCTGGGTCTGAGTATCGGCGGCTACTACCTGTGGATCGACGCCACGGTGTTCAACGCCTACGATTCGCAGGAAGAGCAGGACTGGTACGAGAACAGGGAAGAGGGAGAGCTGGCCGATCTTGCGCAAAGGCTCGCTCCCGTACTGGATCAAGAGGCCAGAAGGGACAGCATCCTGGTGAGCTACAGCGCCGGAATCGGCAAGTACAACGCCGAGGTCGCCCTGTTCGACGCCCAGGGCAACAACCTGCTGAGCGACCCCGACGACAGCCTGGCCACGGCCCTCGCCCACAGCGACCCGGTGCTCCTGAGCAAGATGGCTGACGATGACTGGGACTTCTCCACCTACCCTTTAGATACGGACATCGATGCCTACGAGAACCGGATCATCGACGTGGTGGCCATCGGCGGGCAGCCTGACGGTGCCCCCCGCGCCTACCTGGCCGCCAGCTTCCGGCCCGTCACCGTGGCCGTGGACGAGATCCAGTCCGACTGGCGCAACTTCGGTTTCCGCGCCCTGGTGCTGGTGCTGGTCTACGTCATCATCACCGCGTTGATCATCATGGCCTGGGCCAGCCGGCGGTTGCGCGGCCTGACCCGGGGGGTGGAGGTCTTCACCGCCGGCGATTTCGACCATCGCGTGTCGGCCCGCAGCGCCGACGAGATCGGCACCCTCGGCCGCCACTTCAACGCCATGGCGGCCCGCATCCAGACCATGATGCGGGAGCTGGGTGCAAAGGAGCAGTTCCAGCGCCAGCTCATCGCCAACGTCAGCCACGACCTGCGGACCCCCTTGGCCAGCCTGCGCGGTTACATCGAGACCCTGAGCATGGATCCGGACAACCTCAGCCTCGCCGAGAGGAATCGGTACCTGGAGATCATCAACAAGAACCTCGACCACCTCGACCAGCTGATCGAGCGCACCCTGATCCTCTCGCGCCTCGAGTCTGGCCAGGTCCACGCGAGTTATGAGGATTTCCCCCTGGGTGAACTGGCCGACTCGGTCCTGGCCCGTTGCGAGGCCGTGGCCACCTCCGCCAAGGTCGAGCTCGAACTGGAGATGGGACAGGATCCGGCCGGGTTCATGGTCCACGCCGACGCCCTGCAGATCAGCCAGGCGCTGCAGAACCTCGTGGAAAACGGGATCAAGTTCAACCGGCCCGGCGGCGGCGTCATCATCAGGCTCGTCCCCCACGCCGAAACCATCGAGGTCACCGTCACCGATACCGGCATGGGGATCCCCACCGAGGACCTGCCCCATATCTTCGACCGCTTCTACATCGGGGAAAAAAGCCGGACCCGCTCGGCCCTGCTCAAGAACGACCGCACGGGCGCCACACCGCCGGTGAGCAACGGCCTGGGCCTGGCCATCGCCCACAAGATCATCACCAGCCACGGCAGCGAGCTGAATGTGGTCAGCGAACCGGGCCGCGGCTCGGTCTTCAGCTTCCACCTGCCGCGCGCCGAGGCCACCGAACTGCAGGCCCATTCCGCGGCCGGCTAGCCGCCGTGCCCTTCCCGCTCAATCGCGCGCCAGCGCCCGGCCCAGGACCGTGCCGGCCAGAGCGGCGATCCCCAGCATCAGCACCCCCGGCCCGGGCCTGCCCAGCAACAGGTAGCCGATCCCGAACAGGATCCCGAACACCCCCGCGCAGCCTGCCAGCCACAGTCGGATGATCCCGGCCCTCAACCCGTCGCAGACGACGCCGGGCTCCTGCCGAGCCACCAGCCCCCACCAGCCGCCGGGCCGGACCAGGCGGTAGAAGGACCGCAGGCGTTCCTGCTCCACCGGCCGCGTGGAAAAGGTCACGATCAGCCAGACCACGATGGTCAACGGCACCAGGATCATGGCCTTGTGATGGGTCTGCAGGGCCACATCCCCGACCATGACCGGGGTGGCAAACAGACGGTACTGCGGTCCGGCCTGGATGGCCGCCGTCACTTCGAAGCCCACCGCCAGCAGGACCGACGAGGCCAGGGCCGCGATCTCGCTCCAGGCGTTGATGCGCCACCAGAACCAGCGCAGGATCAGGACCGGTCCGATGCCCGCACCCATGGCCCACACGAACAGCCAGGCCTTGCCGATGCTCGACAGGGCGAAGGCGACGATCACCGCGCAGATCATCATCACCAGGACGCACAGCTTGGCCACCAGCACCGTTTCCCTGTCCCCGGCCCGCCGGTGCAGGAACCGGCGGTAGATGTCGTTGACCAGGTAGCTGGCGCCCCAGTTCAGATGCGTATCGATGGTGGACATGAAGGCGGCGAAGAAGCTGACGAGCAGCAGGCCCAGCATGCCCGGCCCCAGCACCTTGAGCATGACCAGGGGGTAGGCCGCCTCCTCCCCCCTGCCGCCGGGCATCACCGGAAACAGGACCATGGACACCAGGGCGGTCAGGATCCAGGGCCAGTAGCGCACCGCATTGTTGGCCACCACGAACCACAGGGTCGCGCCCCGGGCATGGCGTTCGTTCTTGGCCGCGGCCATGCGCTGGATGATGTAGCCGCCCCCGTCGGCGTTGTGGCTGGCCCACCACATCAGCGAGACGAAGACCAGGAACTTCACGAAATCCGAATCCCAGCTCCAGCCACCGCCCGGGACGAAGGCCAGCGTGTTGGGCGTAAAGAGCGGCGAGCCAAGCAGCTTGTCCTTGAGCTCGGCCATGCCGCCCACGTAGCGCACCGCCCGCACCGCCACCAGGATCGAGCCGGTCATGGCCAATCCGAACTGGATCACGTCGGTCACGACCACGCCCCAGAATCCGGCCAGCAGGGAGTAGCTCAGGGCCAGAGCCGCTCCGACCACCACCGCCAGGCGGGGATCGATGCCCATGACCGCCTCGGCAACCGTGCCCATGCCCTTGAGCACCCAGCCCAGCACGATGAAGTTGTAGAGCAGCGCGAAGTAGCCCGCCTTGAAGCCGCGCAGGAAGGCCGCCGGCTTGCCGCTGTAGCGCAGTTCGATGAGCTCGTTGTCGGTGACCACGCCTGCCCGCCGCCAGAAGCGCGAGAACAGCAGCACGGCCAGCATCTGGCTCATGACGTAGTGCCAGCCGAACCAGTTGTACCAGATGCCGTGGTCGCGGATGAACCCGGTCACCGCCAGCGGCGTGTCCGCGGCGAAGGTCGTGGCCACCATGCTGGTGCCCAGGACCCACCAGGGCAGCGAGCGGCCCGAGAGGAAATACTCCTCGGTGGAGCTGGAGGCACGCTTGCGGAAACCCAGGCCCAGGGCCAGGGTCAGCACTCCGTAGCCTGCGATGATGATCCAGTCCAGGGGATGCAGGGCGGTCATGAAATCCTTTCGGCACAGGCCTTGGCTTGCGGGCGCAGGCTAGCATGGGTTCGAACGGGCGGGCAACGAAAGATAGTGTGGGTCCGGCCTGACCGCCGGGCTTTCTCACGTGACGCAGATCCGATGTTTCCAGGCAAAAAAGCGCACGGAATTACACGGGGGCCTCTTTCAAGGCGGACCTGGCGGCATCTTCCTGCTCATGGAGCCGGCGATGGCACCGCCAGCACAGCACCACGAGGTTCTCCAGGTCATGCCCGCCGCCTCCGGCCACCGGCACCCGATGATGAACCTCCAGGAACTGGGTGTGGCCGCAGCCCTCTGCCTCGCAACGAAACCGCGCCCGTTGCAGGGCCTGACGCCGCACACGCGGCGGGATCGTTCGCCGCCGTAGTCCGGCGGCATCCTCGATGGCCGCGTCACATTGCGCCGCCTTGAGCAAGGCCGCCGGGGCTGGAACCTCACCCCGGCTGGATGGTATGGCGCCACGGCCGCAGACCGGGCAATTCATGATGACCAGGAGATAGGGCAAAACCTTATCTTTTCCCTGTGCCCCGGCTAGGGCCCGCAGGATCTTCTCTTCCTTGTCGGCGCCCTGAGCACCGGCCAGCAAACGCTCGAAGCGCGCGTAGTCCTCCGGATCGAAGCGCAGGGTGACATACTGCGACCGCGAGGGCACCGGAGGCGCCGCGCGCTCCGGGGCGGTGGTATTGGTATCTCCTGGACCTTCGCCGCGATTGGCCTCTGCGGTTCCCGAAGTCATGATTTTCTCCGGGGCGCGATCTCCATGACGGCCCGCCCCCGCCTGCGATGACGCCCCCAGCCTCAGGATAGGGCCGCGTACCCGGGGCAAGGCCTCCTCCAACTGCTTGACGGTCATGGCCTGGGCCTTGCTCACCCACAAGCTCTGGTCTTGCGGATCGACCCGGCGGGTGATCAGCCGCGCCTGGGACCAGGATAGCCGCCCCTGGTCCAGGGCCTTTTCCACCTCCGGAAATCTGGGCAAGTTGCGCCCCAACAGGACGAAGTCCCTGGCCTGCGCGGGGGTCAGCCCCACCGCCGCCTGGGCATAATCGCCAATGGTGTCAAAACCCAGCTTGCGATAGATCATGCATTCCTGGATCTGGTGCAGGTAGTACGCAGTACGCACCAGATCCCGGGTCAAGCTCCGGTAGCTGGTGGTGAAATTGTTGTGCAATGCCTGTTCCGATGGAGCAAGCTGCTGCACCTCGACCTCAAGTTTCATGGGCACCTGTTCCGACATCTTCTCTCCCCTGGTCCGTGTCCCTGCGCCTTGACGGCTTACGGCGGACCTGACTCCTGCTCAATACGAAATCAACGAGTCCATTGGCCCTCAGGAACAGCGAGGCCAGAAAGGTGCCATGGCCGCCTTCAGGGGGGGGGTTTCCGGGCCCGTTCAACCAACAAGAAGCGTCCTGCGCCTTGCGCCCCGGCAGATGGCCGGGGCGCTTTCTCACGTGACGCAGATCCACGGCTTTGAGACAAGAGACCATACCAACAATCAAAAGCCGAATCGGATCGGTCGGCGCCCCTTGAAACCTTGCCTCCAAATGGCTAGATTGGCCCTGCTACTGCGATTTCGGCCGGGGACGCGCCCCGGCCCTCATTCCAGCCTGGGGTGGCGATACCATGGAATTCAAGGAAGTGAAAATCCCCGCCGGGGATCTGATCAAGTACGAGAACGGCAAGCTGGTCATCGGGGACAACCCCATCATCGGCGTCCTGCGCGGCGACGGCATCGGCCTGGACATCACCCCGGTCATGCAGACGGTCGTCGATGCGGCGGTCAAGAAGGCGTACGACGGCAAGCGGGCGGTCGCCTGGTGCCCGATCTACTCCGGGCTCGAGGGCCTGCAGAAGTACGGCTCGGAATTCCCCGACGAATCGGTCGAGGCCATCCGGCACCTGAAGATCGCCATCAAGGGCCCGTTCACCACGCCCATCGGCGAGGAGACCCACGTCTGCCTGAACTGCGCCCACCAGCAGTACCATGACGGCAAGTGCGACAAGTGCGGCCACACCGACAGCGTGTGCGAGCGCTTCCAATCCATCAACGTGCGCTTCCGTCAGCGGCTGGACCTGTACGCCTGCGTGCGCCCGGTCAAGTACTTCCCCGGCGTGCCCAGCCCCAACAAGTACGCCGACAAGGTGAACTTCATCATCTTCCGCGAAAACACCGAGGACGTGTACGCCGGCTACGACTTCGAGCGGGGCAGCGACACCGCCAAGGCCATCATCGCGCTGATCAAGGAGAAGACCGGCAGGGATATCCGCCCCGACAGCGGCATCGGCGTCAAGCCCATCAGCCAGTTCGGCAGCCAGCGCCTGGTGCGCAAGGCCCTCGCCTGGGCCAAGCAGAACAACCTGCCGTCGGTCACGCTGGTCCACAAGGGCAACATCATGAAGTTCACCGAGGGCAGCTTCGCCAAGTGGGGCTACGAGGTCGCGGCCGAGGAGTTCGGCGACACCTTCGTGACCGAGAAGGCGCTGTGGGACGAGATGGACGGCAAGATGCCCGCGGGGAAGATCCTGCTCAAGGACCGCATCGCCGATTCGATCTTCCAGCAGATCCAGACCCGGCCGGGCGAGTACAGCGTGCTGGCTCTGCCCAACCTCAACGGCGACTACATGTCGGATGCGGCCATCGCCCTGGTCGGCGGGCTGGGCCTCGGCCCGGGCGCCAACATGAGCGACGACGTGGCCCTGTTCGAGGCCACCCACGGCACCGCCCCCAAGTACACGGGCATGGACAAGGTCAACCCCGGCTCGATCATCCTCTCGGCCGAGATGATGCTGCGCCACATGGGTTGGGGCGAGGCCGCGGACCTGATCCTGCACGGTGTGGAAAAATCCATCACCGACGGCCACGTGACCTACGACCTGGCCCGCCTGATGAAGGCCGAGGGCCGTCAGGACGTCACCGAGGTCAGCTGCAGCGGCTTCGGCCAGGCCATCATCGAGCGCATGTAATGATCGCCCCCACGGGGGCGATCCTCTTGCTTGCCGCCGGTTCCTACCCGGAGCCGGCGGTTTCTTTATGCGCGGTCGCCGCGCCCTTCCACCGGCGGTGGACCCAGAACCACTGCTGGGGATGGCGCCGGACGAACTCCTCCAGCCGTTCGGTGATCAAGGCGGTGTAGGCGACCGGATCCCGGGCCTCGGGCGGCAACTTGTCCGGTTCCATCAGGTCTCCGAATTCCAGGTCATGGCCCCCGTCGGGCCTGCGCGCCAGACACACCGGCAACACCGGGCAGCCCGTCTGCAGGGACAGCCGCGCCGCCCCCGGCCAGGTCGCAGCCGGCCGGCCCAGGAAAGGCACGACCACCCCCCGGTCGCCGGCATCCTGATCCAGCAGCAGCGACACCACCCCGCCCGCGCGCAGGTGCTTCAGCACCGCGGGGCCGGATTTCGCCATGGGCACGGTGGCGATGCCGCCCCGGTTGCGCATGATCTCCAAGTAGCGGTCGAACAACCTGTTGCGCTGGGGCTTGACCACATCCAGCAGGTCGCAGCGGCCTGCGATGACGCGGCCGCACAGCTCGAAGTTGCCCAGGTGTACCGAAGCGAGGATCAGGCCGCGGCCGCGGGCCAGCGCGGCGTCCAGAGGGGCCCAACCGCCGGATACCCGGACCTGGCCCGGATCCGGCGGGCTGATGAAGACCTCGTGCACGGTCCGCGCCAGGTTCCGGTACAGATCAGCCAGCAGCTGCTCCCTCTCCCCCGGTGCCAAGTCGGGCAAGGCCGCCGCCAGCTGGGACGCGGCCACATCGGCCCGCCACCACCTGCGGCGGACGGCCAGGCGGCCGGCCCTTTCCAGCAGGACGCGCGACCACTCCAGCGGCAGGGCGCGCAACAACCACGTGCCCACGCAGAACAATCCGTATTCTGCCGCATCCTTGATCTTCATGCCCTGACAATAGGGGCCGGGCCTCGCCTTGCCAACCCACCGTGCTCCGGCCGCTCCAAACTGGGGTGGAACACCCGGGCAGGTATCCCGTATTTTGAAACCGGGGCATTGCCAACCGAGGGAGAGTCATTCCATGCTTCAACATTCCCATCGCGGCCAGGACCGCAAACGCAGGCAGGACGTCGTGTTGGTCGTAGGGTTGATCCTGACCCTGTCCGGGATCGCCGCCGCAGCTTCAAGTTCATTCGCCCAGACCGTGGCCTCGGCCCTCACGGATATCACGCCGCAGAGCCGTCTGCGCGTGACCCTGTCCGGTGGCGCCCTGTTCCAGGGGCTGTTCGCCGGCCTGCACGGAGACACCCTCGTCCTTGCGGGCGAGGGGCAACCCCGTGAGCAATGGGACCTGGATCAGGATTCCATCACCCGCATCGAGGTCTGGGATTCGGGTACTGTCCGGGGGGCCAAGTGGGGCGCGGCCACCGGGGCCGTCGTCGTGGGCGCCCTGGGCGGCCTGTCGGGTTGGGCGCTGTCTTCCATCGGTGAATACGACGACACCGGCACGGTGCAGCCCATCCTCGCAGGCGCCGCGCTGGGCGCCCTCAGCGGGGCCCTCGTGGTTGGTGGCATTGGGGCCGGCGTGGGCTCCCTGTCCAGCGGCTGGGTCGTCCTCTACCCCGCGGGTGAAGCCCCTCCCCGGGGCGACCGGGACTCCTTTACGCACACCACGCACCTGTTCCTGGATGTCTCCGAGGCCTGGAATGCGGATCGGGATGCTCCCGACGGGGTCTTCGGGGCGCGCCTGGGCCTGCTCAGGGACATGGGGTCACATGTGCAGATGGGCCCGGCCATCGGCTTCTACAACTTCGAGCAGCAGGGGTACCTATTGGGGTGCCCTGCCCCCTGCACCGCCGTCACGGGCACCGACCCGGTGACGAACATGGGGCTGGACGTGCTTTTCAGCGCGCGTTCCCGGGGCTTCGCCCCCTACGCGGCGCTGGGTGCGGGCTGGTATGTCTCGTCCGATCTGTACGCGGGCGTCATGGGCGGAGGCGGCCTGAGGTGGCGCACCGCAGGCGGTCAGGATTATCATCTGGATGTGCGCCGCCATGCCAGCATCAGCGGCGATATCTCAGGCGGGGTGGACGATTTCTGGACCCTGTCGGCCGGCATCACCTTCGGCAACCCGTGAGGATTCCCCATGAACCACAACGACCGGATCCCCCTGCCCGAGACCCCGCGCTATGCGGATGCCGAAATGCTGGCCCGCGCCCGCACCTTCCGGGATCTCATGGCCCTGCGCCGCACGGTGCGGAATTTCTCCGACCGCCCCGTGCCCCGCGAGGTCATCCTGGCCTGTCTGGAGTGCGCCGGCACCGCCCCCAGCGGCGCCAACAAGCAACCCTGGCACTTCGAGGCGGTGGCCGACCCCGCCTTGAAGCGTAGGATCAGGCTCGCGGCCGAGGAGGAAGAGCGGAAGTTCTACGCCGAGCGCGCGCCCCGGGACTGGCTGGACGACCTGGAGCCCCTGGGCACCAACGCGGACAAGCCATTCCTGGAAACGGCCCCCTGGCTCATCGCGGTGTTCGAGCAGCGGTACGGGATCGATGTACATGGGGACAAGCGGAAGCACTATTACACCAAGGAATCGGTGGGCCTGGCCACGGGGCTCCTCATCGCCGCCCTGCACCAGGCGGGCCTGGCCACCCTGACCCACACGCCCAGCCCCATGGGCTTCCTGGGGGAGATCCTGGAAAGGCCCGCCGGGGAGAAGGCCTTCCTGCTGCTGGTGGTCGGCCACCCGGCGGCCGGGGCCCTGGTGCCGGACATCCGGCGCAAGGACCCGGCTCAGTACATCCGCCTGCGGGATTGATCCCTAGGATCCGGACAGGACGGCTTCCACTTCCGCCAGCGCCTTGTCCAGCGCCGCCTCGTCGGGCAGGCCCGCCTGGGCCGTCCCCGGTTTGCCGCCGCCGCGTCCGCCGACGCGGGCCGCCAGCTCCTTGACCAGGTTGCCCGCGTGCAGGCGCCCTGCTTCCACCAGATCCGCGGTCACCGTCACCAGCAGGGTCGGCTTGCCGCCCGGGGTGGCAGCCAGCACGACCACGCCTGCGTCCGCCAGCTTGTCCCGCACATGGTCGCCCAGCTGCAGCAGGGCGCCGCGATCTTCCGCATCCACCCTGGCGGCCACCACCTTCAGCCCGGCGACCTCCCGCGGCTCGTCCAGGGCGCTCGCCAGCGATCCCTTGGCGAGCTGCTGCTGCAGGGCGGCCAGTTCCTTGCGCAGGGCGTCCCGCTCGGCCAGCAGGGCCGCGGTCTGCTCCTCCAGGGGCGGGCCGTCATGGCGCAACCCGGCGGCGATGCGCCGCACCGTCTCGCGATCCTGGTCACACAGGGCCAGGGCGCCCGGGCCGGCCACCGCCTCGATGCGGCGCACACCGGCGGCCACGCTCTGCTCGGCGGTGATGCGCAAGGGGCCGATGTCTCCGGTGCGCCGGCAGTGGGTGCCGCCGCACAGCTCCAGGGAGAAGACCGGCCCGGCCGTGGGGTCCTCGCCGCCGGCGGGCACATTGCCGCCGTGGATCTCGATCATGCGCACCACGTCGCCGTATTTCTCTCCGAACAGGGCCATGGCCCCGCGTTCCTTGGCCTCATCCAGCGGAACCTCGTCGTGGCGGATGACGCTGCGGTTGGCCAGGACCTCGGCGTTGACCATCTTCTCCACCTTCGCCAGCTGGTCGGCGGTCACCGGCTTGTCGTGCCTGAAATCGAAGCGCAACCGTCCGGGCTCGACCACGCTGCCCGCCTGCTCCACATGCGCGCCCAGGACGGCGCGCAGGGCCGCGTGCAGCAGGTGGGTCGCCGTATGGTGGCGCATGACCCCGGCCCGGTGCTCGGCATCCACCGTGAGCCGCACCTGCGGGTCGGCCTGCAGCTCGGCCAGCATTTCATCCGCATCACCGGCCACCACGCACACCGGGCCCTCCTCGGCCTTGACCACCCCCAGCACCGGCAACTCCCGCCCGGTCCCGGACAAGGTCACGGCGCCCGCGTCGGCCACCTGCCCGCCCGACTCGGGGTAAAGCGGCGTCCGGTCGCACAGCAGGTGCACCAGGGGCCGCCCGTCGGCATCCTTGCCGCCGGTCCGGACCGCCACCGCCCGGGCGTCGCATTCCAGTTGGTCATAGCCGGTGAAAAGGCTGCGGAAGTTCGCCGGGTCGAAATCCCCGGCCACCGCCCGCCAGGGCCCGATCCCCTCCATGAAGACGTTCTCCTTGCGGCTGCGCACGCGCTGCTGTTCCATGCAGACCCGGAAGCCCTCCCGGTCCACATCGAAGCCGTCCTCGCCGGCCACCACGGCGGTCAGATCCACCGGGAACCCGTAGGTGTCGTGCAGCTTGAAGGCCTCGGCCCCGGACAGGACCTTCCGGCCCTCGGCCGCCATGGCGGCCTTGATCTCGCCGTAGACCTGCAGACCGGCGGCCAGGGTGCGCCCGAAACGCTCCTCCTCCTGGCGGATCGTCTCCAGGATGCGGTCCCGCCGCTCGATCAGTTCGGGGTAGGCCTCCCCCATTTCCGCGATGACCACCGCCGCGATCTCGAACAGGAAAGGGTCGTCCATGCCCAGCAGGTGCCCGTGGCGCGCGGCCCGGCGCAGGATGCGGCGCACGACGTAGCCGCGCCCCTCGTTGGCGGGGATGGCGCCGTCTGCCACGGTGAAGGTGCAGGCGCGGGCGTGGTCGGCGATGACCTGCATGCTGATGCGGTCCTCTCCTGCGGGCTTGCGTCCGCACAGCTCGGCCATGCGCTCGATCAGGTGGGTGAACAGGTCGGTCTCGTAGTTGCTCTGCTTGCCCTGCATCACGGCCACCAGGCGCTCGAAGCCCAGTCCGGTATCCACGCTCTTCATGGGCAGCGGCTCGAGGGTGCCGTCCCCCTGGCGATCGAACTCCATGAACACGTGGTTCCACAGCTCGAGCCAGCGGTCGCAATCGCACACGCCCACGGCGCAACCGTCGGGGTGGTCGCATTTCATGGCCTCACCCTGGTCGAAATGGATCTCGGTGCAGGGGCCGCAGGGGCCGGTGTCGGCCATGGACCAGAAGTTCTCCTCGTCGCCCCGGGCAATGTCGCCCAGGCGTACGATTCGCTCGGCGGGCACCCCCACCTCGTCCTTCCAGATGGCGTAGGACTCGTCGTCGTCCTTGTAGACCGAGACCCACAGGCGCCCGGCGTCCAGACCCATCTCCCGGGTCAGGAATTCCCAACCCCACAGGATGGATTCGCGCTTGTAGTAGTCACCGAAAGACCAGTTGCCGAGCATCTCGAAGAAGGTGTGGTGCCGGGCGTCCTTGCCGACCTCCTCCAGGTCGTTGTGCTTGCCGCTGACGCGCATGCACTTCTGCACCGAGACCGCCCGCTGGTAATCCCTGTGTTCCAGGCCCAGAAAAACCCCCTTGAACTGATTCATCCCCGCGTTGGTGAACAGCAGGGTGGGGTCGTCGCGGGGCACGAGGGTGGACGACGGAACGACCCGGTGACCGCGCGCGGCGAAGAATTCCAGGAATGAATTGCGGATATCTTTTGCCTTCAACACGTTCTCCTGCCTTGGGGATCGGGAATCCGGACTAAAGCGGGTCCGGTTGCGGACGAGAATACACGGGTGTCGGCCTGTTGGTCGGCCTGTTACCGCCGGGGCCTAGTTTAAGGTCCCGGTCCGGCCGGGTCAACCGGAGGAGGGACCCGGGAGGGGCCAGGGGAGATTTGATCGCCATGCAATCCCTACGCAACTTCATCCACTACCTGTTCTCGGTCCTGCTCTGGATCCTGTTCGGGTACTACTGGTACGTGGTCAGCGGCCGCCGCATCAGCCTGGCGACCTTCCAGGCCGTGATCATCCTGGCCATCGTCTCCCTGCTCGGTCTGCTGGCCACGGCCCTGTGGGTCCAGCACAACAAGCGCATCGCCCGCAGGAACCGACGGGCCGCCCCGCCCGCTCCCCCGGTCGAGAGCCACGAGCGGGACTACCTCGGCCGCCCCGTCGTCCTGGCCGACGGCGTGGACATCCGGCAGGCCCGGGTCATCAGCATCAACCTGGATCCCGACGGCAACAAGGTCTATGCCGTCTCCGGGGCGGTGAAGGCCTGATGGACCTCTACAGCCTCCTCGTCGCCTTCCAGGCCACCGGCTGGTACCGGGCGCTGCTCATCTACTTCGCCTGGTACCCCATGGTGACCAGCGTGATGTGGATCTACACCGCGATCCTCTTCTTCAGGCGCCGCGAGGATATCGAGCAGGATAAGCTCGACGAATTCTATCACCTGGAGGAAAAACCGTCGGTTTCCTTCGTCATCCCGGCCTTCAACGAACAGGACACCATCGCCCAGACCCTGTCCGGCGTGCTGCAGGTGAAGTATCCCGACTTCGAGGTCGTGGTCGTCGATGATTGTTCCACCGACCAGACCCTGGAGCGCATCCACCCCTACCTGGACGACCCACGCGTGCGGCTGGTCCGCAAGCTCGTCAACGAGGGCAAGGCCATGGCCCTGAACGACGCCATCCCCGCCACCAGGGGCGAGCTGATCTTCATCATGGATGCCGACGCGGTGCCCGCTCCGGATATCCTCGACCGCCTGGTGCCCCATTTCCGCTGGCCCCGCTGCGCCGCCGTCACGGGCAATCCCCGGGTCGTGAACCGCGACAGCTTCCTGGCCAAGCTGCAGGCCATCGAGTTCGCCTCCATCATCTCCTTGATGCGCCGGGCCCAGCGCATCTGGGGCCGCATCATGACCATGAGCGGCGTGGTCGGCATCTTCCGCCGCTCGGCCCTGTTCGACGTGGGCCTCTACAGCCCGGAAATGGCCACCGAGGATATCGATCTGACCTGGCGCCTGCAGCTGCGCCACTGGGACGTGCGCTACGAGTCCCGGGCCGTCATGTGGATGCGCGTGCCCCAGTCCCTGCGTGGCCTGTGGGTCCAGCGCCGACGCTGGGCCCTGGGCCTGAGCCAGGTGTTGTGGCGCCACGGGCGCGAGGTCCTGCAATGGAAGAACCGCCGGATCTGGCCGGTCATGTGCGAAGCCGGCCTCTCGGTCGGCTGGGCCTACACCTACATCCTGTTGACGGTGATCTGGTTCCTCAGCTTCGCCATGGGTTATCCACCGGTGGGCGCCTCGCCCATACCCAACTTCTGGGGCATGCTCATCGCGACGGTCTGCCTGGCCCAGCTCTACACCGGGGTCGTCCTGGATCGCGGCTACGACCCCGCCCTGCCCCGGTACTACATCATCGCCATCTTCTACCCCCTGGTGTACTGGATCCTGATGGCGGTGATCACGGTGGTGACCGCGCCCAGGGGGATGTGGGTCAATCGCCAGCGTAACAAGATCACCCAGTGGAAGACGGTGCGCGAATGAAGACCGCAACACGCAAACCCACACTTTGTCATCGATTGCCTGCCCTGACCGCGGCCGCAGCACTGTGCTGGCTGCTGGTTGCCGGGTCCGCCCCGGCGCGGGCCGCAACGGACCTGCGTGGCAGGGCCTACGCCGAGCTATGGAACGAGCATGCCGACCGGGCGGTCGATCTGTTCGGCCGCTGGCTCGCCGACCATCCCGACGACAGGGATCCGTCCACCCGGCGCGCCTACGCCCTGGCCCTCAGCTGGTACGGCCTGCAGGGCAGGGCCGAGGAAGTGTACGGGTCCCTGGTGGAGGATGACTCCCTGGACGCCGAGGCGCGCATCGGCCTCGCCCGCAGCCGGATCTGGTCGAACCGGCTCCGCCGGGGCTGGCGGGATCTGCGGGCGGTGGAGGACGACGGCCGGCTCACCGCGGACCAGCGCGCAGAAGCCGGGGACTTCGCCTTGAAGGTCCTGGACGAATACATGCCAACGGGGGAATTCACCTGGCGCGGCAACTGGGACTCGGACGACCTGACCACCCACCGGCTGCGGGCCCTGGGGGCGGCCACCCCGGTCGGAGGGCTGCTGGTCCAGGCCGGACCCCGCCTGTCGCTGTTCTCCCAGCCCGCAAGGCCCGACGCCGCGGCCACCGGGGTGCACGTGCACGTCGAAACGGGGCTGGCGCCCCACCTATCCCTGCACGCCACCGGATGGTACGACCACTTCTCCAGCGACGGCGCCCTGGCCGAAACGGGCAGCAAGCTGGACTGGAACCGCCCCGGCATCGACAGCTGGCTGACCTGGCAACCTACCTCGCGCCTGCGCTTCGACGGCGGAGCCGCGTCCATGCCCGTGGAAACCTACGTGGCCTTCGGCAAGGAGCTGGGCTTCGAGCAGGAGAATCTGTCCTGCGACTGGCGCTTCGCCCGCTGGTTTTCGGCGGGAGCGTCCGGAACACGGGCCACCTACAGCGACGGCAACCGCCGGCTGCAGGGCGAGGTCCGGGCCAGCTGGCGCCACGAGGGCGCGTTCGACCTCGACGTGACCGCTGCGATCACCCACGGGGATTTCACCCTTCCGTATCCGGGGGGGTACTGGGCCCCGGACTGGGTCCGCAACGGCCACCTGTCCGCCAAGGCCAAGTGGTGGGGACGCCGCTGGACCGTGACCCTGGACGGCAGTATTGGGCTGGAAAAGGAATCCGGAGCGGACGCCATAACCGTGGGCGGCGGATCCGGCCGCCTGGGCCTGAGGGTATCCCCGGCTTGGCTGATCGCCCTGGAAGTGGGCCATTCCCGCAGCGCGTTGGCGACCAGCAGCGGCTACCACCGGACCTTCGCCGGGCTCTCGGTGCGGGGGGTGTTCTAGCATGAAGCAGACTCGCCTTGTCACCAGTAGTCTGGCAATCCTGGTTGTGGTCGTGGCGCTGGCCGGATGCGGCCACGATCAGAAGCCTCACATCGACCATCTGGATCCCTCAGCACTGGCCAACCAGGAGCAGTTCACCACCAGTCAGGGCGTGCCGGTGATCTGCTACCACTACTTCCGGCCCAGGTTCGCCCCGGGCTACCTGGCGCGTGTGGCCGGCAGCCTGCTGTTCGGCATGCCCGCCCTGGGCGACAAGGAATTCTGGACCCTGCCGGCCTCGGAATTCGAGAATCACTTGCGTTTCTTCCGGGACCACGGCATCAAGGTCCTGACCCTCGATGAGGTTGCGGCGCTCATGGACCGCCGCGAGGACCTGCCCGAGCGGGCGGTCGTGCTGACCATCGACGACGCCGAGCGGTCGGTCTACTCCGTCGCCTTCCCCCTGCTGAGGAAGTACGGCGTACGAGCCCACCTCTTCGTGCCGGCGGCCGAGGTCGGCGACCGCTGGAGCGGGCTGGACATGTGCACGTGGGACGAGCTGAAGCAGATGCAGGAATCCGGCCTGGTGCTCCTCGAATCGCACACCAACCGGCTGCATTACAAGAAACCATTGCGGGGGGTGATGGAACCCGTCATCTGGAACCCCGAGCTCATCGACCAGGACGTCGAGGTGGCCGACCTGCGGGAACTGAATCAGCACCAGGCCGTCATGGGATCGCTGGTCGGCTCCCGGTGGGCGGAGCTGCTGCAAGGCCGGTTCCGGCCCGTTACGGGGGACCTGCTGGCCAGCCGGGCGGGGATCCTCCAGCGCACCGGTGCGGATGCCCGCTGGCTTGCCTGGCCCTACGGGTACGGCAACGGGGACCTGGACAGCGTCGCGTCCGAGGTGGGATTCACAGGCACCGTAAGCCTGGCGCCGAGGGAAATGTCCGCCGCAGCAGGGTTGTGGGACGTGGGCCGCTACACGGTGACCGCCAGGACGACCACCGCCGATATCGCGGCCCTGTTCGGTGCGGAAGACTCAGGAGCCCGGACTTTGGTCAGCAACTCCGACCCATAGCCGCCGCCTGCGCGGCCCGTCGAACTCGCAGAACCAGATCTTCTGCCAGGTGCCAAGCTGCAACCTGCCGCCTTTGACCGGCACCATCACCGAGCTGCCCATCAGCGAGGCCTTGACGTGGGCCGCCGCGTTGCCCTCGGCGTGGCGATACCCCGCCCGCCAGGGCACGAGCCCGTCCAAAACCGCCAGCATGTCGTGGACCACATCCGGATCGGCGCCCTCGTTGATGGTCAACCCGGCGGTGGTGTGGGGGTTGAAGACCAGCACGGCCCCGTCGACCAGGGCCAGTTCGCCCACCGCCTCGGCCACCAGCGGCGTCACATCGACGAACTGGGCGTGCTCACGGGTGGACAGGGCTTTTTCGATCATGGCTCCCCCGGCTCAGAAATCGAAGTACATGGTGAACTCGTAGGGGTGGGGCCGACCGTTGATCGCCTGGATCTCCTCGCGCTTGATCTCCAGCCAGCGCCTGATCAGGGCCTCGGGGAACACCTCGCCCCGCAGCAGGAAGGCGTGGTCGTCCTCCAGGGCGTCCAGGGAGTCATCCAGGGAGCGGGGCAGAAAATCCACCTGCCGCCCGGTGTGGGAAGGGGCGTCCTCGGGGGCGAAACCGGCGGCCACCGGATCGATCTTGTTGACGATCCCGTCCAGCCCCGCCATGAGGATGGCCGCGCAGCACAGGTAAGGGTTGGCGGTCAGGTCCGGGGGCCGGTACTCGATCCGCCGCAGGGCGGGATCGGTCACGTAGCTGGGCACGCGGATGGCGGCCCCGCGGTTGGACCGGCCGAAGGTCCGCACCGTCGGCGCCTCGAAACCCGGCACCAGGCGCTTGAAGCTGTTGGTCGAGGGGTTGGTGAAGGCGCACAGGGCGTCGGCGTGGGTCAGGATGCCGCCGATGTAGTGCAGGGCCAGGGGCGAGAGGTTGGCGTAGCCGTCCTCGTCGTGGAAGACGTTCCTTGCCCCCTGCAGCAGGAACTGGTGCAGATGCCACCCGCTGCCCGCGTTCCCGAACAGGGGTTTGGGCATGAACGTCACCTGCAGGTCGTGCCGCTCGGCGAGATTGAACAGGATGTACTTGGTCAGCACGGCGTGGTCGCCGGTGGTCACCAGATCCGAGAACCAGCCCTCGATCTCCTGCTGACCCTGGTCGCCGACCTCGTGGTGGTGGTAACGGACCGGGATGCCGAAGTCGGCCATGTGCGCGCAGACATCGTCGCGGAAATCGTCGAAATGGTCGAAGGGGTTGCAGGCGTGGTAGGCGTTGCCGAAGAACCGCTCCCCGCTTTGCAGCCCGAAGGAGGAACCGTTCTCCCCCGTCTTGAATTCCGCCTTCTCGAAGAGGTGAAACTCGTACTCGGGGCCCCACTGGGAACAGTCGGCCACCCCTGCCTGGCGCAGGGCCGCCTCGGCGCGCCTGCCGATGACCCTGCCGTCCTGGTTGAACGGAGTCCGCGCGCTGTCGGTCAGATGCGCCTCGGCGAACATGCTCAGGGTCCGGCGCCGGCGGAAGGGGTCGATACGGGCGGTGGCCAGATCCGGCACCAGCACCATATCGCTGTTCTCTACCTTCAGGAAGCCGTAGCTCGAACCGTCGAAGCCCACGCCGTCGCGGCACAGCTTCTCGGTCATGCGCACCGCCGGAAACGACAGGTGGTGCAACCTGCCCGTCAAATCCAGCATCTTCAGATCGATGAATTCGATTTCCTGCTGGGCTATGATCTGGGCGATGGATCCGAAACTGGTCTTGGACATTTCCCACCTCACCAGCGGCCGCTCGGCCCGCCGTGTTGGAGCCCGTTCGCCGCAGGTGCGGCGTCATTCCCTTCCTGCAAATATACCCCGCGGCGGGCCGAGGGAAAGCAGACAATTTCCCCGGCCTGTCCGCCGCCCATGCCGGTGAGACCGGACTTGCCGCGGCGGCCCGGGCAATCTATTTTCGAGGCCGAGCCATGAGTCCGCACCGTTCCGCTCTCCACCGGGAATTCCGCGCCACCTCGGCATGGCGCCCCCCGGGAAAGGATGTCACCTTGGATCAGGCGCAGGTGAAGATCCGGTTCGAAGGCAGGACGCTGACCTGCCGTTCCGGCATCACGGTGGCGGTGGCCCTGTGGGAAAACGGCATCCGCGCCCTTTCCCGTTCCCCCAAGTACGGCCATCCCCGCGGCGTGGCCTGCGCCCGCGGCCATTGCACCGGATGCCTGATGCGCGTCGACGGCCGCCCCAACGTCCGCACCTGCGAGCTGAAGGTGCGCGAGGGAATGGACATCAGGCGCCAGGACACGGGCGCCTTCTACGGCCCCCTCCTGCAGAAGACGGTGGATGCAGGCCACCGGTTCTTTCCCGTCGGGTTCTATTACAAGTGGTTCACCCGGCCGCCCTTCGTCAGCCGGACGTTCCTGCGCGGCATCCGCCCTTTGACCGGGGTCGGCCGGATCCCCACCGTGGACGATTCGGCCACCCCCATGGCCGAGGATCTCGGCAGGGTCGAGACGGTGGTCATCGGCGCCGGACCCAGCGGCCTGGAAGCCGCAGCCGCCAGCAGCGGGCAGGTTCTGCTGATCGACGAGAACGAAGCCTCCGGGGGCCAGCGCGGGCCCGCACTGGATATGGTGGCCGCGGCCGGAGACCTGGACGGTTTTCCCCTGCTGGCCGCGGCCCATCAGCGCCTGGTCCTGGCCCGGCAGAAGCTGGACAGCCGGCCCGATATCCGGTTCGCCGGCGGCACCCGGGTTATCGCCGGCTACCAGCCCGACGGCCTGCTCCTGCGCGAAGGGGAGCAACTGCTGACCGTGGCCTGCGGTAAACTCATCTGGGCCGCCGGCGCCCTGGACACCCTGGGTCTGTTCCCGGGCAACGACACGCCGGGCCTGCTGGGCCCCCGGGCGCTTTACCGCCTGGTTCTGCGGGACGGGCTGCGCCTGGAGGGCCTCCAGGTCCTGATCGTCGGCAGGGGGCTGGATTTCTGGCTGAGCGCGGCCCTGTGCGCAGCCGGCGGCGCGCGCCCGACCCTCGTGCTGACCTCCAGCCGGGAACACGACGAGGTGGCCGCGGCCGTGCAGCGCAATTGGCCCCTGCACACCGGGCTGGTGGTGGGCCGCGTCCGCCGGGCCGGGCCCGCGCGCCTGGACGTCGCCCTCCGTCCCCGCAGCGTCGACGGCGCCACCTCCGCCTCCCACCTGGACATGGAGACCGATCTGCTGGTCGTATGCAACAGCGGCAAGCCGGCCTACGACATCCCCCATCAACTGGGCCGCGCCCTGGCCCTGGATCCGGACCGCGGCGGCTTCCTGCCCACCGGGTCGGGCTCCGGTTCCCTGTGCGAGGTCCTGCCGGGTGGCCTGACCCTGGATTTCCGCGGCGAGGCGGCCGGCGACCACCCCGGCGAGGCGCGGAACCTGCAACCGGAGGCTCCCACCCCATGAGCGGACCCAAGATCATCCTGTGCCGGTGCGAAGACGTGACCCTGGAGGAATTCCGGGCCGCCTACCGGGAAGGGTTCACCGAGCTGGAATCCCTCAAACGCTACACCGGGGTGGGCACCGGCTTCTGCCAGGGCAAGGGTTGCCTGAGCGAGGCGGCCGCCGAGCTGGCGGCCCTGCGGCAGATCCCCCCTTCGGAGCTCCGACCCACCACCATCCGCCCTCCCAGCGAGCCGATGACCTTCGGTCAGCTGGCCTCCCTGGAGATCCCGGAACCCGCGGCCCCGGAGGAATCATGATCCCCCTGCACAGCGAACCGGTGCCATCTGCGGCGGATGCGGTCATCGTGGGCGCCGGGATCAACGGCCTGGCCACCGCCTACGAGCTGGCGCGGCAGGGCCTGAAGAACATCGTGGTCCTGGAGAAGAACTACCTGGGCAGCGGGTCGACCGGGCGGTGCGGCGGCGGCATCCGCCAGCAGTGGACCACCGAGGAGAACATCCAGCTGGCCGCCGAGAGCGTGGCGATCTACGAGCGCATGTCCGCCGAGCTGGGCTATCAGGTCTTCTTCCGCCAGGGCGGCTACCTGATGATTACCGAGCAGGAGGAGGATCTGCCGGCGTTGCGGGCGGCGGTGGACCTCCAGCGCCGCTGCGGGGTGCCCACGGATTTTCTGACCCCGCGGGAATGTCTGGACATCGTGCCCGGCCTGGATGTCGGCGACCTCAAGGGCGCCACCTTCTGCCCCAAGGACGGCACGGCCTACCCCTTCGCCGTGGTCTGGGGCTACGCCCGGGCCTGCCACCGCCTGGGCGTGAAGATCTTCATCAAGACCACCCTGACGGGCATCGAGGCCGCCGCCGGCCGCATCCAGGCCGTGGACACCGATCGCGGGCGCATCAGCACGCCGGTCCTCGTCAACTGCGCGGGGCCCTGGGCCCGTTCCCTGGCGGCCAAGGTCGGGGTCGAACTGCCGAACCGGCAGGAACGGCACGAGATCATGGTCAGCGAACCCCTCAAGCCGTTCCTGGACCCCATGGTGATCTCCATCACCAACGGAATCTACTTCAGCCAGAGCATGCGCGGTGAGATCGTGGGCGGCATCGGCGATCCCGCCGAACCCCGTTGGGAAGACCCCGAGGACTTCGCCACCCACAGCGGGCTGCGTTTCGCCGTCCGGTTCGCCAGGGAACTGACCCGGCTTTACCCCCGCACCAGATCCGTGCGCATGATGCGCCAGTGGGCCGGGATGTACGATGTGACGCCGGACCACCGCCCCATCCTCGGGGGCGTGCCGGAGGTGGGCGGCTACTACCATATCTGCGGCTTCAGCGGCCACGGTTTCATGCTCGGTCCCATGGTCGCGCGCCGCATGGCCGGGTTCATCACCACCGGCCGGGAAGATCCCATCATCACCAGCTTGTCCCTGGCACGGTTCGCCGGCGGCGATCTTCAGGCCGACGCCTTCGTGGTGGGCTGAGCGGCCGGCCGCCGGTCCAGAAGATCGTTCAGCGCGGGTTCCAGCTCCGGGAACCGGAAAGGGTACCCGGCCGCCTTCAGCACGTTGGGCACCACCCGCTGACCCGCCAGGACCATGCCGGCCATCTCCCCCAGCAGCAGCCGCAATGCCCAGCCCGGCGCCGGCAGCCACGCCCGTTTGCCCACCACCTTGCCCAGGGTGCGCGCGAAATCCCGTTGCCGGCAGGGGGCGGGCACGGCCGCGTTGACCGGCCCTGCCACCTCCGCCTGGCCGAGCAGGAACATGATGATCCCGACCAGGTCATCGATGTGGATCCAGGGCAGGTACTGATTCCCGGCGCCCAGGGGGCCGCCCAGACCCGCGCGGAACATGGGCAGCATGCGCCCCAGGATACCGCCGCCGGGCGCCAGCACGGCCCCGATCCGCAGCAGCACCACCCGGACCGACTCCGACTCCGCCTGCAGAGCCGTGTGCTCCCACTCCACCGCCAGCCGGGCCAGAAAGTCGTTGCCGGGCTGGGCGCGCTCCCCCACGGCCGTTTCCCCGGTATCCCCGTAATAGCCCACCGCGGAGGCGCTGATGAAGGTCACCGGATGGTCGCTGCGGACCAGGGTTCCGGCCAGGTGGGAGGTGACGCCCAGGCGGGAGCGGCGGATCAGCTGCTTGCGCCCGCTCGTCCAGCGGCCCGCGGCCACCGGCGCGCCGGCCAGGTTGATCACCGCGTCGCAGATGGCCGCCCGGTCCTGCCACACCCCCGGCAGGCCCGGATCGGCGCCGATGAGTTCCACCCCGGCCGGCAGGATCTGCCGCGCCCGGGCCGGGTCCCTGCTGACGCACAGCACACCGTGGCCGGCGGCCAGCAGCTGCGGGACGAGTCTGGAACCGACCAGGCCGGTGGCGCCGGTGACGAATACGCGCATGGGAACCCTTCTGACCACCTGGAAAGACGGAGGAGATCGCTTCGGCCCCGATGATAACCGACCTGCCCCCCGGTGTCCACCGGCCCGGTTTGCCACCCGGCCAAAATCCCCTATTATTGGCGGGTCGGAAACATCAACCGACCCACCCCTTTTCCCCGCCCGCTGGAGTTGCGCCATGGATTACCAGAACTTCGATTGCCAGATCGCCGACGGTTGCGCCCGTGTCCGCATGATCGGCCCCGGGTCCCCCCGCCTGGAAGACCTGCACGATGAATTCCTCGATCTGGCCCTGCGGCTGCAGGAAGACGACGCCGTGCGCTCCATCCTGCTGACCGACGGGGACCACGCCTTCGAGTTCCACCACGAGATCGCGGACCTGTCCCGCGCCCAGCTCAACGCCGAGGGCCCCGGACGCCTGGATGCGGGCATGGAGATGGGCCGCAAGATCGTGACCCTCATGAGCGAGATCCCCAAGCCCATCATCGCCGCCACCCGGGGCGACATCCGCAACCTGGGCCTGGGCTTCTTCATGGCGGCGGACATCCGCCTGGCCTCCGGGTCGGCCACCTTCACCGCCGGGGACCTTACGGTGGGGTTGCTCCCCGGCTGGGGTCTGAGCCACACCCTGCCGCGCCTGATCGGCCCGGGGCGGACCCTGGAATTCCTGCTTTCCCGGCGCACGCTGCCGGCCCGGGAGGCCTACGCCATCGGCCTGGTCGACCGCCTCATCGACGACAAGGTTTGGGAAGAGGAACTCGATCGTTTCGTGGGGCGCCTGCGCACCATCCCCCAGCCGGCGCTCAGCCTGCTCAAGCTGGGGGTGCAGCAGGCGGCCAACCTGGATTTGACCTCCATGATGGCCGTGGAGTGGGAATCCCAGCAGCAGTGCTGGCAGTCCCTGGAAACCGGCGAGGGGTTGCGGGCCTGGCAGGAAGGGCGCGATCCGGTGCTGGGGGCCGACCCTGGGGCAGCGGCGGAGGATTAACCGCTCGTCCAGGCCGATTGCGGGCATGAAGAAGGCCGCCGGAAGGCGGCCTTCTTCATAGGGCGAACCCGGTAGCGGAGTCGGACTACCGGAACAGGGCCTTGACGGCGCCGAAGCTGGCGTCCTCGT
>JANTFX010000008.1 GCA_024763215.1 Candidatus Krumholzibacteriia bacterium | reverse complement strand
TCTCGGTGTGGATGGGCAGCCGGTCCCGGGGCGGCGTGTTGATCAGGGACATGTCCCGGGCCCCCATCAGGGCCAGGTACAGGGTGCGCGGGATGGGGGTGGCGCTGAGGGTGATCACGTCCACCTGCCGCTTCAGTTCCTTGATGCGCTCCTTGTGCTTGACGCCGAAACGCTGCTCCTCGTCGATGACCAGCAGGCCCAGGTCCTTGAAGCCCACGTCCCTGGACAGCAGGCGGTGGGTGCCGATCAGGACGTCCACCTTGCCCTCGGCGCAGCGTTTGAGGATCTCCTTCTGTTCGGCCGGGCTGCGGAAACGGCTGAGGGTCTCGACCCGGACCGGGAAATCGCGGTAGCGCTCGCCGAAGGTCTCGCCGTGCTGCTGCGCCAGCAGGGTCGTCGGGCACAGCACGGCCACCTGCTTGCCGGCGGTCACCGCCTTGAAGGCCGCGCGGATGGCCACCTCGGTCTTGCCGAAGCCCACATCCCCGCACACGAGCCGGTCCATGGGCCGGGCATCCTCCATGTCCTGCTTGGTCTCGGCGATGGCCGTCAGCTGGTCGGGCGTCTCCTCGTAGAGGAAGGAATCCTCCAGGGCCTTCTGCAGGGGGGTGTCGGCGGGAAAGGCGTACCCGGGCCGGGCCTTGCGGCCGGCGTAGAGCTCCATGAGCTCGGCCGCCATGGCCCTGATGGCCTTGCGGGCCTTGCCCTTGACCTTCAGCCAGCTGCCCGAACCCAGGCGGGCCAGGGGCGGGTTGGCCCCCTGGTCGGTGCTGTACCGCTCGATGCGGTCGATGTTTTCGACCGGCACGAAGACCTTGCCCTGGTCGGCGTACTCCAGCAGCAGGCACTCGCGTTCGGTATCCTCGACGGTGATCACCCGCATGCCGCGGTAGCGCGCGATGCCGTACTCCAGATGCACCACGAACTCGCCCGGGCGCAGCGAGGCGCGCTCCTTGACCAGACCCGAGCTGCGGTGCCGGACCTTGACCGGGCGGCGGTAGCGCTGGAAGAATTCATGGTCGGTGACCACCGCCAGCTTCGCCTCGGGCCAGTCGAAACCGGCCGAGAGGGCGGCCACCCGGGGCAGGTTCTCCGGGGCGGCGTCCTCCCCCTCGAGCAGCAGCTCGCTGAGGCGTTCGGCCTGGCCCTTGTTGTCGCAGACCGTAAGGACGGTCCGGCCCGCCGCCGCCTGCTCGCGCAGCCGCCGCCGCAATAGCGACACGTCGCCGCCCCGCAGGCTCTGCCCCTCGGCATGGAACGCGACCTCGGTCCGGGGCGGCCGGGACAGCCAGGCGCCGGCCTCGTCGCCGGCGACCCAGCCTCCGGCCACCAGGGCGTGGCGAAAACCGGGGTGTTCCAGCCGCGCGGCCGGCTCGATCAGCTCCTCCAGCTCCGGCAACACCGGCTCGCGGTCCAGGCGCCCTGCGCGCAGCCGCGGCAGTTCCTGGTCCAGCAGCGCCGACTGCTCGACCAGCCGCACCGGGTCCAGCCAGAAGACCTGCATGCCGGCGGGCAGATAGTCGGCCACCGTGGCGGTGGCGCCCAGCCAGGGCAGGTAGGATTCCAGGCCGTCGTCGACCAGCCTGTCCTCGAGCCGGCCTTCCAGGTCGTGCAGGAAATCGTGGTCCGCAGGCAGCCCCGCGGCGGCCAGCCGCTGCTCGGCCGTGCCCAGGCAGTTGAGCACCGCGTCGTCGTCCAGGATCAGGTGGCTGACCGGCAGGATGAGGGCCTCGTCGCCGCGGGCGGTGGTCAGCTGGGTCCGGACGCTGAAGTGGCGGATGGAAACGATCTCGTCGTCGAAGAACTCGATGCGCAAGGGGTGCGCACCCGGCGTGAAGACATCGAGCATCCCCCCGCGCCGCGCGAAATCACCGACCTTGGCCACCAGGCCCGCGGGCCGGTAGCCGCGCCGGGCCAGGTGCCGGCACAGCTCGTCCGGATCCTGCGTCTGCCCCACCTTGAGCCGGAGCAGGGAGCGCTCGAAGGTGGCCGGCGCCATGATCCGCTGCCGCATGGCCGCCAGGGAGGTCACCACCAGGGAGCCCTGACCGGAACGGATCCTTTCCAGGCCCGCGAAGAAATCCCCCACCATGGCCGGCTCGGGCGAGTTGCGGTCGAACGCCAGCACGTCCTGCTGGGGCAGGTAGACCACGCTCCCAGCGCCCAGCCAGATCTCGAGGTCGTCCGCCAGCTGTTCGGCCGCCTTGCGGTCGGCGGTGACCATCAGGGCCCGGTGCCCTTCGTGCGAGCCCCAGCCGGCCAGCAGGGCGGCCGCCGCCCCGCCGTGCAGGCCGCGGATCAGGACCGGGTCGGCGTCGGGCCCTGCAGACAGGGCCTCATCGATGCGGGCGACGGCCTCCATGAGGCCCTCGCCCGCGGTGCGATCCAGCAGGGATTCCTTCAGCAGTCCGCCGTCGTTCAAAAGGTCGCCCGCTCGGCGTTGAAGGGGGTGATCATGCGCAACCGTTCGATGATCGGGGGCAGGACCTTGACCACGTAGTCCACCTCTTCCTGCGTGTTGTAACGCGACAGGGAGAAGCGGATGGAACCGTGGGTCAGGGTGAACGGCAGGCCCATGGCCCGCAGCACGTGGCTGGGCTCGAGGCTGCCGCTGGTGCAGGCCGAACCGCTGCTGGCGGCCACGCCGACGCGGTCCAGCAGCAGCAGGATGCCCTCGCCCTCGATGTACTGGAAGCTGAGGTTGCAGGTGTTGGGCAGGCGCTGCTCCCGGTCTCCGTTCAGGTGCACGTCGGGGATGGCCTCCAGCAGGCCCGTTTCCAGCCGGTCGCGCAGGGCGCGGACCACGGTGTTCTCGTGCTCGCGGCCGGCCTCGGCCAGCTCGCAGGCGACGCCCAGCCCCGCGATGCCGGGCACGTTCTCGGTACCGGCGCGGCGGCCCCGTTCCTGGTGGCCGCCCTGGATCAAGGGGCGCAGCTTGGTGCCGCGGCGCACGTACAGGGCGCCGATACCCTTGGGCGCGTGCAGCTTGTGCCCGGAGATGGACAGCAGGTCGATGGGGCTGTTCTTGACGTCAACGGGCAGCTTGCCGGCCGCCTGCACGGCGTCGACGTGGAACACGGCGCCGCGCTCCTTGACGATCTGCCCGATGGCGTTGCTGTCGAACAGCACCCCGGTCTCGTTGTTGGCCATCATGATCGAGACGATGGCCGTGTCGTCGCGGATGGCCGCCCGCAGCTCGTCCAGGTCCAGACGGCCCTGGCCGTCCACACCCAGGTAAGTCACCTCGTAGCCGTGGCGCTTTTCCAGATCCCGGCACAGGCCCAGCACCGCCGGGTGCTCCACCTCGGTGGTCACCAGGTGCCGCTTGTCGGGATAGGCGTGCAGGGTGCCGACGATGGCCAGATTGTCGCCCTCGGAGCCCCCGCTGGTGAAGACGATCTCGCCGGCGGCGCCCGCCCCCAGCAGGGAGGCCACCTTGTCCCGCGCGGCTGCGACCTCCTCGCCCGCGGCCGCCCCGAACGAGTGCATGCTCGAGGGGTTGCCGAACACGTCCCGCAGCAGCGGGATCATCTTCTCCACGACCTCCGGAGCCACCTGGGTGGTCGCGTTGTTGTCGAAGTAGACGCCCTTGGCCGGACGCTGCGGAAAACCCTCGGTCAGGTTGAACTTCTTGTCCTCGGTGCTCATCAGCTGTTCACCTCGATCACTTCCAGCTGCTCGTCGACGAACTCGCGCAGCTGGGCTTCCACGTAGCCCTTGATGGTGGCGTCGGAAGCCCGGCAGGCGGCGCAGTTGCCGGTCAACCGGACGAACACCTTGTTGCCCTGGATCCGCACCAGCTCGATGTCCCCGCCGTCGTTGCGCAACGCCGGGGCGATGTCGTGGGCCAGGACCTCCTCGATGCGCTCGCGGCGGGGGTCGGCGGCCGATTCGCGCGCGGCCCCGGGCGGCGGCGCCAATTCCGTCAGCTCCACCAGGCCCTTGGGCGGCGGGGCCTCGCCGCGTTCGATCTGGTCCCAGCAATCACGGATCATATCGGCGATGTCGTGGTGGCAGTCGGTGCAGCCACCGCCGGCCTTGGTATAGTTGGTCACATCCTCGATCTCCTTGAGCCGGTGATCGAAGATGGCCTGCTTGACGGTATCCTTGCTGACCTGGAAGCAGTGGCACAGGATGGTTTCGCGGTGCAGCAGATCGCAGGGCACGCCCTTGCCCAGGCGCTTGTAGTGGTCGATCATGGCC
This sequence comes from Candidatus Krumholzibacteriia bacterium, assembly GCA_024763215.1. Taxonomy (GTDB): domain Bacteria; phylum Krumholzibacteriota; class Krumholzibacteriia; order LZORAL124-64-63; family LZORAL124-64-63; genus JAHJTW01. The sequence goes on along the minus strand of JANTFX010000008.1, from coordinate 54,632 downwards.
GCCTCGAGGGCCTCGCGCCCCATCACCGAGCAGTGCATCTTCTCGCGCGGCAGACCGCCCAGTTCGGCGGCGATGTCCTCGTTGGTGATCTGCGCGGCTTCCTCGAGGGTCTTGCCCTTGAGCATCTCGGTCAGCACGCTGCTGCTGGCGATGGCGCTGCCGCAGCCGAAGGTCTGGAACTTGGCGTCGACGATGCGGCCGTCCGGCCCCAGCTTGAACGACAGGCGCAGGGCGTCCCCGCAGGCCATGGACCCCACCTCGCCCACCCCGTCGGGGTCGGTGATCTCGCCGACATTGCGGGGGTTCATGAAGTGGTCGAAGACTTTATCGGTGTAGTTCCACATGGGGAGCTCCTTTCAGGCTGAAAACTAGATAAAAACCAGCAATTATCAACCTGCGTCCCCGCGCGCGGCGGAGGTTCCGCGCCCGAGGTAGAGCTCCAGCATCAGCACCATGGCCGTCAGCAGGAACAGCCACGGCCTCAGATCGCGGCCGCGCAACCGGGAGCCCAGCTGCCCGGCCGGCGCGCCCGACAGGTCGCCCGCGGTGGCCAGGCCGGCCGCCGCGAGGGTACCAAGCCAGTGGGCCGGCTTTTCCAGGGCCACGCCGGACTCGGCGCCCGCCATGGCGACCGCCACCAGGCCCAGGGTATCGCCCGCGGCGGTGAAGACCGCGAAACCCGGCTCGGTGGCCACACCGCCCCGCAGCACGGGGCGGGTCCCCTGCCAGGCCAGGACCGCGGGCCGTGGTTTGGCCTGGCCGGGCAACCGGACCATGATCTGTGACAAATCCGGGCCGGGAACCCATCCGGCCGGCGGCTGCAGCACGACCTCCTGCCCCACGAGGATGTTGTCCCCGGACGACAGGCCCGGCTGCGCGCCCAGCCAGGAGACCATGCGCTGCAGCAAGGGCAGGGCCATGGCGCTGGCCGCCAGGTCCCCGGCCTCGGGCAGCAGGTTCCCGGCCATGACCATCACCCGCCCGGCCTCCAGGTCCCGGGAAAACACCAGGGGGTCGCCGCCCGGCAGGGCGAGCAGGACGCGGGCGCCCTGCTCCTGGAGCGAGAACCACCGCCGCCAGTGCACATCCTCCAGGGTGCCCAGGGCGTCCTTGCCGAAGTCCTTCAACAAGGGGTCGCCGCGGCTGACCAAGCGCATGGCCAGGCCCTGTTCCTGGGATCGGAACCGCACCTTCTCGCCGCTGAAACCCAACCCCGGCAGCAGGGTCTGCTGCAGGTAGGAAGCCAAGGTGGGGTCACCGGCCAGCACCAGCACGCCGCCCCCCGCGCGCACCCAGCCCTCGATGCCCTCCAGGGAAGTGCGACCCACCGGGTCGGGATCCACCAGGACCAGCACGGCGGCCTGGTCCAGGTTCCCGGTGACCAGCATCCGGGAATCGACCGGCTCGACCGCGAACGGCGCCCCCATGCCACCAGGATCCAGGGCCTGTTGTACGAAGCGCCAGCCCCCGCGTCCGCCGGGGCCGTCGCCGGGGCGGTCGTCACCGTGGGCCAGCACGATCTTCAGCCGCCGGGGCACGCGCAGGATGAACGGCCGCACGTCGTCGGCCGGCAGGCGGTCGCTCGGCTTGCGCACCTGCCCCCGGTGCAGGCCGGGGCCCGGCACCGAGAGGGAAAAATCCAGGGTATGGACGCCCGCGGCCGGCCCTGTGGCCACCGCCTCGCCCACATCGACCCCGTCGAGTTCCAGGGTGAACGGCTGGTCGGGAACATCGGGGATCACCCGGGCGGTCACGGCGATGTTCTCGGCCGGGCGCAGGACGCGCTGCGGCAGGTCGATGCCGAGAACTCCCCCCTGGGCCACGGGCTGCCCGGTCCGCCGCACGAGGATGCGCACCGGCAGCTCGGCCTGCAGCCGCGCCGCCACCGCCGTCAGGTCCGCCTGGCGGCGCATCTTCTGCAGGTCGCTGAACAGGACCACGTCCACCGCGTTGCCCGGGGCGCCGCGGACCTGCCGCACCGCCTCGTCGAGTGCGGCCTCGAGGTCGAAAACGCCCCCGTCGACGGTGACCTCGCGCAGGGCGTCGGCGGGCATGGCCCCGGCCGGCAGCCAGTCGCCCAGCAGGGGCTTGACCACCGCGCCCGCGGTCAGGACCTGGACCGAGGTGCGCCCCGGCAGCATGCCGATCATGCGGCGGCAATCGGCCACGGCCTGTTCCAGGCGCGTCCCTGATTCCTCCTGGGTGCCCATGCTGGCGCTGGTGTCGATGACCATCAGCACGCTGTGGCCGGCCAGCCCGCCGCCCAGGCCTCCCCAGCGCGGCCCGGCCACCGCCAGGGTCAGCAGCAGGATGGCCAGCACCCTCAGCAACAGCAGCAACAGGCGGCGCATGGTCAGACGCCGGGTCTGGCGGGCCTGCACCTCGCTCAGGAAGCGCAGGTCGCTGAACTTCTCCCGCTGCACCTTGCGGCGGCTCAAGAAATGGATGATCACCGGCAGGGCGGCCGCCAGGCCGCCGAACAGCAACGCGGGGTTGACGAAGCTCAAGGGCATCAGGACATCCGCCTGCGTTTCTGGAGGTAGGCGGCCAGCCCCTGGGCGAACGGTGTGGAGGTCGTCATCTCCACCAGATCCACCAGCTGGCGGCGGCTTTCACGGCGCAGATCGGCGCGCCACGCGCCGAAATCGCGGCGGTAGGCCTCGCCCATGTGGCCCGGTTCCAGGCGCACCTTGCGGCCGGGTTCCTCCAGGGCCTCGAACTCCACCTCGCCCCGGAAATCCAGGTCGATCTCCCGGGGGTCGAGGATCTGGAAGGCCAGCACCTCGTGGCCCCGGTGACGGAAATGCTTCAGACCGTCGATGATGGCCCCGGCGTCGTCCATCAGGTCGCTCAACAGGATCACCAGCCCGCGGCGCGGGATCCGCTCGGCCACCTGGTGCAGCACCGCGCCCACCTTTGTCCCGCTGCCGGCCGGCAGGTCATCGAGTACCTTCAGCACCTGGAACAGCTGGCGCCTGACCGAGCGGGCCGGCACCCGGTTCAGCGGCGCCTCGTCGAAGGTCACCAGGCCGACGGCGTCGTTCTGGCGCAGCAGCAGGTACGACAGGGCCGCGGCCAGCCAGGCCGCGTAGGTACGCTTGGTGGGCAGCTTCGGGTCGCTGCGGTAGCTCATGCTGGCCGAGCAGTCCACCAGGATGGTCGCGCGCAGGTTGGTCTCCTCGGCGAAGACCTTCAGGTAGTGGCGGTCGGTCTTGGCGTACAGCCGCCAGTCGATGTTGTTGACGGGCTCGCCGGGGATGTACTGGCGGTACTCGGCGAACTCGGCGCTGAAGCCGTGGTACGGACTGCGGTGCAAACCCATGAGGAAGCCCTCGACGACCAGGCGGGCGATCAGATCCAGGCGGCCCAGGCTGCCGATGGTCTCGGGGCTGAGCAACGCATCGGTCACGGGGCGACCTCTGCGAGGATCAGGTCGATGATCCTGTCCTTGGCGATGTTCTCGGCCTCGGCGTGGAAGTTGGACACCAGGCGGTGGCGCAGCACCGGGTGGGCCAGGCGCCGGATGTCGTCCAGGTCGGGCGTGGGGCGTCCCTGGAGCAGGGCGCGGGTCTTGGCGCCGCGGACCAGGTACTGCGCCGCGCGCGGGCCCGCCCCCCAGGCCAGGTATTCGGCCGCGGCCTTGGCCGTTTCCGGGCCGTCCAGGCGGGTGGCGCGCACCAGCTTCACCGCGTACTCGGTGACGTTGCCGGCCACCGGGACCCGGCGCACGATGTCGCGGTTGGTCAGCACGTCACCGGCGGTCAGGACCTTCTGCAGATCCGCGGCCGTCTCGCCGGTGGTGCTCTCGACGATGGCCACCTCGTCCGCGTAGGACGGATAGCCGATCAGCACGTTGAACATGAAGCGGTCGAGCTGGGCCTCCGGCAAGGGGTAGGTGCCTTCCTGCTCGATGGGGTTCTGGGTGGCCAGCACGAAGAACGGCTCGGTCAGCTTGTGAGTGGTCCCCCCGGCGGTGACCTCGCCCTCCTGCATGGCCTGCAGCAGGGCGGCCTGGGTCTTGGGCGGGGTGCGGTTGATCTCGTCGGCCAGGATCACGTTGGCGAACACGGGGCCCTGCAGGAATTTGAAGCTGCGCTTGCCGGTGCCGTGGTCCTCCTCGAGGACCTCCGAGCCGGTGATGTCGCTGGGCATCAGATCGGGCGTGAACTGGATGCGGTTGAAGCTCAGCTCCATGACCCGGGCCAGGCTGCTGATCAAGAGGGTCTTGGCCAGGCCGGGCACCCCCTCTAGCAGCACGTGCCCGCCGGCGAACAGGGCGATGAGCATCTCCTCGACCACATCCTGCTGGCCCACGATGACCTTGCCGATCTCCTCGCGCATGGCCTGATATTGCTGCATGACCGCATCGATTCTGGCGGCGTCGTTCACGGGGGATCCTTTCGCAGATGAATCATGGGGTTCGCGGCCTGGGCCGTGCGGACCGGGAGTATAGAACGATAAGGGCGGAAGGTTCCAGCGTCCACTATGCCCTGGCTCAGCCCAATGCGGACCGTCGCGGACCGTGCCAAACCATCGCTTTAGTCCTGGTGCGTTTTTTCGCCTGAATCGTCTAAAAGTACCGCACGTGCGGTACGGCGCCCGGTTCCCGGGAGCCAATCCCAAATTCATGTGTTATCTTCGATGCCCGGAACCTTGAAACGCGCCCGGCAGGAAGGACATCAGCCTCCCCACTGGGCCGCGGAGCGGAGCGGATGCCCTTCAACACAACTCAATCGTATTTATCGTATTCCGAACGATCCTTGAAGGTCTGGCGGAACGACACCGTGATCTGGCCTCTGCCCTTCTCCGGATCCCGATAAACGAAAACCGTGATGAAGGGGCCCCACCTTCGACTCTGCTCGAACTGGTACTGCACACCGGCATCAAAATTCAGCCGCATGTTCTGGACGCGGCTACGGCCAAGGTTGCCCTCGCGATCAAGGATGAACCGATCCGCCTCCAGTTCGTCCCCGAAGTAGGCTCTGGAGGCTTCCATGAGGGCCATGACCACCTTGTTCACCTCTTCGCTGATCGGTTGCTCGTTCAAATCCGGGATGATTTTCACATAATCCACCTGGTACCATTTCTTCCGCCAGGCGTGGAACTTGGTGGACCCGGCAAATCCCGGCAATTCGAACTTGGGACGCAGGCTGGGTTCGCTGCGGTTCTCCCCCATATAACCCATGTAGTTCTCCGTCGGCACCCGGTATCGCCGGGTCCCGATGGGCTTGCCGGGCACACTCATGGCCTCGAAGATATTGCGCACCGTCTCGACGAACTGGGCCTTCTTTGCATCTGAATACTGATACAGGTGGGGGAAACCGAAGAAGTTGCGATTTTGGTAATCCATGGGAGGCTTGGGAGAATCCCCATAGAAGTTGCGCCCGGATATGGTTCCCTCGATGATGTCGTAGGTCGAGGTTTCGACCGTTTGCCATTCGCCATCGACCAGCTTCTGGTAGAGGTGCTTACCGCTGGCGTAGGACCTGTCATCGCGCCAGTTGGCCCCCTGCGAAACGATGCTGAAGTAGCCGGCGTATCTCTCCTGTTGATCGGCATCAGGATAGAGCAGAGCCATGCCCTCGAAGGCAAGTTCGGCGCCGATCTTCAAATCCTTCAGGTTCCACAGGACCAGGGTTCCGGGGTAAGGAGTGTCCAGCGTGGCGTTTTCCACCACATATTGCCGGGAAAGATCCGGCTGGCGGAAGCCCTCGAAATATTCCCCGGTGATGGTGATTCTGTCCGTGTAGTGTTCGGTGCTCTGATCGATTTCATACCGGCCGATGCCGCGAGGCTCCCACGTGTCCGGGTCCAGCTGTCCCTTGTAGAGCCCCCTGTTGGAAATCTTGAACTCGAAATAGGGCTCGGGAGGGTTGATGACCTTCCCATGGTCCACCTCCAGCTCCAGCTCGACCAGACCACCGCCCTCGATCAGCGGGAATTTGGCCAGGATCGCCCCGTGGGGCGTCCCGTCCTCCAGATGCGGCCCCTTGAATTCGATCGTCTTGGGGAACGAGCCGCCCACCGCGAACTGGTTCCATTCGCCCTGGGCGAAGTCCGTATTGTCCGTCCGCCGGACCTCCACCGTCTCCTTGCCGTCGATCACCATGTGGGTGATCTCGTAATTGCGATGCTTGGAAAAGACATGCCGGGTTTCCTCGCAGGTAACCTTTTCGAGGCGCCCGGTTTTTTCCATGGCGCCGCACTCGGTGGACCAATCCAGGTGGAACAGACCAAAATGATTGGGCTGGGTTCCTTGCAGCGGAGCGCTGACCCACAATTTGGTCCAGTTTTCCGCGGCCGCGTCCAGGCTGAAGATCACATAGACATCAGGGTCGGAACGGCTCCATCCATTGAGACCCATTCCTGTATACTCGGCCTGATCGACGCGCTCGGTAAACTCGTAGATCATGTCACGGGAACTGGAGCGCCCGAGCTGCTGGACCAGAAACGTCAGATCAGGATGGTTGGGGAAGACCAGCTCCGAAAGGGGATCCTTGAGGAGTTTCAGCCCGGTCGCGTTGCCGCCGACCACCGAATCGCTGAACTTCAGGAGCTTGGGGTCGTCCAGGTTCAGGGGACCGTCACCCTTGTACTGGATGAAGATCCTCCATTCGTAACGCTCGTTGAGATGGGTCAATTTCAGCTGTCCGTTTTCCAGATTGTTGACGAATTCGTGAGTCGTATCGTCATTCCTATAGCCGAGTTCGAGGTTGTCGATGTGGTTCTCAACCAGTTCCAGTTCTTCGTCCCAGCTCGAGCCGAATAGCTGAAGATAGGGTGGTGTCCCGTCGAAGGTTTTGGGGATGTTGACAATGATCCTCCAGACGGAACTGTCATCGTGGTGGCAAGTCACAAGGATGGAGGCGTCCCGCCAGCCCGGCACCGTAAAGGTCATGTCCCGGAAGCCGAGGTAATCAATCTTTTCCGATTGGAAGGGAAAAACCTCCCGCAGCTCACTCTTGACCGCCTGGTAGTCCGTCTGACCGAAAAGGGGCAATATCATGCGGATTTCTCGGTTGTTTGGAAACAGCGTCGCACCCGTCGGATGATCCAAAGGGCTGGAAGCCATCGATGGCGGGACCCACCCCCCGACCTGGAGGGTGAAGAAAAGACAGATCGACAGAAGAGAGGAAAGAGGCTTCATGAAGCGGTCTCCCGGAATTCAAAATGCGGCATCCTGGCCTTCGAAACCAAAGTAAGCCGCACAGAAACAACAACATAACGGACTTAACGAACAGTTCTCCGCCCCAAAAACTACTTCATTAATCCTGTTTTCGCATCAAAAAAATTCCGGTCTCAATCCCAACCATGTTGGGCAGGGCTCCCTCACACCAAACAGCCGCCAATCGCCCAATACCCCCCGAATTCCAGCATGTTGATCCCCCGGGAGGCATTATTTTGAAAACATTATCAATTCCCTGTGGTCATGCACTCCGTCCCGAAATGTTCAAAATGGGCAAGAATTCTCGCTTCATCTGGCCGACTTGGCCATCGCCGTGTTAGCTTGGTGGCAAAGGGGACGAAGGCTTGGATGGGGCAATGGCCCGGGTCACATGATTTCACAGGGAAAGGCGCGTTCATTGGGCAAGAAACTGTTCCGCAACGTGGAAATGCTGCTGGCGGAGATCGACGCCTCCGAGGGCAACGAGAAGATGCTCGAGGACATCGTCCACCTGCTGGTCGAGAGCGACGACATGGTCGCTCTGGGCATCGTCAGCGGGCGGCTGTACCGTGAGCGCGAGCACGATTACGAGCTGATCATCTCGGTCAGCGGCCACGGCCCCGGCATCAAGGGCAAGACCGTCAGCAAGAGCTACAAGGTCATCCAGGAGATCGAAAAGCACCGCCTTTACATCATCTCCCCGGAGACACCCGGCTTCGACGCCGAGCTGGAGGCACAATTCAGCGACATGGATTCCGCGGCCATCCTGGTGGGCCGCGAGCCGGCCTACATCCTGAGCCTGGGCATCCGCCACCACGGCAGCGAGGACGAGCTGCTGGTGCTGCTGGAGACCCTGCGCGCGGCCGTGGGTTTGAAGCTGCGCGAGCAAGCCCTGGCTTCGCAGATGAAGCAGGCCGGGGCGATCCAGGCCTCCCTGTTGCCGGCGCGCATCCCCGCGCTGGCCGGATTCGAGATCGCGGCGGTGACCCGGGCCGCCGAGGAGGTCGGCGGCGACGTTTACGACGTGCAGCGGGTCGAGGAAGGCGTGCTGGCGATCATGATCGCCGATGCCAGCGGCCACGGCCTGCCCGCGGCTTTGCAGGCCCGGGACGTGATCATCGGCATGCGCATGGGCCAGACCGAGAACGAGAAGATCACCGCCGCGGTCCGGCGCATGAACCGGGTGATCCATGGCAGCGGCCTGACCAGCCGCTTCATCTCCATGTTCTACGGCGAGCTGGAAGACACCGGCAACTTCATCTACGTCAACGGCGGCCACTGCCCGCCCCTGGTCCTGACCCCCGGCGGCGAGGTGTTCGAGTTGAAGACCGGCGGGCCGGTGCTGGGCCCCTTGCCCGATGCGGTGTACCGGCGCAACTACGTAAACCTGCGCCCGGGCGAGGTGATGGTGCTGTTCAGCGACGGGGTGACCGAGCGGGAAGCCCGCACCGGCCCCGCCGACGCGGACGGACGGCGGGAATTCGGCCGCGAGGGTTTAATCGATCTGGCGAGCGGCATGCTCGGCAAGTCGGCCGAGGACATCGCCTGCGCGATCATGACCAAGGTGCGGGAGTTCGGAAACGACGCCCCCCTGGAAGACGACGTCACGGTCCTGGTCATCAAGCGGCTGCCCGCCGAGAGCTATCCCCCCGCCGAGGGCCTGGTGCGCGTGGCCGGCCCCAACAGGCGGTAAAGCGCCACGGTCCAGGTCTGCGGTTCGCGCAGGCCCACGCCGTGGATCTGACAGGTGTCCAGCAGTTCGAAACTCACCCCGTGGACCGTGCGGCCCGCCCAGCGCGGCGGGCCCTCGCTGCGGTCGATGAAGTAGTCCGGGGGGCCGCCGGTCGGGCGGGCCGGAATCTCCAGCCAGGCACCGCTGGAAACCATTTCCTGAAATCCGAGGTCCTGGCCGACGGCCAGCACTTCAGGACTGACCAGCCCCATCAGATCCATCACCCTGCGCCCGCTCACATAGCCCACCGCGCCGATGTCCAGGGCCGCGATCACCGCATCGGGCGGGGTGTTGTCGTGCAGCCACCGGCCCATGCCGACGTAGCACTCACGCACCCCGGCCGGAAAATCCCGCGCGTGGGGCATGACCTGCCGCGTGAACACCCAGCCGTTGGCCAGCACGGCCGCGGCCACGGCCACCCCCAACACACCCCGGGGCAGCCGCCGGGATGCCGCGCCCAACGAGCCCTCGGCGCGCCGTGCGACCAGGGCCGCGACCAGCAACAGGCCCGGGGCCAGCGGGCAGATGTAGCGTGAGATGATCCACACCTGCTTGAGGGCGTAACCGGCGGTGAGCGCGGCCGACCAGGTCAGCACCGCCCCGATCAGGGCCACCTCGGCGCGGCTGAAACGACCGGCCGCATGACCGCCGCGGCGGACCGCCGCGGCCACGGCGATGATCACCACCGCCACCACCCCCAGCCACACCGCGCCCTGGGTCACCGCCAGCACCGCGACCGCCTGCTTCACATACCCCAGCACCACCGTCGGCGCCAAGGTCAACGCCGCGCTCTTGGCCGCGGCCGTACCTGGTGTCAAGCGCCCGAACGACCACCATGCGAACCCCAGCCAGGGGCCGACCACCAGCGCCCACCCCACGGCGGCAGCCAGGCCGTCAAGCAGCCATCCGGATGCCCTGCGACCCTTGCGCCCGGCCCACGCCAGCCAGGGCCAGGCCAGCGGCGCGATCAGCATGAACTCCGGCCGCACCAGCCCCGCCAGGCCGGCGGCCGCCCCCCAGGCCAGGTGCTGGCCGCGCGCGCCGGGAGCCAGGCCCCCTTCCTGCACCACCGGCACCAGCAGCACCAGCAGCAGGGCCGTGGCCAGGGGCGTCTCCATACCCGAGAAGCTCCAGCGCAGGAACCACACATCGCAGGTGATCAGCAGCAGGGTCACGGCCCGCCAGCTCGCAGGCAGATCCATCCGCCGCAGCAGCACCCAGGCCACAACCACCGTCAGCAGGGCCGACAGGGCCCCCAGCACGAAGGGCGCGCTCAGAGGCGCCACCCCCGCCACCAGCAGCAGGGCCAGGCCGAAGATCCACAGGGGGCTCGTGGCGCCGTAGGAATGCTCGCCGGGATTGAAGGAGAACTCGCCGTGGTGCAGGAGGTTCTCGGCGTAGCGCAGGTGGATGTAGGTGTCGTCGGTGATGTAGCCGCGCAGGGCGAAGCCCGCGGCCACGAGCAGCACGACCGCCGCCAGGAGCATGAAGAAACCGCGCTGGCGCATGGGCCTCCGGTTTATCTGAGGAACATGGGCAGGTTCTGGACCCGCCTGATCACGGGCTTGTATTCCTTCTCGTCGTAGAAGCGCTCCACATCGACGCGCTTGACCCCTTCGATGACCGAGTTCAGGCCCACGGTGGTGTACTTGCCGTCCTGCAGGACGGTCATCAGTCCGCTGGCCCCGTCCAGGAGCATGTCCATGGCCAGGTTTGCGAAGTTCATGGCCACCATGCGGTCCAGGGCGTCCGGTGCGCCGCAACGCATCATATACCCCAGCTGCTGGTACGTCACCCCCATCCCGGTGTGCTCCTTGATCTTCTCGGCGGTCCACAGGCCGACCCCGCCCAGCTTCTTGTGGCCGTAGGCATCGGTCTCGCCGGTCTCGAAGATCTCGCCGCCGACGGTGGTGGCGCCTTCGCTGATGGTGATGATGGCGTAATGGCTGGGGTTGGCCGCCTTGTCCTTGACGACCATCTCGGACAGGCGCTCGACGTCGAAGGGCACCTCCGAGATCAGGGCGCGGTCCACGTTGGCCAGGTAGCTGGCGATCAGCGAGGTCTCGCCGCTGTTGCGGCCGAACAGCTCGACCACGCCGATGCGCTCGTGGCTGCCCACGGGGGTGCGCAGATCGTTGATGGCCTGGACGCTGCGCGTGATGGCCGTCCCGAATCCGATGCAGTAATCGGTGCCGTAGACATCGTTGTCCATGGTCTTGGGGATGGCCACCTGCGGGTAGCCGGCCTGGTTCAGGCGGGCGGCGTAGCTGAGGGTGTCGTCGCCGCCGATGGGGATCAGGGCGTCGATCTCCAGGGATTCGAGGTTGGCCACGACGGTGTCGGTGATGTCCGCCGGGTAGGTCATGCCCTCTTTTTTGAGGTGCTCGGGCATGTCGGCCTCGCGCACCTTGGCGGGATTGGTGCGCGAGGTGTGCAGGAACGTGCCGCCGCTGCGGTCGATGGTCCGCACATCATTCCAGTTCAGCCTGGTGACCCATTCCGGGTTGCCTTCCAGGCCGAGTTCGGGCTGGTAGCTGCTCAGGCCCTTCCAGCCGCGGCGGAAGCCCAGCACCTCGATGCCCTCGCGCTTGCAGCGCCAGACGACCTGCTTCATGGCCGAGTTCAGGCCGGGGACGTCGCCGCCGCCGGTCAGGATGGCGATCCGCTTGATCTTGCGCTTCATGATCCACCTCGCTGGGAAACCGTTATCCGCTATCAATCCATGGGGAAACTAAACCCGCCTCCGGCAGGTGGCAAGCCGCTAGGCGCCCCCCGCGCAGCGGCACCCGGCCGCCAGGAAGGTGCCCGCGCAGGACATCCTGGCCAGACGGCGCATGTCGTCCTCGCTGAACCCGAAGGTCGTCATGGCCAGCTCGTACTCGCGGGACAAGCTGGTGCTGCTGACGGTGGGGTTGTCCGTGCACAGGGCCACCTTGACCCCCGCTTCCAGGAAGCGCGGCAGGGGGTGGTCGGCCAGGGATCCCACCGCCCCGGTCTGCAGGTTGGACGACAGGCAGACCTCGACGTACACCCCGTCGGCGGCCAGGCGCTTGATCAGCTCCGGATCCCGGCCCGCGCTGGTCCCGTGGCCGATGCGCTGGGGTCCGAGGTTGTCCAGGGCCTCCCAGATGCGCTCGGGGCCCTCGCTCTCGCCGGCGTGGGCGGTCTTCTTCAGCCCCATGCGGTCGGCCAGGGCGTACGCGTCGGTGAACAGCACCGGCGGAAACGGCGCCTCGTGGCCGGCGATGTCGAAGCCGATGACGCCGATGCCGTCGTGGTACGCCTCCAGCTCGCCGACGACCTCGCGCAGCAGCAGGCGGGCCATGTTGCCGCCGTGGTTGCGCATGGCGATGACGATGATCCCCGTCTGGAAATCGGGATGCTCGGCCGCGAAGGTGCCCAGCCCCTTGCGCGTGGCCGCGATGACCTGGCGGGTGGTCAGACCGGCCCGGCGGTGGATCAGCGGGTTCATGCGCAGTTCCAGCAGACGCACCCCGTCCCGGTACGCGTCCTCGGCCAGCTCGTAGCTGATGCGCCGGATGTTGTCGTAGAACTGGGTGTACTGCAGAGGCACATGGAACTTGTCCAGGTAGTCCAGCAGGGTGCTGTCCTGGCTGTCGTCCCACTGCAGGTAATGGCGGAACTGCTCGTAGTCCAGCCCCGGCACCGCCCGGTAGTACTTCTCGGACAGCTCCCAGAGGGTCCGGGGCCGGATCGAACCGTCGAAATGGCGGTGGATGTCCGCCAGGGGCAATGACCTGATAAATTCCTTGCGCGCCCGAGAATCCATGCTTTCACCTCTTGAAGACCGGAATGAATTCACCGCAGGATAAGCACGGGAGCCCCGGATGTCCACCTGCAGAGGCCCATCCGGGTAACAATGGCTTTGCCTGGACCGGAAAACAGTGTAGATTTGGGGAAATTAAGAGTGCTGTCGCCGCCGGTTACCGGTTCAACCCCAGGAGCTGGGTCCCATGAAAGTCAACACCAAGGTTCGATACGGCCTGCGCGCGATCCTGCAGATCGCCGACTGCTACGGCGGTGATCCGGTGCCCATCAGCACCATCAGCGAGAGCCAGGAGATCAGTGGCAAGTACCTCGAGCAGGTGGTAGGCACCCTGCGCAAGGCCGGGCTCATCCGCAGCCGCAAGGGCGTGCGGGGCGGCTACACCCTGGCCCGCGACCCCGGTGAAATCAACCTCTGGGAAATCATCCTGGCCCTGGACAGCCACACCTCCCTGGTCGACTGCGTCGAGGACCCTCAGGTCTGCGACCGCTCCGACGACTGCCTGACCCGGTCCATCTGGACCCTGCTCAGCCGGCGGATGCAGGAATTCTGGGAGAGTTTCACCCTGGCAGACCTGCTGGTGACCATGCGCGAATCCGGCGAGATGAAGCTGAGCCAGCTCACGGATCTCGAGCAAGGTTGACCGCCGCCCGAAACCCGGCGCCGACCCCGTCTGTTCCCTGCCTTCCGAGGAAATGTTTATACATTGACAGGGTGAGGGGCGCCACCCACTTTTCCTCCGAACCTCAAGGTTTGTTTCCTTATTTCAGGGAGCCGAAAACATGGATTTCGTGCAGGGTTTGCGGCGCAAGGCCGCCGAGCTGAAACGGACCATCATCCTGCCCGAGGCGTGGGACGAGCGCATGCTCAAGGCCGCGGGCATCATCCGCGACGAGGGCTTCGCCAAGGTGGTCCTGCTGGGCGACGAGGCCGTCATCACCGGCAAGCTGCAGGAGCTGGGCGTCCCGGCCGAGGGCATCGGCATCATCGATCCGGCCCGCTCGACCTACCGCAACGAGTTCATCCGCGCCTACCACGAGCTGCGCAAGCACAAGGGCATGACCGAGGCCGAGGCCGCCACCGTCATGGACGACCCCCTGTTCTTCGGCGCCATGCTGGTCAGCAAGGGCATGGCCGACGGCATGGTCGCCGGGGCGGTCAACGCCACCGGCAACGTCCTGCGCGCCGGGTTCCAGATCATCGGCACCGCCCCCGGCTGCAGCCTGGTATCGAGCTGCTTCGTCATGGTCAAGCCCGACTGGCCCTTCGGCCATGAGGGCCAGCTGGTGTTCGGCGACTGCGCCGTCAACCCCCAGCCCACCGCCGAACAGCTCGCCGAGATCGCCGTCGCGACCGCGGCCACCGCGCGCCGGCTGTGCGGGTTCGAACCCAGGGTGGCCATGCTCAGCTACTCGACCAAGGGCAGCGGCGGCGGACCGGACGTGGACAAGGTGAGCGAGGCCACCCGGCTGGTGCGGGAAAAGGCTCCGGAGCTGGTGGTGGACGGCCCGCTGCAGCTGGATGCGGCCATCGTGCCGGCCGTGGGCAAGAGCAAGGCCCCGGACAGCCCCGTCGCGGGCCGTGCCAACGTGCTGATCTTCCCCGACCTGGACGCCGGCAACATCGGCTACAAGCTGGTGCAGCGCCTGGCCGGCGCCGAGGCGGTGGGCCCTGTGCTGCAGGGAATGGCCAAGGGGGTCAACGACCTGTCGCGCGGTTGCAGCGTCGATGATATCGTGAACGTGGCGGCCATCACCGCCCTGCAGACCGCCTGACCGGAGAGGAACCATGCCCGCGTCCCAGGCCATGAACGTGCTGGTGATCAACTGCGGCAGCAGTTCGTTGAAGTACCAGCTTCTGGACATGTCCGGCGAGACCTTGCTGGCCAAGGGCCTGGTCGAGCGCATCGGCCAGGACGAGGGCGTCCACACCTACAGCCCCGCCGGCGGCGAGGACATCCGGCTGGAACTGCCTATCCCCGACCACGCGGCGGCCATCCAGATGGTGTTGAGCGCCCTGACCGATCCCGACCACGGCGTCCTGGGCAGCATGCAGGAGGTCGCCGCGGTGGGCCACCGCGTGGTCCACGCCGGCGAGAAGTACTCGGGCTCGGTGATCATCACCGAGGACGTGATCGACGCGCTGAAGGAATGCATCCCCCTGGCCCCCCTGCACAACCCGGCCAACATCACGGGCATCGAAGCCGCCCAGAAGGTCATGCCGGATGTGCCCATGGTCGGCGTGTTCGACACCGCGTTCCACCAGACCATGCCCGACCGGGCCTACATCTACCCCATCCCCTACGATCTGTACGAGAAGTACAAGATCCGCCGCTACGGCTTCCACGGCACCAGCCACCGCTACGTGACCCTGCGCGCGGGCGAGATCCTCGAGCGCGACGTCGACGACCTGAACCTGGTCACCTGCCACCTGGGCAACGGCGCGTCGGTGGCCGCGGTGCTCGGCGGCAAGTCCATCGACACCAGCATGGGATTGACGCCCCTGGAAGGGTTGATGATGGGCACGCGCAGCGGGGACATCGACCCGGCCATCGTGGGTTACCTGGCCCGCCGCCTGGACATGAAGCTGGCCGAAGTGGAGCAGATGCTCAACAAGAAGAGCGGCATGCTGGGGATCAGCGGCATCAGCAGCGACCTGCGCGACGTCGAGCGTGCCTACGCCAACGGCAACGACCGCGCGCGGCTGGCCCTGGAGGTCTACGCCTACCACATCCGCAAGTACATCGGCGCCTACGCCGTGGCCCTGGGGCGCGTGGACGCGATCATCTTCACCGCCGGCGTCGGTGAACACGCCTCCCTGGTGCGCGAGTGGGCCTGCCGTGGCCTGGAGGCCATCGGCGCGGTCCTGGATCCCTTCAAGAACGCCACCCGCCACGACGAGGCCATCATCTCCAAGATGAGCTCGCGGGTAAAGATCATGATCGTGCCGACCAACGAGGAACTGATGATCGCGCGGGATACCAGGGATCTGGTGCTGGGGTAATAAACTTTAGTTATGCAAATATGGTTGACACGAATAATAGGCACCGTTATAATATGACCCATGATACGGTCATTCAGGGATAAAGGCACCGAGCATGTATTCGATGGTGTGGACACACGAGCCGCCCGGCAATGCTGCCCCCCTTCACTTTGGCCGATAGCCAGGCGTAAGCTTGATCAAATCAACCGCGTTCGCGAGGTGAGGGAGCTGTCAGTGCCACCGGGGAATCGCCTGGAGCACCTTCGCGGTGACCGAAAAAACCAGTACAGTATCCGGATCAACCAGCAGTACCGGATCTGTTTTGAATGGGAGGATAGACATGCCTACGAAGTCGAAATCGCGGACTACCACTGATCCGCGGGTAGGGCGGCGGTTGCCGTCGAAGCGCCCACCGACACACCCGGGTGAAATTTTGATTGAGGAGTTTCTGAAGCCTCTGGGGTTGACCCAGAGCGCATTCGCCATTCGATTGGGCGTATCTTATCCACGCTTGAATGAGATCGTGAGGGGGCGCCGATCCGTGACACCGGATACGGCCCTGAGGCTGGCGAGAGTTCTCGGGATGCCGGCGGATTTCTGGCTCGGTTTGCAGCAGGATTGGGACCTGTGGCATGCTATGCACAGTTCGGGGGCGAAAGAGATATCCGCGCTCAAACCAATTAGTCAGAGATGAGCGGAATATTGCATAACAAGAGCTTGCACCTGTCCAATGGACGGTAGACACATTTCCAGGGCATAATAAAATATTATTATCCATGCTCCAGCGATGAATTTGACATTGATCGGCGTATCAAAGTAAAATCTTTTCTACTCACTTATCTGATTAGTTTAATTGGAGGTTTATTGTCATGCGTAAGGTTGTGTTTCTCCTGTCTGGTGTGATTTGTCTCATGCTGCCGATGCTGGTCGTCGCCCAGGTGCCAGAGCATCATCCCCCCACACCCGGTATGGACCGGCCCTTTTCTCACCATGATCTCCATGGACCAGACAGGGCCCAGGCCGCAAAAAACCCCTCCCCCGACAAGCAGACCGGCGACAGCGAAAATGCCACATGGATGGGAGCCTGGGCGACGGGACCTTGTGAGACCGTAGCCAGGGAAGGGAATCTCGCGTGCTTTGGCAACGGGGGGTACTTGGAGGTGGCGGACGCCACCAATCCTGGGCAACCTATGCGACAAGGTAAAGTGGCTATGCAGGGTACCATTAATGCCATCGCGATCGCAGGCGATTTCGCCTATGTCGCCAATGGGGAAGGTGGCCTTCGCATCATCAATATGGCAGACCCCTCAGCACCTTACGAGCAGGGGTTCTTTGATACCGATGGCTGGGCCTACGGCGTCGCGGTCAGCGGCGGCTTTGCCTATGTGGCTGATGGTGACCTTGGCCTGCGCATCATCAACGTGGCAGATCCAGCAGCAACTTGCGAGCAGGGATTCCTTGACACGGGTGATTGGGCTTGGGATGTAGCAGTCGGCGGCGGCTATGCCTATGTGGCCGATGGTTTCGATGGCCTGCGCATCATCAACGTGACAAACCCCTCAGCACCTTTCGAACAGGGTTTCTTTGATACCGGTAGCGTGGCCTTGGGTGTCGCGGTCAGCGACAGTTACGCCTATGTGGCAGATGAGTTGGATGGCCTGCGCATCATCAACGTGACAAACCCCTCGGCACCTTACGAGCAGGGATTCCTTGACACTGTTGGCTTTGCTTATTGCGTCACAGTCAGCAGCGGCTTTGCCTATGTGGCAGATTATTCGGATGGCCTGCGCATCATCAACGTAACTGCCCCCTCAGCACCATTCGAGCAGGGTTTCTTTGACACGGGTGATCTGGCTTATGGTGTCGCAGTCAGCGACGGCTATGCTTATGTGGCTGACAGGTATGATGGCCTGCGCTTCATCAACGTGACAGACCCCTCCGCACCCTTCGAGCAGGGATCCTTTAATACTGGTGACCAAGCTGAGGGCGTCGCAGTCAGCGGCGGCTATGCCTATGTTGCAGGTGCGTATGGTGGCCTGCGCATTATCAATGTGACAGACCCTTCAGCACCTTACGAGCAGGGATTCCTTGACACTGTTGGCTTTGCTTTTGGCGTCGCGGTCAGCGGCAGCTATGCCTATGTGGCAAATGGCGGCCTGAGCATCATCAACGTGACAGACCCCTCAGCACCTTACGAGCAGAAATTCCTTGACACGGCTGGCTTTGCTTTTGGCATCGCGGTCAGCGGTAGTTATGCCTATGTGGCTGATGAGGATGGTGGCTTGCGTATTATCAACGTGTCAGACCCCTCGGCACCTTTCGAGCAGGGGTTCTACGACACGGGTAACTATGCCTTGGGTGTCGCTGTCAGCGGTGGTTACGCCTATGTGGCTGATTATTCGGATGGCCTGCGCATCATCAACGTGACAGACCCCTCCGCACCCTTCGAGCAGGGATTTTTTGACTCGATTGACAGGGCTTTGAGCGTCACAATCGACAGCTGCTATGCCTATGTGGCCGATGATGATGACGGCCTGCGCATCATCAATGTGACAGACCCTTCAGCACCTTACGAGCAGGGATTCCTAGACACCGCTGGCCAGGCAGAAAATGTCGCAGTCAGCGGCAGTTACGCCTATGTGGCCGATGGTTACAATGGCCTGCGCATCATCAACGTGACAAACCCTTCGGCTCCCTTCGAGCAGGGATTCTTTGACACGGATGGCTTTGCTAAAGGCGTCGCAGTCGGCGGCGGCTACGCCTATGTCGCAGATTATGAGTATGGCCTGCAAATCCTCCGCAACGACCTGCTGCCAGTCTCCGGGGTTGGCCCGGCGGCCCCGGTCGGCATCGTCCTGGATCCAGCCTTCCCCAACCCCTTCAACCCCACGACCACCCTGCACTTCGCCTTGGCCCAGCCTGCCGCGGTCGATCTGCGCATCTACGATCTGCGGGGGCAACTGGTCAAGACTCTGATTTCAGGCCGCGAGATGCCGGCCGGATCGTTCAGCGAGGTATGGCGTGGCGATGACAACCGTGGCCGGACCGTGGGTGCCGGCGTGTACCTGGTCCGGTTGCAGGCAGGTGATTTCAGCGCCACAAGGCGCGTGACAATGGTCAAGTAAGTTTCAACCCTGCGCCCTGAGCACCTTGCTCGGGAAGTGGAACGACCCGCGCATGACCACCACGCCGGTGCCCTCGAGCAGCACCCTGGTGATGCGGCCCTCGGGAGCGCTGACCCGAAGCCGGGCCAGGGTCGGCCGGCCCAGGGCGTGGCCCTGTTCGGTGGTGATGGTGATCTCGTCGTTCATGGGCACCAGCTTGTTGTGCACAAGGTAGGCGGCCGCCGCACCCATGCTCGTGCCGCTGGCGATGTCCTCCTGGGCGCCGAGGCGCGGGTGGAAGAACCGCAAATAAAAATCGGCCTGGTCGCTGTGGGTGTAGGGGCAGACCAGGGTCAAGCCGCCCACCCCGCGCAGGTCGGTCAGCTTGCCGATGGCCTCGCTGTCGCGGAACTCGCCGCGGATGACATCCTTCTCGCACACCGGCACCACGATCTGGTCGAAACCGCAGGACACGCGCTGGGGCCCGGCCCCCTTGTGCGCCAGACACACCGCCGAGACCCCCAGGGCCGAGGCCAGCTCCCCCGCCGAAACCGGTTCGCCGAACCGGGGCGCGGGCAGATCCAGGGTCACCAGCACGTGGCCGTCTTCACGCAAGCCGAGATGCACGGGCAGAACCCCCGCACCGGTTTCCACCTTGAGGTCCATGCCGGCCGGCGAAACCCGGTAGAAACCGCGGTCGGCCATGGAGGCGAACGCCGCGATGGCGACGTGGCCACTGAGGGCCGCCTCGCGCCGCTGGGTGAAGAACCGCAGCCTGATGTCGGCCCCGGCAACCGCGGGCGGCAGGATGAACCCGGCCTCCATGGACAGCTCGTCGGTGATCCGGAGCATGTCCTGTTCGCTCAGACCGGTGGCGTTGGGGATGATGGCGGCCGGGTTGCCGGTGAACGGCCGGTCGGCGAAAGCATCGACGATGTGGAAAGGAACGATGGCCATGACGACCTCTCCTTCGACCAGATGATCGCGTGCGGTGGCACCCGGACCATACACCCGGCGGCCCGGTGATTCAACCCCGTCAACGGAAACACCCCGTCAACGGGAACAACCCGCGCTCAGATGGGTTTTGACCCCACCGACGGTCCACATTATCATGAGAATCCATGCTCCCCGCCACCAAACGAGGTTCCGTTTTGCCGCCACGCCCCCTCCCCTTCCCCCGTGTTGTGATCCTCATGCCGGTCATCCTGCTGGGCCTGCTGTTGCCGGATTTCGTCGGCCAGGCCCGCGCCGCCGATCCCCTGCCCCGGCAGAAGACGGCCCAGGCCATCTTCGACACCCTGCGCACCGGCGACTGGCGCCACGCCTGCACCATGCTGGAAGCGTTCAATACCCGTTACCCCGGCGACAAGCGGATGCTGTACAACCAGGCCTGCCTGGAAAACCGCGCGGGCGATGCCCGGCAGGCCCTGGCCACCCTCAGACGGGCCCTCGCCGCAGGCTTCGACGAGATGGGCTTCGCCCTGCGGGATCCCGACCTCACGGGCGTCGCCGACGACCCCCGGCTTTTCCGGCTGGACGCCGAAGCGGCCAACAGCCTGGCCGCCCTCAGCCGCAACAGGGCCCTGCGCGTCCGGTACGACGCCTGGTCACCTGCGGCCATTCTGGATACCGCCGAGGGCGGCGGCCTGGCCCCCACGGTCGAGCTGCGCTGGCTGCAGACCGGCCTGCGGATACGGATCACCACCGGCAAGGGCTGGGACGACTATGCCGCTTCGGGCCTGCCACCCTGGGCCGGCGGCGCCGGCGTGGTGGTGACCCTGGCGATCCCCGACAGCACGGCCGCGTTCGACGGCGGCAACACCTTCACCTTCGCCGCCGGCTTCGAGAAAGGCGGGCCCACCGCCGCCCAGTACCTGCCGGGTGTCCGCCGCTGGCAGCGCATCACCGAGATGGATCCCAAGTTCGACCGGGATAAAGACGGCCGCGCCGTCCTTACCTTCTCCATCCCCTGGCAGGCGGTCATGCCCTTCCATCCGCTTGCGGACCAGCGCATGGGGATCAACATCCAGGTCCGCCGCGACAGCACCCACGGCTATGCCAAGGCCTACCTGATGCCCGACCCCTGGGCCTGGGCCCCCCGAGCGGCCCGCCACCGCTTCGTGCCCCTGACCTTCAAGCTGGAATCCCTGGACCGCGAGCTCTTCATGGGTCGGGTATCGGATTCCATCAGCGGCGACCAGCCGGTGCGGTTGCGGCTGACCGTCGTCAGCGCCCGGGACGGGCAGGCGAGGCTGACCCTCGGGTTCCAGGATCCTGCCACCCACTCGGTGCTGCCCGGAGGACCCCATTCGGAGCCCGTCGCGCTCAAGCGGGGCGTCAACACCTTGATCCGCCAGGTCGATTTCCGGGGTTTGCAGACCGGCGCCTACCTCGTGCATGTGGGCCTGCGCTTCCCCGACGGGGACGAGGCCACCTGGAGCACGTCGGTGCTGCGGTTTTCCCCGGGCTGGGAGCAGGACCTGAGGCAACGCATCGCCCGGGTGAAGGAGCAGGAACAGCCCACCCTGGACCGGCTGCTGGCATCCATCTCCGAGGCCCGGGCGGCGCATCTGACGCGCCGCAACCCCGGCCCCATCGCCACGACCGTCCAGGATCTGCAATCCATGCTGAACCAGGCCACCGCCACCGGATCGATCCTGCCCGAGCACGGTCCCGTGACCATGGTCTACCCGGGGCCCAGGGGGCAGGACCGGCTCTGCACCCTGTACCTGACCGCCGTCGCGGATTCGACCCGGAAGGCGCCCCCCCTGTTGCCGGTGCTGGTCCTGCACCAGGCGGCCGGGCACGAGGGGTACCTCATCGACCGCATCGCGCGCAATCACGAGCATGGCAAGCTGACCAGCGGCCCGGACTTCCATGGGCGCCCGGTCTACGTGGTGCCTCATGCCCCGCAGGCGAACATGCCCCTGGCCGATGAGCAGGCCGAAGCCCGGGCCTGCCTGTCATGGGCGCTGGATTACCTGGCAGCGAGCCGGGCCCTGGGCGTGGGCATCGACGGAGGAGCCGGCCCCCTGCTGTCCCTGGCAATGGCCGAACCCGGCCGCATCGCCCGGATCCTGGTGTTCGCCGGCCAGGGCCTGGACCCCTGGCCCGGGGCGACGGGCGCCGCGCTGGCCCCCCACCTGACCCCCGCCCCTCCGGTGCCGGTGACGTGGGTCGCCTTCCCCCTGGAAACCGGGCACGGCGGCCAGGGGCCGGCGATCCTGGCGCAATTGCGCAGATCGGGATGGCAGGTGACGGGGGAAACTTCCGTTCAGGGGGGCCTGAGCCTATCCCAGGCCGCGGACCGCATGGTGTTGTGGGTCATCAAATCCCCCGCGGCCCGATAATTATTGTAACCAGGATACCGGTGATCCGTAGTGACGATTGCTCTGCAACCGAATATCCTCCCCCCACACGGGTAGTAAGGGTGTGATACGATCCCCCGACGCTACCCGAACCAGGAGTTGAAAATGAATACCTTGAAACCCCTCCGCTTCGCCCGCTGGTGGCTGCCCGTTCTGCTGTGCATCCTGCTGCTGCCTGCCGGCGCCCGGGCCGCGCAGGAAACGACCGCAGACGGGGTGCTGCACGTCAGGAACGGGGACACGCCCCGCGACGGCCTGCAGGACATGAACCTAGAGGAGCTGTGGCGCATCGGCGGCGAGGACGACGAGGATGTCCTGCTGGGAGTCATCTCCCGCGTGCTGATCGCCCCGGATGGTGATATCTACCTGCTGGACGGCCAGCTCTCCCAGGCGCAGGTGTTTTCCCCCGACGGCGAATTCATCCGGACCCTGGGCCGCCAGGGCGACGGCCCCGGCGAGATCACGCGGCCGGGCGACATGGTGTTCATGCCCGACGGCACCCTGGGCCTGGTGCAGATCTTCCCCGGCAAGATCGTCAAGCTGAACCTGGACGGCACGCCGGCCGGCGAGTTCAAGCCCGACCTGGGCGACGCCACCGAAGGCGGTTTTCTGGCCCTGGTCAACTGCCGCGGCGCCGGCGGCAACCTGGTTCTGGGCGGCATCCAGATCAGCATGGACCAGTCGACCATGACCCAGACCCGCAACTTCTTCCTGCGCGGTTATGACCTGCAGGGGCAGCAGACCGCCTCCTACATCGAGCGCCCGGTCACCTGGAAATTCAACAAGGACTTCAAGTTCCGTGAGCTGGACAGCGACTTCATCTGGTGGCGCATGGATGTGGCGCCCGACGGCAAGGTCATCGCCTGCATCCCCCGCTACCAGTACGCCCTGAGCGTCTTCAACCCCGACGGGACCCTGGACCGGGTCATCGACCGCAAGTACGAGTCGTGGACCCGAACCGAGGAGGTCCGCAAGCGGTTCCAGTCCATCATGGAGGCCCAGGCGGCCCAGTTCCCCCCCGGCACCCCCACCGAAATCGAGGACCGGGAGCAGGATGTCGAGGATCTGCGCGTGGCCCCGGACGGCAACATCTGGGTGCTGCCCAGCCGCCAGATGTTCGAGCCCCAACCGGGGTATTTCGCCGTCTACGACGTGTTCAGCCCCGAGGGTGAATTCGTGCGCCAGGTGGGCGTCAAGTGCGAGGGCGATCCTGCGGCCGACCGCCTGATGTTCGCCGGGGACCGGGTGTTCCTGATCACCGGCTTCTGGGACGCCGTGCTCAACGCAAATTCCGCATCGACGGACGAGGACGAGGAGGCCGAGCCCATGTCGGTCGTCTGTTACCGCGTCAAGTAGGGACCACGAGGGGGGAGATCAATGAAAATCCGTGCGATCATGGCCCTGTACCTGTTGCTGGCGGCGGGGGTTTCGGCCCAGACCGGGACGGTGCTGAAGGACAACCCCGCCACCCCGGCCCAAGGACAGACCACCGCCCTTCTGACGGAACAGTGGCGCGCCGGCGGCGATGATGACGAGGTTTTCTTCGGCAACATCGCCTCGGCCCGCGTCGATCCCCAGGGCGACGTCCTGCTGCTGGACAGCCAGTTGTCCCGGGTGGTGGCCATCTCCGCTCAGGGAGAAATGAAGGCCACCCTGGGCCGCGAGGGGGACGGTCCCGGCGAGATCCGCCGCCCCGGTGACATGCTCCTGGCTCCGGACGGGACCCTTTGCCTGCTGCAGGGTTTTCCCGGCCGCATCGTCCGCATCCATGGCGACGGCACCCCCGCCGGCGATGTGACCTATTCCAGACCCGGGGCGGACGGGGGCCAGTTCGTGGTTCTGGTGCGCGGCCTTCCCCACCCCCGGGGCATGGTGCTGGCAGGCATCCGCATGAGCTTCGCCGGGGCCGGCAAGAGCATCCAGGACTACTTCCTTGCGGTGTGCGACCAGGACGGTCTCCAGCTCAACGAGCTGCTCACCAAGCAATCGATCATCGACTACAATGATTTCGAACTGTCGGAAGCGGGCATGGACTTCATCTGGAGCCGCTGCGCCGCCGCCGCCGACGGAACCGTGTACGCGGCGGCAGACCGCAACGCCTACCGCATCGCCGCCTACACCACCGACGAAGACCCGACCCTGGCCTTCACACGCCCGGTGGTGGTTCCGGACCGCACATCCGACCAGAAATCCGTGGCCCACAAGATCCTCGAAGGTGTGGGCGGGAATTATCCCGTGCCGCCCCGGCGGTACGTCGTGGAGGACAAGCCCCCGGTGATCACCGGCATGTGGTGCACCGATGACGGTCTGCTGTGGGTGCAGACCAGCCCGGGCATCAACACCCCACCGAGCGGTTGCTGGGATGTGCTGGACGTGTTCGACGGCCAGGGGACGTTTCTGCGCCAGGTGGCCCTGCCCGGTTCCTACGACCCCCAGCGGGACAGCCTCCAGGTTCTGCGCGACGGTCGGCTCCTGATCATCACGGGCGCCCTGGACGCCTTCCTGAACCAGCAGGCGGTGGCCGGCCAAGACTCCGGTGAAGATGAGACCACCCCCCTGGAAGTCATCTGTTACGGTCTGACTCTGAACTGATCGAGGGATCAACGCGGGAGTATCGCATGCTGCTGGTAAATTCACGTCCCCGGTTCTGGTTGCCCCTGCTGCTGGTTCTGGCCCTTGCCGGGTGCCGGCAGGGCGACCAGGCGAGCTCCGCCGCAGGCAACGACAGCACCGCCACTTCCGACAGCACCAAGGTCAAGAAGAAGCCCCGGAAGGAAAAGTCCATCAAGGTCAACGTGGGTCCTGTCAGGCGCGGCGACCTGGTCCAGTCGGTGTTCGCCGACGGCGCCATCAAGACGCCGAAGTCGGCCGTGATCAAGGCCAAGGTGGCCGGGCAGTTCATCGCCGTGAAGGTCAGGGACGGGGACCACGTGCGCCGCGGCCAGGTGCTGGCCCGCATCGACCCGCGCGAGTACGAGATCGCCCTGGAGGAAAGCCGCTACAAGCACCTGCAGGCCCTGAGCCAGATGGCCGCCGAGGCCGATACCTTCACGGTCGACCACACGGCCTTGCATGATTTCACCCTGCGCCGCGACGAGCTCAAGGCCCTGCGCGCCAAGGGGACCCTGACCGAGGACGAGTACCGCAACCGCCTGCTGGAGGCCGAGATGCAGGCCCTCCATGCGGGCGCGTTCCGCGACGCGGTGTTCGAGCAGCGCACCGGCCTGGCCGACGCGCGCCTGGCCGAGGAGAGGGCCCGCCTGAACCTGGAGTACACCGAGATCAAGGCGCCGTTCTCCGGGGTCATCCAGGGGCTGTCCGTGGTCCAGGGCGAGATGGCCACGGTCGGCCAGACGGTCTGCACCATCTACAACAACCGCAAGCTCGAGGCCCGGGTCAACGTGCTGGAGGCGGACCTGCGGGATCTCGAACCCGGCCGGCCCGTCCTGCTGGCGATCCCCGCCACCGGGGACACCCTGCAGACCCGGGTGGACGTCATCAGCCCCACCCTGGACCAGGCCACCCGCACCTGCGAGGTCCTGATCCGCTTCGACAACCCCGACGAGAAATTCCGGCCGGGCATGTTCGTGCGCGCCCGCATCGCCGGCGTGGTCTATCCCGACCGCCTGCTGGTGCCCAAGGACGCCCTGCTGATCCGGGACGACCGGCCCCTGGTGTTCAAGGCCGTCGACGGCCGCGCCCAGTGGCTGTACGTGGATGTCGGCCTGCAGAACGAGGACTGGGTCGAGATCACCGGCGTGCACAGCGGCGGCACCCTCGCTGCCGGTGACGAGGTCGTGGTCAGCGACCACCTGACCCTGGCCCATCAGGCCAAGATCAAGATCCGCAAGCACGTCCCCCCCCGCGACCGCTGGGCCTTCGCCGCCGGCGCTGAAGGCGGCGGCCGATGATCATCCGGAGCGCCGTCCGCCGTCCCGTGGCCGTCATCATGCTCTTCGCGGGCCTGGTGCTCATCGGTCTGAAAGCGCGCGAGCGCCTGGCGGTCGACCTGCTGCCGGCCATCAACTACCCCAACCTGACGGTCATCACCAACTACGCCGACACCCCCGCCGACGACCTGACCCGCCTGGTGACCCGCCCCCTGGAGGAGGTCATCACCGGACTGGCCGGCGTGCGCCGGATCGTAAGCAAGACGCGCGAGGGCGTCTCGACCATCACCGTGCAGTACGAGTGGGGCACGGAGATGGATTTCGCGAACCTGCACCTGCGCGAGGCCATCGACCGCGTGGCCTACCGCGAGGACTTCCCCGCCGCCGCGGACCGGCCCCTGATCCTGCGCTGGGATCCCGGCGCCCGCCCCATCGCCATCATGGTCCTGCACGGCGACGACCCGCTCAAGCAGATGACCGAATTCGCCCGCGAGGTGATCAAGCCCGCCCTGGAGCAGATCCACGGCATCAGCCAGGCCGAGGTCATCGGGGGCGCCGAGCGGGAGATCATCGTCGAGCCCGACTTCCAGAAGCTGCGCCTGTACGGGCTGACCATGGAGGATCTGGCCACGGCCCTGCGGGTGGCCAACGTGAGCTTTCCCGGCGGCCGCATCCGCAAGGGCCCGTTGCACCTGCCGTTGCGCATTCTGGGCGAGTTCGAGAACCTGGACGAGATCCGCCGTACCGAGATCCCCGCCGCCGAAACCGAGCTGACCATCGGGGATATCGCCACGGTAAGCGACGGGATCCGCGAGCCCGAGGGCTTCACCCTGGACGGCGTAGACGAGGTCGTCTCGCTGCACCTTTACAAGGAGGTGGGCGCCAACACCATCGAAGCCACCGACGAGGTGGACAAGGTGCTGGGCATCCTCCAGGACCAGTACCCGGACCTGGACTACTCCTTCATCTACCGCGACGCCGACTTCGTGCAGGAGAGCTTCAAGGGCCTGCAGGACTCGCTGATCTACGGGGCGGTGCTGGCCTTCCTGGTGCTGCTGCTGTTCCTGATGGACTGGCGCAGCCCCCTGGTGGTGGGCCTGGCCATCCCCGTGTCCATCATCACGACCTTCGCCTTCCTGCATTTTTCCCACGTCAGCCTGAACCTCATGTCCCTGGGCGGGCTGTCCCTGGCCGCGGGCATGCTGGTGGACAACTCCATCGTGGTGATCGAGAACATCAACCGCTACCTGAAGGAACGCAGCGGGCAGGCGTCGGTGGGCGATCTGTGCGCCGCGGCCGCCGCCGAGGTGGCCTCGCCGGTCATCGCGGCCACCTTGACCACCGTGGCCGTCTTCTTCCCGGTGATCTACGTGCCGGGCATCGCCGGCGAGTTCTTCCGCGACCAGGCCCTGACCGTGACCATCAGCCTGCTGGTCTCGATCTTCGCCGCCCTGCTGCTGCAGCCCATGCTCTCGGCCCACATCCTCAAGACCCCGGGCGACAGGCCCGCGCTCGTATTCCGCCCCGTGGCCGCGGGCTTCGAGGCCCTGCGCCGCCGTTATCATGCCCTGCTCGTGCGGGTGCTGGACCACAAGGGGGCCTTCTTCCTGGTCCTGGCGGTGCTGCTCGGGGTGGCCGGCTACCTGGGCTCGCGCATGGCGTTCACCTTCATGCCCGAGCGCACCCGCGGCGATTTCACCCTGGCGATGGAGATGCCGGCCGGAACCCCGCTGGAGGTCACCCGGTCGGCGGCCGAGCAGATCGCCTCCTTCCTGGCGCCCCTGGACGAGGTCGCGGTGGTCTACACCCAGGTCGGCGTGACGGAGAAGACCCTGGCCAGCCTCAAGGAGTACAGCGCCCCCAACACCGCCCGGATCCGGGTCATGCTGCGCCCCTCACGCCACGGCCGCAGGGACCAGGCCCATGTCCGCTCCCTGTTGCAACCGGTCCTGAACGCCAGAAAGGGGGCGACCTTCACCTACCGGGAAGAGGGCGTGGGCCTGCGCGAGATCCTCACCAGCGGGGAGGCGCCGTTTACCCTGGGCGTGGTGGCGGAGAAGAACCAGCAGGCCCTGGCGGCGGCCGATTCGCTGCTGCCCAGGCTGCGCGCCATCGAGGGCCTGCAGGACGTGGACATGGACCGGGTGCTGGGCAACCCCGCGGTCGAGGTGCAGATCGACCGCGAGCTGGCGCTGCGCTACGGCCTGGAGCCCGACGCCCTGGCCCGCGAGCTGCGGGACAGGATCCAGGGCACCGTCGCCACGACCTACAACGAGGTCGAACAGCGCATCGACATCGCCGTGCGCCTGCCGCGTGACGACCGCTACGACCTGGACAAGGTCCTGGCCTCGCCCGTGCAGGTGGCCGGAGGCAAGACCGTGCCCCTGGGCTCGTTCGTAATCAAGACCATGGACACCCCCGTGCGCGAGATCGTCCGCCGCGACCAGCGCCGCCAGATCACCATCGCCGGCGACGTGCGTGAGCGCAGCCTGGCCGCCGTCTGGAAGGACGTGCACGCGGTGCTGGACGGCATGGACGTGCCCGAAGGCGTCTCCTTTTTGACCGGCGGGGAGCAGGAAGAGATCAACGACAGCTTCCGGGACCTGGGCTACGCCCTGCTGCTGTCGGCGCTGCTGGTCTACATGATCCTGGCCGCCCAGTTCGAATCGTTCCTCGATCCGTTGATCATCTCGTCCGTGCTGCCGGTGGGCGTGGCCGGCGCCCTGGTCACCCTGGAGCTCACGGGCCAGACCCTGAATATCATCTCGCTCATCGGCATCATCGCCCTGCTGGGCATCGCCGTGAACGACGCCATCGTGAAGGTGGCCACCATCAGGCGCCTGCGCACCGAGGAGGGCCTCCCCTGCAGGGAGGCCATCTACCGGGCCAGCAACCTGCGCCTGCGGCCCATCCTGATGACGACCCTGACCACCGTGCTGGCCATGGTGCCCATGGGCATGGGCCTGGGCACGGGAGAGCAGATGCAGCGACCGCTGGCCATCACCATCATCGGCGGCCTGTCGGTGGCCACCCTGGTGACGCTGTTCCTGACGCCGACGGTCTACGAGGTGCTGCACAGCCGCATCGACCGGGAGCACGAGGGATGATCCGCTTCGCCGTCGATCATCCTGTGGCCACCTGGATGCTGTTCTGCGCCCTGATCGTCACCGGGATCTACGCCCTGCCCCGCCTCAACATCGAGGCCATGCCCGAGACCGAGCTGCCCGAGCTGTCCATCATCACGAGCTGGAACGGGGCCTCCCCCAGCGCCATCCAGCGGGCGATCACCCTGCCGATCGAGGAGGCGGTGGCCGGGTGCCACGCGGTCGAGGACATCGACTCCCAATCCCGGCACGGTCGTTCCACCGTCACGGTCAAGTACAAGCGCGGCACCGAGATGGAATTCGCGCGTCTGGAGCTTTCCGAACGGTTGGGCGCCGTCCGGCGCAACCTGCCCGCCCAGGCCGGCCAGCCCGTGATCCGCCCCTACGTGCCCGAGGAACTGCGCACCGAGGATTTCTTCTCCGTCAGCCTGATCTCCCCCCTGCCCCTGAACGAGCTGCGCGACCGCGCCGAGACCTGGCTGGTGCCCCGCTTCCTGGCCATACCAGGGGTCGCGGACGCCGAGCTCCGGGGCGGCGCCCGTCCCTTGCTGCGCATCCTGCTGAACCTGGAGTTGATGGAACGCTACGGCCTGACCGCCGACGGCATCGTCGGCCGCCTGCAGTCCCTGGACGACATCCTGCCCGCCGGCCCCGTGCGGCGCAGCGGCTACCAGCTGACCGTCAGCGTAAGGGATTCGGTGACCTCGGCCCTTCTTGCGCGCGCCGAGCTGAAATCCCTGGGCGGACGCACCATCCGCCTGTCGGACGTGGCCACGCTGAAGCCCGACTTCGAGGACATCGCCTACTACAGCCGCATCAACGGCGAGAACGTCGTCTCCCTGAACATCACCAAGCGCAGCGGGCGCAATTCCATCTCCGTCAGCCGCCGCCTGCGCGGCGAACTGCCCTTGATCAAGTCCGCGGCCCCGTTCCCGGTCAGCTTCCAGGTCGACCAGGACGAGGGCAAGGACCTCGAGGACAAGCTGCGCGAGCTGGTGCTCCGCTCGGTGGTCATCCTGGCCATGCTGTTCGTGATGCTGGCGATCGCCCTGCGCCGCGTGCTGCTGACGGGCATCGTGATCTTCTCCATCCTGCTGGCCATCGTCATCTGCCTGACCCTGTTCTATTTCTTCGGCGTGTCGGTGAACTTCATCACCATCAGCGGGCTGACCGTCAGCTTCGGGATGCTGCTGGACAACAGCATCCTCGTGCTGGACTCCATCCACCGCCGGCTGTCCGGCGCCCGCGGCAGCGGCGTCCGCCGGGCCCTGGTCGGCGGCACCGGCGAGGTGGCCTTCCCCATCATGGCCACCACGTTGACCACGGTGGTGGCCTTCCTCTCGTTCATCTTCATGACCGAGCGGCTCTCCCTCTTCTACCGCCCCCTGGCCGTGAGCGTGGGCATCGCCATGCTGGCCTCGATCTTCGTGGCCTTCTGCTGGATCCCGGTGGCCCTGCGCGGGCCGGCGGCCAAGGAACTCGGACGCAGCCGCGCAGGCGGGGACGAATTCGGCCTGGTCGGCTGGTCCATGCTGTGGCGCTGGTGCCTGGGCACGGTGGTCCTGGGCCTGGCGGTGATGGCGGCCGCCCTGCTGATCAAGGGCGAGGCCTTCGCCGACAACCTGCTGCCCTGGACCCTCGGAACCGGAGCCCTGCTGTGCGCGGTCGGGGTGTTCGTGAGCTACGCCGAGACCATAACGGCCTGGCACCTGCGCCTGTGGTACATCCCGGTGGTCCTGATCCTGGGCCTGTTCGTGGGCACCGGCTTCGTCTTCAAGGACAAGATCCGCACCGGCGGCTTCTGGCGGCCCCAGCCCAAGGAACAGATCGTCGTCTACGTCGAGCGCCCCGTGGGCACGGACGTCAAGCTCAGCAGCGCCACCATCGCCCTGTTCGAGCAGGAGCTGCTGCCGGTGCCCGAGGGCGTCCACATGCGCAGCGGAGCCTTCGGCAACCGCGCCTGGATCAACATCGAGTTCGACGACGACATGCTGCCGACCGTCTACCCCCAGATGTACCGCAACAAGCTGATCACCCTGGCCGAGGAGATGGGCGGCATGTTCATCTGGATCAACGGCTTCGGGGATCCGTACATGAAGGGCGGACGCGGCGGCGGCAACGCCAATTCCACCCTGCGCCTGGTGGGGTACAACAGCAAGGAGCTCAAGCGGCTGACCGACGGCGTGCTGGCCCGGCTCAGCCGCAACCGCCGCGTGCGCGACCCGCGCCTGACCAGCGGCGAGCGCTTCGACCGCAACGCCACCGATGAGACGGTGGTGATCCTGGACCGGGACGCCCTGGCCCGCCACCGGTTGTCCATGGTCGAGGTGATGGGCTACATCCGGCGTCTGCTGGGCGTGGAACAGCCCTGGCACATGGTCCTGGACGGGCAGGACCAACGTCTGATGCTGACCTTCGCCGACGCCCAGGAGATCGCCTACGACCAGATCCTGGGCCGCACCCTGACAACCGTCCGCGGGCAGAAGGTGCGCCTGGGCGACATCGTGCGCATCGAGCAACGACCCGAGGTCAGTTCCATCAATCGTCACGACCAGCGTTACAGCATGCTGCTGTCCTGGGAATACATCGGCACCGACAGCATGCGCCGCCGCTTCCTCAAGGACATCATCGCCGGCATCCGGTTGCCCTACGGCTACACCGTCGAGGACATGAGCGGCCAGCAGATGACCCAGGAGGAAAACAACGAGCTCAAGCAGACCCTCTGGCTGACCCTGGCGTTCATCTGCATGGCCCTGGCCGCCATGTTCGAGAGCTTCTTCCTGCCGTTTCTGGTGCTGCTGGCGGTGCCCATGGCCCTGGTGGGCGTGGTCGGCATCTTCTGGGCCACCGGTAGCGAGTTCGATTCCTCGGCCAAGATCGGCCTGATCCTGATGTTCGGCATCGTGGTCAACAACGCCATCCTGCTGGTCAACCGCTTCCGCCTGCAGGTGCGCGAAGCGGTGGCCGCCCGGCAGGGTGATCCGTCCCTGGTGCCGGACAAACGGCGCCTGGGCGGCCTGGACCTGTGGCGATTGCCCGGCCCCGAGCGCAGGGCTATCCTGCGCGAGGCGATCACCTCCGGCGTGCGCATCCAGATGCGGTCGATCCTGCTGACCAGCGGCACGACCATCGCCGGCATGCTGCCGTTGCTCTACAAGCAGGATCTGTCCGCCGGCAAGGACATCTGGATGAACCTGGCCTTGAGTTCCATCGGCGGGCTGACCAGCAGCACCGTGCTGATCCTGGGCGGGATGCCCGTCTTCTACTGGACGTTCACACGCTGGGGCTGGGGGTTGGCCTCCCTGGGGGCGGAACTGCGCAGGTTATTCCGCCCCGAAGCCGCGCCCCCGGCGGACATCGGACCGGACCGTGGCTAGGAACCCCGGGAACCTGATCCGCCTGCGCCGACGCCTGCACTCCCTGGCCGAGCCTTCGGGCCGGGAGGAAGCCACCGCCGCCTTCGTCGCCGCGCAGCTGGCCTCCTGCGGCCCCGACCTGCTGTTGACCGGCCTCGGGGGCCACGGCGTGTTGGCGGAATTCCGCGGCCCCGCCGATGGAGCCACCGTCCTGATTCGCGCCGAGCTGGACGCGCTGCCCATTCCCGAAACCCTGGACCTCGACCACGCCTCGTTCACCCCCGGCATCGCCCACAAGTGCGGCCACGACGGCCACATGGCCGCCCTGCTGGGTGTCGCCGACCGGTTGGGCCGGCGGCGCCCCCCACGCGGCCGGGCCTGGTTGCTGTTCCAGCCTGCCGAGGAAACCGGCGCCGGGGCCGAGGCGGTCCTTGCCGACGAGAGGTTTTCCGGCCTGCAGCCGGACTGGGTGTTCGCCCTGCACAACCTGCCCGGCTATCCGCTGGGCGCGGTGGTGGTCGCCCCGGGCACGTTCTGCGCCGCCAGCTGCGGGCTGGACATCACCCTGACCGGCCGCACCAGCCACGCCGCCTACCCCGAACAGGGCCTCAGCCCCGACCGGGCCATGGCGGAGCTGGTCCTGGACCTGATCAACCTGCCCGATCATCTGCCGGGAGATGACCACCTGGCCCTGGTCACGGTGGTCCACAGCCGCCTGGGCGAGGCGGCCTTCGGCGTCACGCCGGCCCGGGCGGAAATCCTGGCCACGGTGCGGGCGGATCAGGACGATATCCTGGCCCAGTTGAAGAACGCCGCCGCGGACAGGACCAGGGTCGTAGCCGGCAGGTACGGACTGGATCACCGGATCTCCTGGCCGGAATATTTTCCCGCCGTGGTCAATGACCCGGCGGCCGTCGCCCTGGTCAGAAGCGCCGCCGGGAATCTGGGCCTGGACTGCACCGCCCCCGCCGAAAGCCCCCTGCGCTGGTCCGAGGATTTCGGCCGCCTGATGGCCCTGGGCCGGGGCGCCCTGTTCGGCCTGGGCAGCGGCCCCGGCCAGCCCCCGCTGCACGCCGAGGATTACGATTTCAACGACGCGGTCCTGCCCGGCGCGGTGGCCCTGTTGCATGCGATCTGCCTCGCCGCCTGTGCGGAAAAACCGTGACAGGAACATCTCCGACAAGAGTGATTGTCTTTTTCAACAAGGACTTAGACGAACCCGTCAAATAATCGACAAAATATTGTGCTGCCCAGTTTCATAACTTATGTTCTAATCTCACCGCTCACACAGCACATCCTGACCTTTAAATCCAGGAGATGAAGATCCATGGCTGAAAACGGTTCGGTTGCCTGGTCATCGGTCGGGAAGAAGGTGATTACCGGGATCACGGGTTTCGCCCTCATGGGGTTCATCATCGCCCACCTGATCGGTAATCTCACCCTCTTCATCGGTCCTGCCCAATTCAATGGTTACGCCCATTTCCTCGAGAGCATCCTCTACGGCTGGTTCGTCATCGCCTTCGAGGTGGTCATGGTCTTCGTCTTCCTGTTCCACATGATCGCGGCGATCACCGTGGCCTGGACGGACAGGCGGCAGGCCAGGACCGAGGGGTATCGATACGCCAAGAACGCCGGGGGCAAGAGCCGCAAGACCCTGTCCTCGACCACCATGATCTACACGGGGATCCTGATCATCTTCTTCGTGATCGGGCACATCTACCTGTTCAAGATCAACCCCAGCCATGAGAACCTCTACGCCACGGTTTCGGCCGCCTTCAGCGGGATCGGTTTCACCATCTTCACGCTGGTCGTCATGGTCCTGCTGGGCTTCCACCTGCGTCACGGCTTCTGGAGCGCGTTCCAGTCCCTGGGCTGGACCAACGACAAATACCTGCCGTTGCTGACCAAGCTCGCCCTGGTCTTCGCCGTGATCATGGCCATCGGATTCTTCGTGATCCCCGTTTACATGTACTTCTCCGGTGACTCCAGTTTCACCATGCCGGGAGGTCACTAGTAATGACTGACAGCAAGATCCTCGACCCCAAGATCCCCTCCGGCCCCCTGGCCGAGAAGTGGGATCGACATGAGCAGGAAAACCCCCTGGTTTCCCCCGGCAAGAACCGCCGCGAGAAGACCATCATCATCGTCGGCACGGGCCTGGCCGGCGGCGGCGCCGCGGCCACCCTGGGCGAGCTGGGCTACAACGTCCTGAACTTCTGCATCCAGGACACGCCGCGCCGCGCCCACAGCGTCGCGGCCCAGGGCGGCATCAACGCCTCCAAGAACTACCAGAACGACGGCGACAGCGTGTACCGGCTGTTCTACGACACGATCAAGGGCGGCGACTATCGTTCCCGCGAGGCCAACACCTACCGCCTGGCCCAGCTTTCCATGGGCATCATCGACCAGTGCGTGGCCATGGGCGTGCCGTTCGCCCGCGAGTACGGCGGCACCCTGGCCAACCGCTCCTTCGGCGGCGTGCAGGTCAGCCGCACCTTCTACGCCCGCGGCCAGACAGGCCAGCAACTGCTGCTGGGCGTGTACGCTGCCCTGTCCCGGCAGATAGCCGCGGGCACGGTCAAGATGTTCCCCCGTCATGAGATGCTGGACCTGGTGGTGGTCGACGGCCGGGCCCGCGGCATCATCGCCAGGGAACTGTTGACCGGCGAGATCAAGCGCTTCGAGGCCGACGCGGTGGTCCTGGCCACCGGCGGCTACAGCCCGGTGTTCTACCTCTCGACCAACGCCGTCAACAGCAACGCGACGGCCATCTGGCGTGCCCACCGGCGCGGCGCCTACTTCGCCAACCCCTGTTACACCCAGATTCACCCGACGGCCATCCCCCAGCTCGGCGACTACCAGTCCAAGCTGACGCTGATGAGCGAATCACTGCGCAACGACGGCCGGGTGTGGGTGCCCAAGAAACCCGGCGACAAACGCCGTCCCAACGAGATCCCCGAAGAAGAGCGGGACTACTACCTTGAGCGGCGTTACCCGGCCTTCGGTAATCTCGTGCCGCGCGACATCGCTGCCCGGGCAGCCCTGGTCGAATGCAACGCGGGCAAAAGCGCATACTTCAGCGACCGGGCCGTGTACCTGGATTTCGCCGAGGCCATAGGCCGTCTGGGCAAGGACGTGGTCGCCGACCGCTACGGCAACCTCTTCGCCATGTACGAGGAGATCATCGGGGACAACCCCTACGAGACCCCCATGACGATCTACCCCGCCCCCCACTACACCATGGGCGGGCTATGGGTAGACTACAACCTGCAGAGCACCATCGAGGGTCTGTTCGTGGCCGGGGAGGCCAACTTCTCCGACCACGGCGCCAACCGCCTGGGCGCCAGCGCCCTGATGCAGGGGCTGGCCGACGGCTACTTCATCGTTCCGCGGGTGGTCTCAAACTACCTGGCCGGCGCCAAGCTGAAGCCGGTGGATACGGGCAACGACGCCTTCAAGGCGGCCGAGGACGACACCCGCAAGTACCTCCAGCGCCTGCTGGCCATCAAGGGCTCGCGGACGGTGCGGGACATCCACTGGGAACTGGGCCGGACCATGTGGAACAACGTGGGCATGTCGCGCAACGCCGAGGGGCTCAAGCAGGCCATCGCCGACGTGTCGAAGCTGCGCGAGGAATTCTGGCAGAACCTCAAGCTCACCGGCAACGACGCGGACCTCAACAAGCAGCTCGAACAGGCCAACCGCCTGTCCGACTACCTCGAGCTGGGCGAGCTCATGGCCCGCGACGCCCTGATGCGCGAGGAATCCTGCGGCGGCCATTTCCGGGAAGAGCACAAGACCGAGGAGGGCGAGGCCAAGCGCGACGACGCCAACTTCACCTTCGTTTCGGCCTGGGAATACACGGGTGCGAACAAGGAACCCTTCCTGCACAAGGAGGACCTGAAGTTCGAGTTCGTGGAACTCAAGACCCGCAGTTACAAGTAGAGGAAGGACAGTGTCATGAGTGACAATGGAATGACCATTCATCTGAAGATCTGGCGGCAGGCCCAGGGGGCGACCTCGGGCAAGTTCGTCGATTACACCGTGGAGAATGTTCTGCCCGAGATGTCCTTCCTGGAGATGCTCGACATCCTGAACGAGACACTCGTGCAGAAGGGCGAAGAAGCCATCGAGTTCGACAACGACTGCCGCGAGGGCATCTGCGGCACCTGCGGTATGGTGATCGGCGGCGTGGCCCACGGGCCGCACGCCGGCAGCACCACCTGCGAGATCCGCATGCGGCAGTTCAAGGACGGGGACACCATCACGGTCGAACCGTTCCGCGCCAAGCCGTTCAAGCTCATCAAGGATCTGGTCGTGGACCGTTCGGCTTTCGACCGCATCCAGCAGAAGGGCGGCTTCGTCACGATGAACGTGGGCTCGGCCCCCGACGGCAATGCGTTCCCCATCCCCAAGGACCACGCCGACCATGCCATGGACGCTGCGGCCTGCATCGGCTGCGGCGCCTGCGTGGCCGCGTGCCCCAACGCCTCGGCCTCGCTGTTCGTCAGCGCCAAGATCAGCCAGCTGTCCTGGTTGCCACAGGGCGAGCCCGAGCGCGCACGGCGCGCCCTGGCCATGATCGCGCAGATGGACGCCGAGGGTTTCGGGGACTGCTCCAACCACGGCGAGTGCGAGGCGGTCTGCCCCAAGGAGATCTCCATCGGCAACATCGCGCGCATGCGCAGGGAGTACCTCAAGGGGGCGCTCAAGGGGTAGAGCGCCTGTAACAAGAAGAAATCCCGGTTGTCCCCGGCCTGTGGCCTGCGGATTACCGGGATTTCTTCTTTTCTCCGGCGATCAGGCCCTTGCGGGCACCATCACTTCAACACCGCCAGCTTGGTCGACCTGACCTCATACCCAGCTTCCACCCGGCAGAAGTACACTCCGGACGGCACCTGCACGCCCTGGTCGTCCAGACCGTCCCATACCAGGGAGCGGGGACCGGCCGGCATGACCTCGGCGGCCAGACGCCGCACGCGCCGGCCCTGGAGATCGAAGATGCCCACCCTGACGTCCTCCTGGCGGGGCACGGCGAACGTGATGGTGGTGGTCGGGTTGAAGGGGTTGGGGTAGGCTCCCCGGATCTTCAGCCCTCGGGGCACCGGGCCCGCATCCGGATCCCCATCCCCCGGCCCCTGGTGATCCTCGGTCGCCAGCACGGTGTTGGTGCTGGTGCGCACCCTGATGGTCGCATCCACGTCGTAGGGTTCCAGGGACGACCAGGTCGATCCGTTGAAGCTGTACCAGCTCTTCCCCGCGTCGGTCGGCCCGTCGTTGTCCGCGGTCAGGGGGTATTCGTAGGACTGGTTCTCGAACCTGACGGCCACGTGGAATTCCTCCCCCGCGGTCAGGGGCACCGGGTCGTCGAACTGCACGTAGTGGTAGCCGGGTTCGGCGAAGGAATTGTCGAGGCTGGAATACATCAACGTGCTGAGCGCCCCGCCGGTGAAATACCGGTAAACGTAGACATCCACGTCGGTGGTGGCATCGCTGGTCCAGAACTCCACCCGGTGCAGCTTGGTGTCCTGGGGAGCGGTGAACGACTCCATCCCCCACATGACCGTCCCCAGGCCCCCGAAGGCGCTGGTGTAGCCGCCCTCGTCGTAATAGAGCAGGTCGTTGGCCACGTAGTTGGTCATGAACTCCTTCACGAAGGACGAGTACATCCCGATGCTCGCGCTGCCGTAGGCGATGTAGAAGTAGCCGCGCTCGGTCCCGTAGTCGCAGGTTCCGCCCCAGGACGTCCCCCAGCTGTTCTTGACGATCCAGGCCCCCGTGCCGCCCTCGTGGGTGATGGTGTCGTCCCAGCCCACGATCAGGACGGAGTGGTTGGGCGGCTCGGTGCCCGTGTAGTAGAGGGCGCCCGTGCCGTCATAACCGGTAACCTGGTCGCGCCAGGCCGTATGGGAATCGTCGCCGGCGAACAGGGTGGAGTGGATGGGCCCGTGGTCCATGAGGTACTGCTTGATGACCTCGGTCGAGGCCACGGTCGACCCCGAGACCACCGAGAAGTCCAGGACCGTGTACCGGGATTCGCAACCGGTGGGGCAACTGTTGTCCTGGGGCTCGTAGGGCGCGCAGGATTCGAGTTCGGCCCCGTGGGTGGCCAGGTAGTTCATGATCAGGAACTGATTCCCTCCCGAGCAACCGGTCCCCTGGAAATTGCAGTCCTTCATGCTTTCCTCGGACAGGTCATGCGCCCCATCCCCGGCGCGCATGAGTTTCGACTCCAGGTCCGCCGCCGAGCTGAAGGCGTAGCAGGCCCCGCAATCACCCTGGCTCCTGACCGGAGTCACCATGCCCAGGGCCCGGGCGTCGTACCGTGAAGGCAGGGATTTCTCCCGCCTCAGGTTCGCCTCCACCGCCTTGGCGTAGTGGGCCGTCTGGAAAGCGGGGGCGACAAAGCCTCCGCCGGAGACCGACGCCTTGCTCACCGCAACCGGCTCGGCGGATCGGTCCAGATGAGGTTCCGGTGCACCCGCACGCGCGGCAGAAGAGCCAGCGAGGGGGGCCGTCAGGGCCAGGATGCACGCCGCCGGGAGCATCAGGCATCGCCGGCGGGAATTCATGGTTATGCGCCACTTGGTCATGGCTATCCTCCGTACCTGGGGGCTGGATCATGGCTCGTGAAGCCTCTCGTGGTCATGATCGGCCGGTGACCGGGGATCTGAACCGCAAAGGTGGAAAAATCGTATTGCGACCCGGGCGCCGGGCGTCGTTCTTGACGCAGAAGCCGTCAAACCGAATATTGGTCCTGGAGATCTTCCCCACGTCCCCATGCCACGCGCGACGAGAAAGGACCCGAAAATGTCCAAACACATAGATGTGCTGCTCCTGCTGGCCCTGCCCGCCAGCGGAAAATCGGAGGTCCGCCGCTATCTGGCCTCGCTTTCGCCCGCCGAGTGCCACGACCAGTTCGGCATCGGCCACACCGTCCAGCTGGACGATTTTCCCTATGTCCACTTCATGCGCCGGGTCACCGACGAGTTGACCGCACGCGGCCGCGAGGGGCTGTTCTTCCTGTCCCCCGCCCTGCCTTTCCGCGACCCCATCGACTGGCTGACGCTGATCGAGCTCATCAACGAGGATTACCAGGACATGGCCGCAGGCAGGAAACCCGCCCCGGATGCCGCCGCGCCCTGGCTTTTCGAACGCATCGACGCGGCCCGCAACCGGGCCGGCGGCGCCCCCGCCCTGTCCTCCTTGCCGGCGGATTTGTGCGCGGAAATCGCCGCTGCGGTGGAGGACGACGCGGCGGAGATCCTGGCCGCCAAGGTGGCCGAAGTCCCCGACTCCCTCGAGGGCAAGACGGTGGTCATCGAGTTCGCCCGCGGCGGGGCCGACGGTTCGCCCCTGCCCCTGCCCAGGCCGTTCGGCTACCGCCACAGCCTGGCCCAGCTGAGCCCGGAAATCCTGTCCAAGGCGAGCATCCTGTACATCTGGGTCACCCCCGAGGAATCGCGTCGCAAGAACGAGGCCCGCACCGATCCCGACGACCCGGGCAGCATCCTGCACCACGGCGTGCCCCTGGCCGTCATGTACGGGGATTACGGCTGCGACGACATGCAATGGCTGCTGGACCAATCCGACCGGCCCGATACCGTGAAGGTCGAGAAGGATGGCCGCGTCTACTACCTGCCCGTGGGCCGCTTCGACAACCGCCAGGACCGCACGACCTTCGTGCGGGAAGATCCCGCGCAGTGGTCGCCCGAGGATGTCGCCGCCCTCCAGGCCGGCCTCAAGGAGGCGTTCGATCCCCTCGTGCAGGGTGGCGATTGAAGATCCGATGGTTATGACGGCCGGGTCTTTCCAGGCGGAAGAGGCATGAGGGTCATGATGAGAGAGGCATGACCCCTTGTCATCAGGGCGTCTTGGAGGCCCGTGAGCCACGGAGGGCGGAAGGGCCGGAAAGCCGAGGAGGCCCCTGACACGATGTCAGGGGCCTCCGTCCCTGAGGACAAGGGGTCATGCTCCTATCGTCAAGGCTCGCATACCTGCCCCGCCTGGCGCCGCTCGGCCGTCAGAACCAGCGGACCTTCAACCACACCAGGCTGAAACCGACCAGGAACACCATCCCCGCCGTGCAGTAGGCGA
Organism: Candidatus Krumholzibacteriia bacterium; assembly: GCA_024763215.1. Lineage (GTDB taxonomy): Bacteria > Krumholzibacteriota > Krumholzibacteriia > LZORAL124-64-63 > LZORAL124-64-63 > JAHJTW01. The sequence goes on along the minus strand of JANTFX010000008.1, from coordinate 14,047 downwards.
TCATGCCCCGGCCGAGGCGCTGCCCTTGCGGCACCGTAGGCAGGAACATCACCCTGAAGTTCAGCGCCGCCACCAGGGGCGCGGCCAAAAATGCCGTCACGGTCACGATGTCCACCAGGGATTTCATGGCGCCCAGGAAGCGGCTGATGATCAGCACGGCCAGGATGATCTGCAGGACCAGGAACAAGGGGTACAGCTTCTTGCGCAGCTTGTCCCCGGCGTCGGCCAGGATCATGATGCCGCTGCCGAGGGTGCGCGCGTAGCCGTCCATCACCGTCAAGGTGGTCGAGAACATGGTGATGAACGCCACCAGGGCGATGACCGGACGCGTCCAGGCGCCGAGGGTGTCGGTGTACATGCTGATCAGCTGCTTGCTGAACTCCAGGCCCGAGGCGGAAAATTCCACCCCCGTGCCGTGCATCACCAGGGCTCCGAAGCTCACGAAGGCGATGGCCAGGACCACGCAGGCGCCGTAGCCGAGGTTGAAATCCAGCAGCGCGCCGGCCCGTTCGGGTATGGTGGGATCTTCACGGTGCTTCTCCAGGATCCACAGGGAAGACCAGACGCTGATATCCAGGGGCGCGGGCATCCAGCCCATCAAGGCGAGCAGGAAGGTCATCCCGCCCACCGACCACACCGACGGATCCCGCCAGGCGGGGTCCCCCACCGCCCCATGGCCGAAGGCCACGGTGACCGCCACCAGGGTCAGCACGCCCAGCACCAGCACCATGATCTTCATGCCCATATCCAGCAGGCCGTAGCGCCCCCCCAGCAGGATCACCGTGATCAGGGCCAGCAGACCCAGGCTCAGCCAGGTCAAGGAAACATCAAGCCCCAGCAAGGCTCCGGCAAGGCCCGCGGTCACGATGGTCACCGCCGCGGTCGTGATGAACGCGCTGACCAGAACGATGACCATGAACAGGACCAGCGCCCAGCGGCCGATGCGCTGGTAACCGTGCAGCATGCTTTCCCGGGCCGCGACGGTGTAGCGGTGGGAAAACTGGAAGAAGGGGTACTTGAAGAACAGGACCAGCACCACCGCCCACAGCAGGGTGAACCCGTAACCGGCCCCCGCACGGGTGGACTGGACCAGGTGGGAAACGCCGATGGCGGCCCCGGCGAAGAGGATCCCCGGCCCCACCGCGCGCAGCTTTTCCCTCCAGGTGGCCTGCTCGGCCACCGTTTTTCCGCTCATGATTCCTCCCCGTCGTCACCGGGGCCACCTGCCGGCGGCCCGGCCAGGCCGTGTTCCAGAATTTCCGCTATCTCCCCGGAAAGGGGCACACCACGGCCGGTTGTCAGGTCCACCACCGCGAAGGTCACCTCGGCCGCGGCCACGAGCTTGCCGTCCGCGGTATCGGCCACCTCCTGGTTGATGACGCCCCTGCGCTCGCCGACGGCCGCCATCTGCGACCGCACCTCCAGCACCGTGTTGAGGCCGGCGGGGCGGAGATACCTGATGGTCACGGCCGTGACCACGAAACCCAGCCCCCTGCGCTTCCATTCCTGCAGGTCCAGGCCTGTCTCCAGATAGGACCAGCGCGCCTCCTCCAGGAATTCCAGGTAGCGGGCGTTGTTGACATGCCCGTAGAAATCGCAATGATATCCGCGCACCTTGATCCGCAGGGTGTGCTCCATGTTCGCTCAGCCTTTCGGTTCGTCTTGCCGGACCGCCCAGGGCAGCCGGTCCAGGTCCACGTTGCCCCCGGAGAGGATGATCCCCACGCGCAGGCCCGCGACCTCGCGGGAGCGGCCCAGCAAGGCGCCCATACACACGGCGGCCGAGGGCTCGACCACGATCTTCATGCGCTCCCAGATCAGGCGCATGGCCCGGATGGTGTCCTGATCCGGGACGGTCCAGACGGCCTCGACGTGGCGGCGGATGATCGGGAACGTCAGCCCGCCCAGCGAGGTCAGCAACCCGTCCGCGACGGTATCGGGGTCGACCGAGGGGATGATGCGCCCGGCGGCCAGGGAACGGGCCGCATCGTCGGCGCCTTCAGGTTCGCAGGCGATGACCCGGGGCGGTCGGCCCGCTCCCGCGCACGCGATGGCCGTCCCGGATAGGAGCCCGCCTCCGCCCACCGGCGCCAGCACCACATCCAGATCCCGGACCTGGTCCAGCAGTTCCAGAGCCGCCGTGCCCTGCCCCGCGATCACCCGCTCATCGTCGTAGGGATGGATGAAGGTAGCCCCGGTGCTCCGCACGACCTCGGCCAGGGTCTCCTCACGGGCCTGGAGAGTCGGTTCGCAGTCGGTGACCTGCGCCCCGTACCCAAGGACCGCCTCCCGCTTGACCGCGGGGGAGCCGACGGGCATGACCACGTGGGCCGGGACCCCGCGCATCCGGGCGGCCAGGGCAAGAGCCTGGGCGTGGTTGCCCGAGGAATGCGTCGCGACGCCCCGGGCCGCATCCTGTTCGCCCAGGCTGAACACCGCGTTGCAGGCGCCGCGCATCTTGAAGGCGCCGACCTTCTGGAAATTCTCGCACTTGAAAAACAGGCGCGCCCCGATCAGCCTGTCCATGGCCCGGCAGGTAAGAACGGGTGTCCGGTGGATCCTGTCCCTGATTCTCTCGGCGGCCTGAAGGATGTCATCGCGGGTGACCATGGAGTTCTCCGATACGGTTGCTGCGCCCGGCCTCAGACTACCGCAGCACACCGCGATCTCCCATAAAAAAACCGCCGGCCCCGCAGGGCCGACGGACAGAATGCGGACGCCGGGCGCTCAACCCTGCCAGCTGCGCGCCAGCTCCTCCCAGTTGACCACCGAGATGACCTCCCGCAGCTCTTCCAGATGCTGCTCCATGGTCTCCAGCAGCTCCTCGGCCCCGTCGAGGGAGCCTCCCTTGGCCAGCAGCTCCAGGGCCAGGGCCGCCTCGACGAACGCCCCCGCGCAGAAATTCGAGGCGCCCCCCTTCATGCCGTGGGCATCGATGGCCACCGTCTGGACATCACCGGTCCGGATGGCCTCCCGCAGGGTCTCGATCTGGTCAGCGGACGTCTCCATGAAGATGGCGACGATTTCCTGCAACAGCTCCACATCACCGTCCATGTTGGACATGGCCGTGCTGAGGTCCAGAACATCATGAGAGGTTGCAAAGTCCAGGGACATGACCGATCTCCCTTGCCGGGTCCATCACCATCGGGGCAGAGCAGGCATCGTGGGGGAGCCTGCTTCCGTTATCATGGTCATGATCGGCAGAAACCGGTCCTGATTGAGAAAAATCATCCGGCCCGCGTCAATCCTGGTTCTTGCGGGCGGTTGCCTTCTTCGCGGTCTTCTTCGTGGTGGTTTTCTTCCTGGTGGCCGTCTTTTTCGTTGCGGCCTTCTTGGTGGCGGTCTTCTTCTTCACCGTGGTTTTCTTGGCCGGAGCCTTCTTGGTGGGAGCCTTCTTGGTGGACGCCTTCTTGGTAGGAGTCTTCTTTGCCGGCGCCTTCTTGGCCGGCGCCTTCTTCCTGGTGGTCTTCTTCACGCTGGTCTTCTTGGTGGGAGCCCCATCGCCTTCGGGTTGCGGGGACGGCTCCGGAGCGCCGGAGGTGGCCCTGCCCTCGGCAGCAGCGGCGGGCTTATCCTGGGGGGGCGTCTGGGGCTTGCTGTCTGGGGCGGCCGGACGGTCCGCCGCGCCGGCATCATGCTTCACGGCTTTCTCGGTGTCTGCGGGCGCGGCGGCCCCGGAGGTCCCGGAGGCCCCGGCCGGCTGCTCCTTGCCGCCGGCAGGCTGCTCCTGGCGGTCACGACGGCCGTTGCGGTCCGAGGACCGGCGGCGACGCCGCGAGGAGCGGCTGGAACCGGAGGACGATGATGCGCGCTCGCCCGTCCCCTGGCCGCCTGCTTCCTGCTTCGCGACGCCTTTGCCCATGCCCTGCACCACCCAGGTGCCCCCCGCCTTGGCGTCCCTTTCCACCTGGAGCAGGCCGAGGTTGCGCGCCTCCTCCAACACATCGCCGAAGGTGGAATAGCCATAGGCGCGCTCGTTGAAATCAGGCTTCTTGCGGGTCATGGTGTCCTTGATCAGCGAGCTGTAGAGCACGCCCCTGCTTTCCTGCAGCAGGCTCTGCACCGTATCGACCAGGAAGTCGAACAGCTCGCCTTTTTCCCCCGAAACCCCGACCACGGGCCGGGTGACCCGCCCCCGGGTCTGGCGGTAGATGTCATCGTAGAAGATGAACTCGTCGCAGTTGCCGATCAGCAGCTTGCTGCTGCTGTTCTTCATGCCGATGCCGATGACCCGCTTGTCGTTCTCGCGGAGCTTGGAGACCAGGGGCGAAAAATCGGAATCGCCGGTCACCAGCACGAAGGTGTCGATGTGGTGCTTGGAATAGCAGAGGTCCATGGCGTCGACGACCATCTTGATGTCCGCGCTGTTCTTGCCCGAGATCTTGGGCATGGGCACCTCGATCAATTCGATGGCGGCCTCGTGCAGGGAGTTCATGTGCTCCTTGTAGTAGTGCCAGTCGGCGTAGGCCCGCTTGACGATGACCTTGCCCTTCTCGAGGATGCGGTGCATGAGCAGCTTGATATCGAAGCGCTGCCGCGCGTCGCGGGCGCCCAGGGCCACGTTGTCGAAATCGATGAATAGCGCCAGATTGGTGTCCCGCTCCGAACCCATGAATCCTCCCGCGGACCGCACCGGAACCCGGGGCGGTCGTTTTTTTCGTCACAAATGCCACGATTTTTCGCTAGAATACCTGTCCGGAGAACAATAACCCTGGCCACCGTACAGGAGCAAGGCCTCATGAGTGAATATCTTTCCCCCCAGGAACTTTCGCTGCTCGTCAGGAGGGTGTTCAAGCCCGGACCGGCAGACCGCGGGCTGGCCCTGATCGCCGATGTGCCCGGCGACCGCCTCCCGGACAATCCCCACTGGCATCAGCGCCGGCGCCTGGCCGCGGACTGGCGCCAGGCGCTCGAGCCCCACGCGGACGACCTGGGGCTGGATGCGGTCTCCCTGTTCTGGTACCCGCACGCAGGCGGCAACAACGCCGACCTGCCGCCGGTCATGCACAGGGACACCGGCACCGTTCCGGATCACCTGCGGGACCTCGCGGCCCTGCCGGCCTTGCCGCTGGATGAGGTGTTCGCCGGCCACAGCATCGTCATCGCCCTGACCGAGCTGTCGGCAACCGCGCCCTTGAAGGTCGCGGCCCGCGCGGCCGGCACGGGGCCAGCCGGTTTCCGCGCCGCCACCATGCCGGGGTTCCTGCCCTCGATGATCCCGGCCCTCAAGCTCGACTACGGCGAGATCAACCGGCGTGTGATGCTGCTGAAATCCCAGCTCGACGAGGCCGAGGTCGCCCGGTTCAGCTTCCGGGCCGCCGACCGGGTCCACCTGCTGAACCTGGACCTGCGCCACCGGCAAGGGCACGCCTCCGGCGGCCTGCTGCCGGCCAACGGGTCCGCGGGCAACCTGCCTTCGGGCGAGGCCTACATCGTTCCCTACGAAGGGGAGCTGCCCGGCGATCCCAGCGGATCGGCGGGGATCCTGCCCGTGGAAATCGACGGTGAAGTCGTGCTGTACGAGATCGAGGGGAACCGCGCCGTGTCCGTGATATCCGACGGCCCCGTCAGCGCTCGCGAAGCCGCCCGCATCGTCGCGGAGCCGGCATACGCCAACCTGGCCGAACTTGGCCTGGGGGTCCTGGGGGATTTCGGGCTCGCGCCCACCGGCAGCATCCTGCTCGATGAAAAACTGGGCCTGCACATCGCCTTCGGCCGCAGCGACCATTTTGGCGGCAGCGTCGGCCCGGGTGATTTCAGCTCGCCCGAGGCCGTGATCCACCTCGACCGGGTGTTCATACCCGCGCTGCAACCCCAGGTTAAGGTGCTGTCGGTGGTCCTGGCCGGGAACGGACGCGAACGGCCCATCATCGAGAACGGGAAATTCCTGGGCCTGGCCTGACCGGCGGCCGATGGGGCCGGGCCGACCCGGCCCCCGCTTGACATCCCCCTCCGCCAGGGGCCATCATGTCGTCGCAACCAGGCACCCCAACCCCGGGAAGATCATGACTGCTGATCAAGAACATCCCATCAGGCTGCTGATCGTCGATGACGAAGAGGATCTGGTCACCTTCCTGGCCCACCGCTTCCGCAAGCGGGGCATGGAGGTTGCCACCGCCCTTGCGGGCGAAGACGCCGTGGAGTTGGCCGGGCGGCAGACGTTCGACGTCGCCCTGGTGGACCTGAAGATGCCGGGCATGGACGGCATCCAGGTCATGGAAAAGTTGCGCGAGCTGCAGCCGTTCATCGAGATCATCATGCTCACCGGCCACGGCAGCCACGATTCGGCCTGGGAAGCCGGGCGCCTGCAGGCCTTTCGCTATCTGCTGAAGCCGTACGATTTCGAGGAGCTCTTTGACCTGATCACCGCCGCAACCGAGCATCGGCGGCGTCACATGCAGGAGGAGTTCGACACCCGGCTTTCGGATCTGATGAGCTCGACCACTTCCCCCCGGGACATCATCGAAGAGAGCGAAAAGCTGAGACGTGAATACGAACAGGACTGATATCTCCACGGCCCTGATCGGGAGCGGTCCCGAGCTGTGCAACCTGCTGGCCGCCCTCTCCACACGCTCGAAACTCCTGCACCTGAACATCATCGCCTGCATCGACCTGGGTCCCAGCCCCGACGGCCGGACGAAGGAACTGGCCGGGCAGATCGGGATCCCCATCGTCGGCACCCATCTGGAGGACCTGCGCCGGGGGCCGGGGCCGGACCTGGCCGTCCTGACCATAGCCAGCGATGACGTGGCCGCGGCCCTGCGCGGTATCCTGCCACCGGGCACCCCCCTGCTGGCATCGCCCCACCTGCCCCTGCTGCAGGGGGTCATCCGGCTGGTCGAGGAAAACAGGGCCCTGCGCATGGACAGCTTCCGGCTGAAGGAAACCCGCCTGCGCCTGAACCAGTTCGTGGAAACGGCCTCCCTGGCCATCTACATCAAGGACGCGGACCTGCGTTTCAAGAAGGTCAACCGGCACGCCCTGCGCCTGCTGGGGGTCCGGGAGGAAGACCTGATCGGTCGGCGGAACTTCACCGTCTTCGGCGGGTCGGGCGCCCGCTGGCTGCACCGAATCGAGCAGGAGACGCTCAAGATGCGCCGCACCCTGCACGCGACCGGCTCGTTGCCCATCCGCGGCGCCGAGGTGCACGTCAAGGTCACCCTCTTCCCCATCATAGAGAACGGGCTGGTGGAAGGGCTGTACGGCCTGGTCGAGGATATGACCCAGTTGTTCGAAAGCGAGCAGAAGCGCCGGCAGGCCGACGTCCAGCTCAACGAGACGCAGAAGTACCTGCGGGAGGTGCTGGAGAACAGCCGCGACATCATCTTCCTGACCGACCCCCAGGGCCATATCCTGTCCTTCAACAGCGGTGCGGAAAACTCCCTGGGATTTTCCGGCGGCGAGGTGGAAGGCTCCGCGGCCCACAACCTCCTGGTGCAGACCGAGGTCTTCAGCGAGATGCTCCAGACCGCGTTGAAGGACGGGCACACGACCCGCTACGAGGTGCCCTTCCGCAGCAAGGACGGGCACCCGGTGGTCTGCGACGTGAGCATGACCCTCATCGAGGGGCCGGACGGCAAACCCCTGGAGATGGTCTGCCTGTGCCGCGACATCACCACGCGGCTGCGCCTGAAGAACGACCTGATCCGGGCCGAGCGCCTGGCCGCCGTGGGCCAGATGGCCGCCGGTGTCGCCCATGAGATCAACAACCCCCTGGCGGTCATCGACACCATCGCCGGCATGGTCGAGGAGACCATCGAGGACGAGATGGGCCGCCTGGACGCCCCCTCCCGCGAACTCCTGCTGAACGCCATGCACAGGCTGCACGCCCAGGTCCAGCGCGTCACGACCATCACCCACAGCCTGTTGGGGTTCGTCCGCAAGGCCGATCCCGGCATCAGGGAAATCGACCTCAACGATCTGCTCGAGGAATGCCTCTACGTGATGGGGGTCGAGATAAGGAGATCAGGGACCAGGGTCGTGCGCCTGTTCGAACCGAAGATCCCCCGTTTCAGCTCCGATCCCATGCTGCTGGAGCAGGTCTTCGTGAACCTGATCAAGAACGCCCTGGACGCCATGGCCGAGGTTCCGGACCGCGAATCGGTCCTGGAGATCACAACCAACTTCTCGGCAAATTCGGTCACGGTGCGTATCCAGGACAACGGCATCGGGATCAAGTCCGAGGACCGGGACAAGATATTCAACCTCTTCCACACCACCAAGCCGGCCGGCTACGGTACGGGCCTCGGCCTGGCCATCGTGCACGACATCCTGTACCGGCTGGGCGGTTCGATCCGGCTGGCCAGCGAGCCCGGCCAGTGGACCCGCTTCGTGGTCGAGCTGCCCCTGCAGCCGCCCGCCCCTCTGCGCCCGGATCCTTCCATCAGCAATATCCCCGGCCGCGGCAGGCCCGGCAAGGATCCGTTCAGCGGTCAATGATCGCCAACAGCTCCCGGGTCCTGCGCAGCATCAGGTCCCGGTCGGCGCGGGCTTCCACGTTGAGCCGCAGGACCGGTTCGGTGTTCGACCGGCGCAGGTTGAAGCGCCAGTCGCCCATGTCGCAGGACAGGCCGTCCGTGCGGTCGATGCCTTCTGCCAGCGGTCCGTACCGGGCCTCGACCGCCTCCATGGCCGCCGCGGGATCCTCCAGGCGGCGGTTGATCTCGCCGCTGGCCGGAAACAGGGCCTGGCGTTGCCTGACCAGCTCGGACAGGGGCCTTCCCTGGCGCGACATCTCGGCCAGCACATGCAGCCACGGCAGCATCCCGCTGTCGCAGTAGGCGAAATCCCGGAAGTAATGGTGGGCCGACATCTCCCCGCCGTAGACCGCGTCCTCCTTGCGCATGCGCTCCTTGATGAACGCGTGGCCGGTCTTGCTCATGATCGGAACGCCCCCGGCCGCGTTGACCATCTCGACGGTGTTCCACACCAGGCGCGGATCGTGGATGACCTTGCCGCCAGGGTGATCCTTCAACAGGGACGCCGCCAGCAGCCCCACCAGGTAGTAGCCCTCGATGAAGTCCCCCCGCTCGTCGAAGAAGAAGCAGCGGTCGAAGTCCCCGTCCCAGGCCAGCCCCACGTCGGCGCCGTGCTTGCGGACGGCCGCTGCGGTGTCGGCCCGATTCTCCGGCAACAGGGGGTTGGGGATGCCGTGGGGGAAGGTCCCGTCGGGCTCCTCGTGGACCAGGATGAACTCGCAGGGCAGATGGGCGGCCAGGGACCGCACCACCGGGCCTGCGCAGCCGTTGCCGGCGTTGGCCACGATCTTCAGCGGGGCGATGGCGGCGGTATCGGCCAGGTCCAGGATCGCCCGGGTGTACTCGTCCAGGATATCCCGGCGCTCCACCGTCCCGGTCTGCGGGCCCGGCCCGGGATCGCAGGCCAGGGCTTCGGCGCCGATCTCATCGAGGCCGCTGTCCCCGCTGACGGGCCGCGCCCCCGCGCGGACCAGCTTCATCCCGTTGTGGTCCATGGGGTTGTGGCTGGCCGTGACCATGATGCCGCCGTCCAGTTCATGGGCGTAGGTCGCATAGTAGACCATCTCGGTCCCGCACAGCCCGATGTCCAGGACATCGGCGCCGGCGGCGTTCAACCCCCTGATGACCGCATCGGCCAGCTCGGCGCTGCTCAGCCGGCAATCCCTGCCGACGGCGAACCGCTGCCCGCCCAGCCGCCGCGCCGTGGTCAAACCGATGCGGAAGGCCAGGTCGCCGTCGAGTTCGGTCGGCACCTTGCCCCGGATGTCGTAGGCCTTGAAGCAGGCCGGCTTGGGGGTGGGGTCGTGCATGATATCCCTTTCCCTCCGGCGGGATGGCCGCCGGGACCGATGATGAAACTTGTGCCGGTGTCAGGAATCCATTAGCATGAGCCGACTCCAACATCAAGGAACCGCTTCATCGCGCCTTGTTTTTCCTGGCCCAACCCGAGGGGGATTACCATGAAGTTCCGCTTCCTGACCACCATGCTCCTGGTCGCCGCCGTGACGGCCCTGGGCGGTTGCATGCAGATGCATTCGTCCACCGTCATCAACAAGGACGGATCGGGCACCGCCAGCCTCACCTTCTCCATCAGCCCGGCCGTGGCCCAGGCCATCAAGGACATGGGCGATTCGGACATGGGTTCCGGCCAGTCGATGCCCGACTTCAGCGACATCAAGAAAGACGACCTGGAAAAAGCCGGCAAGAAGCACGGCGTCAAGATCACCAAGTTCTCGCGCGGCGAGGTCGACGGCCGCCAGACGCTGAACCTCGAGATGGCCTTCAAGGATCTGGAGGGCCTGTCCTTCATCATGAACCGGACCCTCGGCGACAAGGATCAGAACGGCGGGCTCGGTATCTTCGACGCCGGCGACGGCAACCTGGTTTTGCGCACCACGGAGTATGATTTCCCCGCCGCCGAGGACACCGAGGCCGCCGAGGAAGCCACCACGCCGAGCGCCGATGATATGGACCCGGCCAAGATGCAGAAGGCCATGGAGGCCGCGGGCAAGCTCATGAGCGCCATCGGCGAGCTGGATATCCGCATGGAATTCACGGTGCCCGGGGATATCGTCTCGACCAACGCCCCGACCACCGAGGGCCGCACCTGCATCTGGACGGTCAATTCCGAGAACATGATGACCGCCGGCCAGGACATGGAACCGGAGATCGTCTTTTCCGGCAAGGGTCTGAAGATCAAGCCCATGACCGAATAGGCATCATGGCCCGGGCAAGAGAAACCGCCCCGGTCCCATGGCCGGGGCGGTTTTCTTGTCGGGCGTCGCGATCCCCGCTCAGGCGCCCGCCTCGCCTGCCAGGGGCGTGGGCGCGGGCCGGGACTTCAGCTCGCGGTCGATCATGAACAAGCCGTGGCCGGTGCCGCCGATCATCTCCATCTTCTTGACGATATCATCGACGTTGGCCTCTTCCTCGACCTGCTCGGTCACGTACCACTGCAGCAGGTTGTTGGTGGCGTGGTCCTTCTCCTCCTGGGCCAGATCCGCCAGGGCGTTGATGCTGGCGGTCATGTGCTGCTCGTGCGCAAGGGCGGCCTTGAAGGCGGCCAGGGGCGAATCCCAATCCTTCGGCGGCGCCTGGATCTCCAGCAACTCCACCCTGCTCCCGCGTTCGACCACGTAGTCGAAGATCTTCAGGGCGTGCTGGTGCTCCTCCTCGGCCTGCATCTTCATCCAGTGGGCGCAACCATCCAGGTTCAGGTCCTCCATGTAGGCGACCATGGCCGTGTACAGGTAGCTGGAGTAGTACTCCTCGTTGATCTGCTTGTTCAGGGCGTCCTGCAATTTGGGACTGAGCATGAAACTGCCTCCTGTGCGGATGGGTGTCGAATCGGCTTCACCGCCACAAGATAAGACCAGCCCGGCCGGGGAGGCCAGCAGCAAATCCTGAATTTGCGAATCGTGCCCCACCTGCTATCATGTTGGCATGGAATTCGGGCTGTAATTCACCGTTTTTTCCCTTGAAACCGGCTGTCCGCCCCCCAGGACGCCGGATCGGCCCCAGCTGCAGGGCTTGCTGCGCCTTGCCGGCCCGGCGGCCCCAACCCCGAGGAATGTCTCCATGCCCCGCAAACAGATCGCGAAATTCAGCGTACCCCATGTGCAGATCCTGGCCCCCGACGGCACCGCGGACGCCAAGCTCGACCCCGGCCTGCCGGCCGACACCCTGCTGGCGATGTACCGCTGGATGCGCCTGGCCCGCGCCCTGGACGAACGCATGCTCAAGCTCCAGCGACAGGGGCGCCTGGGCACCTTCCCGCCCAATGCCGGCCAGGAGGCCATATCCATCCCCGCGGCCATGCTCATGAGGGATGGGGACTGGTTCGTGGGCGCGTTCCGCGAGCTGGGCGGCCGCCTGGTGCGCGGCGAACCGCTGACCGCGGTCCTGGACTATTACAACGGCTGGGAAGAAGGCAACGTGTTGCCGGACAAGGAGCTGCGAATCCTGCCCACCAGCGTGGTCATCGGTTGCCAGATCGAACACGCCGCCGGCCTCGCCTACGCCGCCCAGTACAAGGAAAGCGGCGAGGTGGCCCTGGCCTTCATCGGCGACGGGGGCACCAGCGAGGGAGGGTTCCACGAAGGGCTCAACCTGGCCGGGGTGTGGCGGGCCCCCCTGGTAACCATCATCCAGAACAACCAGTGGGCCATCTCCATTCCCCGCTCCCAGCAGACCGCCAGCGAGACCCTGGCCCAGAAGGGCATCGCCTACGGCATGCCCGTGGTGCAGATCGACGGCAACGATCCGTTGGCCGTGTGGGTCGCCGTGGGCGAGGCCATCGAACGCGCCCGCCGGGGCGAGGGCCCCACCCTGATCGAGGCGGTCACCTACCGCCTGATGATGCACACCACCGCCGATGACCCCAAGAAGTACCGCACCGAGGACGAGGAGAAGCGGGCCTGGGAACTGGAGCCCCTCCTGCGGACTCGGAAGTACCTGGAAAACAAGGAAATATGGGACCAGGACCGGGAACAGGCCCTCCTGGACGAGGTCAAGGCCCGGGTGGACGCCGCGGTCGCGGAGTTCGAGACCCCCAAGGAACGCCCCCTGGACGCTCCTTTCGATCACGTCTACGGCACCGCTCACCCCAACATCGAGGCGCAACGCCGGGAATTCCTCGCCGGCCTGGAAGGGGGTGGCGCCCGTGGCTAAGCTCAACATGGTGCAGGCGATCAACCTGGCCCTGGCCCAGGAGATGGCGAACGACGACAGCGTGCTGGTCATGGGCCAGGACGTGGGTGTGGACGGGGGCGTGTTCCGGGCCACCGACGGCCTGCTCGAGCGCTTCGGGCAAAAGCGCGTGCTGGATACCCCGCTGGCCGAATCGGGCATCGTCGGCAGCGGCGTCGGCATGGCCCTGGCCGGCCTCAAGCCCGTCTGCGAGATGCAGTTCTCGGGTTTCAGCTACATGATGATGGGCCAGTTCGAGGCCCACGTGACGCGCCTGCGGGCCCGGACCCTGGGCCAGCTGAATTTGCCCATGGTCATCCGCATGCCCTACGGCGGCGGCGTGCGCGCCCTGGAACATCACAGCGAAAGCCGCGAGGTCATGTACGCCCACCAGCCCGGCGCCCGCGTGGTGATCCCCAGCGGCCCCCGCAACGCCCGGGCCCTGCTCCTGGCCGCCATCCGCGACCCCGACCCGGTGCTCTTCATGGAGCCCAAGCACTCGTACCGCGCCTTCCGGGAGGAGGTCCCCGAGCAGGAGGAGACCCTGCCCATCGGCAAGGCCCATGTGGTCCAGGAGGGCACGGATCTGACCCTGATCAGCTGGGGCGCCATGATGCGGCCGGCCCTCAAAGCCGCGGCCAGGATCGAGAAGCAACGCGGCGCGAGCATCGAGATCATCGACCTTCTGACCATCGCCCCCATGGACCATGAAACCATCGCCGCTTCGGTGGCCAAGACCGGACGCTGCGTCGTCGTCCAGGAAGCGCCCCGCAGCTTCGGGCCTTCCTCTGAGATCACCGCCGTGATCAACGACCGGGCCTTCCTGTACCTGGAGGCCCCCGTGAAACGCCTGACCGGTTATGATGTCGTGACCCCATACTTCGGGCGGGAAAAAAGCTACCTGCCCGGTGTGGACAAGGTCGCCCAAGGGATCGCCGAGACCCTGGACTTCTGACCCGACGCGGCGGTTGCAGGCCGCCGCCAGCCAGCGGAGGACACCGTGTACGAATTCAAGTTGCCGGATCTGGGCGAAGGCATCGCCGAGGGTGAGATCCTCAAGTGGCACGTCGCCGAGGGTGAAGCCGCGCGGGAGGACGAGCCCCTGCTCGACGTCGAGACCGACAAGGCGGCCGTGACCATTCCGTCGCCCCGCAGCGGCACCGTCAAGGCCCTCAAGGGCAAGGTGGGCGACATCGTCAACGTGGGCGACGTGGTGATCGTCATCGACGACGGCAGCGCGGCCCCCGAGGATGCCGAGGCCGCCGCCGCCGAGGCTTCGTTCGCCGCCCCGGACGCCCCCGCCCCGGAGCCCGTGCCCGAGGCCCATGCCCCGGCCGCCGAGCCGGGCGTGCGCCGCCCCGTGCCCGCCGCTCCGGCCACCC
>JANTFX010000007.1 GCA_024763215.1 Candidatus Krumholzibacteriia bacterium | reverse complement strand
CCTACTTCCGCGACGAGGGGCTGGGCCTGCTGACCGAGTATTTCTACAAGGTCGTCGCCGTGGACTCATCCCTGGTGCCCAGCGCCTACTCGGCGGTCATCGCCCAGAGCACGGCTCCGGCCGAGGCGGAGAACTTCCCCGTGGAGTTCGGCTCGGAAACCAGCAGCCACCTGGCCGTCGGTGACTTGGACGGGGACGGCAGGAACGAGATCGTGCTGGCCGCCGACGAGGTCTATGTCTGGCACGCCAACGGGCAGGAACTCCTCGATGGCGACGGCAATTCCCAGACCCTGGGCAACTTCACCAACCTGGGCTCGGACTTCGATCCGGCCGGCGTCGTGCTGGCCGAACTGGACCACAAGCAGGGCCAGGAGATGATCGTCAGCGAGCAGGGCAACCAGTACGCCATCCACATCTACCGCCACGACGGCACCGAGTTGCCGGGCTGGCCGAATGTTCTGCCCGACCTTTCGGGCACGGACTGGAACTGGGCCACCCCCGCGGTGGGGGACATCGACGGCGACGGTGAGCCCGAGATCGTGGTCAACACCCTCAACGGCAGGACCTGGGCCTGGCACGTGGACGGTACCGAGGTCCGGGACGGAGACGACGATCCGGCAACCGACGGCGTGTTCTACTTCCGACCCGGCTCTGATTATGAGTGGAGCATGAGCGCGCCCGCCCTGTATGACCTGGACGGCGACGGGGCCAAGGACGTGATCTTCGGCACACGCAATGATGGCACCGGCCTCAAGCGTTTGATGGCCATCAGGTACGACGGCACCGACGTGTCTGGCTTCCCCCGCACCGTCAACGGCGCCGTCGGCGCCAGCCCCGCCGTGGCCGATCTGAACAACGACGGCATGGTGGAGATTGTAATCTTCACCAGCTGGGGCTACGTCTACGCCATCGAGGCCGACGGTACGGACTATCCCGGTTTCCCAACCTCCCCGGGGGTTTCGGTGAGCCTCAGCTGGGTGACCAGCCCCGCGGTGGGCGACCTGGACGGCGACGGGCAGCTGGAGATCATCTACGCCGCCAACGTGGCGGGCGATGACAGCCGCCTGGTGGCGATCGACACCGATGTGGCCGGAGGAACCTCCGGTGCGATCCTCGCCGGCTGGCCGGTGGCCCTGCCTGGAAGCTCCGAGGGCAGTCCGGTCGTCGGCGATATCGACGGCGACGGTTCCCCCGAGGTCGTCTTCGGCATCGGCGGCGGGGACGAGAGCGCCCCGGACAACATGTACGCCTTCCACGCGGACGGCACGCCCGTGGCCGGTTTCCCCATCTCCCTGGCGGGCCCCGCCATGCCCTCGCCGGTCATCTGCGACCTGGATAACGACTGGGACGTGGACATCGTCTACGGCGGCTGGGGCAGGAAGGTCCATGTCTGGGACATGCCCTTCGCCTACGACCCGATGAACGTCTACTGGCCGACGTACCACGGCAACAACAAGCGCGACGGCGTCTACCTCCGGCGCGCGCTGGTGGATGTCCCGGGCGGGGATCCGGTACCCGGCAACCGGCTGGTTGTGCAGCCGCCCTACCCCAATCCGTTCAACCCCACGACGTCGGTGAAGCTGTACGTGCCCCGCAACTCGGATCTGCGGGTGGGGATCTACGACCTCCAGGGCCGCAAGATCAGGGATCTGCATTCCGGTCCCGTCTCGGCGGGCTGGCACACCCTGGTCTGGGACGGGCAGGACAACACCGGTTCCCGGCAGGCCAGCGGGGTGTACTTCATGCGGGCCGGAACGACTGATGGGGCCCAAACCTTCAAGTTGACACTGGTCAAATGACCGATTCACGTCGATGACGGCGCGCGGCCCCGGGATTCCCGGGGCCGCTTGCGTACCCGGGCGGCATCTCCTGGAGGGTTGACCACCCCGGACCGGTTGGGTAGGTTGATCGGGTCATCCTGCTTGGCGAGCTTACCGCAATCCAGGGAGAGATTTTTGCCTGCGACCTCACCTTCGGGCCGGAAAACACCCCGTGGCCGGATCCTTTGCCGCCCCGGTGTTTTCATGGTGCTGCTGATGGTGGTTATGGGCGGCGGATGTTCCGGCGATCAGGACGCGAAGGTCCCGGCCGGACAGACACCGCGTCCTGCCGGCCCCGTGCCGGGGGGCACGGCCGTGGTGGCGATCCCGGCCGATCCCGGTATCCTCAATCCCCTGCTCTACAACTCCGCGCTGGCGGGGATGATCTACGCCGAGATGCATGACGGCTTGGCCGAGATGGCCGACGACCTGAGCTGGCAGCCCCGCATCGCCACCGGCTGGGAGGTTTCCGCCGACGGCCTTTCGGTGACCTATCATCTACGCCCCTGGCGGTGGTCCGACGGCCAGCCCCTCACTGCGCAGGACGTGGCCTATTCCCTGCGGCTGTTCCAGGACGAGCGCATCGCGAGTCCGCGGCGGGGGTTCTACCGGGATGTGGCGTCCGTGGCGGCGCTGGATTCGGCCACGGTTCGTTACCGCCTGACCTACCCCGTCGCCGATCCCGTGCAGCGGACCTGGCATCACATCCTGCCCTACCACATCGTGAAGGACTACGATCCGAATGCGGTCTCCCGATGGCCCCTGAACGAAAGCCCGCTTTCCAGCGGGGAGTTCATGCTGGCCTCGCGTTCCTACAACGGCGACCTGGTCCTGGTGCCCAACCCTTCCTACCCCGGCCCGGCGGCCCTGCTGGCGCGGGTCGTCCTGCGTGTCATCCCCGAGGCCAGCGCCCGGGTCCTGGCTCTGGAAACCGGGGCGGTGGATCTGGTCTACCATCTGGCCCCGGCGGATGCCAGGCGGTTGGAGGCGAAGCAGGCCGCGAGGATCGTCGCCATCGGTGGGCGTGGTTTCTACTACCTCCAGTGGAACCTGGACAATCCACGCTTCCGCGACGCCCGGACGCGGCGTGCGCTGTCGCTGGCCATCGACAGGCAGGGGATGATCGCCACCCTGCTGGGAGGATACGGCAAGCCTGCGGCGACCCCGATCCCGCCCGCGGTCTGGAATCATGACGGCGAATTGGCCCCGGACCCCTACGATCCCGCCCGCGCCCGGGGGATGCTGGCTGCCGCGGGCTGGCGCGACCTTGATCATGACGGCGTCCTGGAGCGGGACGGCCTGAAGCTGGAATTCGAGATCCTCAGCCGCCAGGGTGACCCCGTGCGGGAAGACGGGGCGGTGATCCTCAAGCGGGCGTTCGCGGATGTCGGCGCGAAGGTGACCTTGCGCAGCCTGGAACTCGCCACCGGCCTGGAACGCCTGCAGGAGGGGCGGTTCGATGCCTATCTGGGGTTGTTGAACGCCAACCTGTTCGGGGATCCTTCGGAGTACGTGAGCTCCCGGGCCTCGGCCAGGTTCAACCAGGGGCACTATGCCAATGCCAGGGTGGATTCCCTGCTGGAGGCGGCCCTGGAGATACGGGACAGGGCGGCCGCCTTGCCCGTGTGGTGCCGGCTGCAGGAAACCCTGGCCGGGGACCCCCCCTGTGCCTACCTGTTCTATCCGGACAATCTTGTCGGCGTGAGCTTGCGGTTGCAGGATGTGCGGCCCCACCTGCTGTCTCCCATCAACAATCTGGCCGAGTGGTGGATCGCGCCGGAAGACCGTAAATATCGCGGTCCGCGCTGAGTCCTGCGGCCCCTCGGTTGTGAGTGCTTGTCATAATTCGTATCTTTTTCATGCGTTGGGTTCCCTCCCTCATTACCTCAAGGAGTCTTCGTGCTCAGGTTGTCGACCTTGTTTGCGATTCCGGTGGCGTGTGCGCTTTTGATGTCGGGCGGCTGTAATTCCAGCACCGGGCCCGACGGGTCGCCGGAGTTCAGCTTTCTGCCCGCAGCCTCGTCCCTGACCATGGACGTGGGCGAGACCACCGTCTTCTCCTACAGCTCGGCCAATGCCACCGGCCTTGCGGCCCAGTGGAAGAAGGACGGGAAGGTGGTTTCCCAGGCTGATTCCTTCAGCTATCTGGCCGATGCATCGGGGGACCATGAAGTCAGGGTGGAACTCGTTTACGACGGCGGCAGCACGTCCCACCAATGGACGGTCACGGTTTCCGGGGGAGGGGGCGAGGCCCCGCCTCCGGTGGGTAATGTTCAGGTGGCGAACGGCTCGCAGGTCGGTTCCATCCGCGTCAGCTGGACCGCGGTCGCCGGCAGTGCTTATCCCATAGCATCCTACGTGATCGGCTGCAGCTTCGCCGGCAATCTGGATGTGGGCAACTGGGATGCGGCCGACGTGCAGGTGACGGTCCCGGCCGACGGGGGCATCGGTTACGTGAAGGAGCTGACCCAGGACGACGGCATGATCCCCGGCAGCCGGGTCTGGGTCGGTGTTCGCTGCGTGGACGAGAGGGGCGTGATGTCTCCCCTGCCCGCTTCGCACACCTTCACGATCTCCTACCCCTGGTACCTGTCCGGTCGGGTCCGGGACGATCACGGGGAGCCCCTGGCCAGCGTGATCCTGCACTTCGAAACCGGTTCCGGCGGCATCATGACCCAGGCCTCGGGCGCCGATGGATCTTTTGACCAGGGGCCGTTCAGCAGCGCGGATTCGGTAAGGGTCAAGGCCGTGGCCATCGATCCGGATTATTACACCTTCACCAGCGCCTACCGTCATGCCGCCGACCAGACCGAGCCGTTGGCGATCACCATGCTTTACCAATACGGGGCCGACGCCAGTTGCAATGCCAACGGCGGTGATTTCCTCGCCTACCTGCGCTACATGACCGGAACCGATTCCAGGGACGGGCCCGGCATCCTTCACAAGTGGCGCACGTACCCGGTGCGGGTATTCATCCCCGACCTCGTCAGGGATGACGGGGTCGATTTCGGGGCGTTATGTCTGCAGGCGCTGGAATTCTGGAACGACACGGTCGGCGAGGATCTCCTGGCAAGGGTGGACGAGGAAGCGGCTGCGGATGTGATTGTTGATTTCGTGGCGCAGGGACTTTTCAATCACGGGCAGGTCGAGCTGCTGGATCCCCAGGGATCCCTGGGTGCGGTCACTCCTCGGCTCATGGGTCTGGATATCGACGCAAGCCTTGTCGGTGAAGGTTCGGTGGAGACAGGACCCGCCGTCGAGGGTGTGTGCCTGCATGAATTCGGCCATGTGCTGGGACTTTACAGGCACAGCTCCTGCGACGGTTACCGTCTCATGAACGACGGCAACGGGGTTTTCGCCTTCCAACCCGAGAACTCCCAGCCCATCGCCGACGACGAGATCAACGCCATTCGCGCCCTGCGCAATCTCGATGACGGTGTGGATCTGGCCGGATATGAAGCGGCGGCAAGGTCGGCCCCCGGGGATTGAGACGGCGGTTTGACAATATTGAAAAATTGGACTAGGTTGCAGACAGGTAGTTTTCAATATTGAGCGATACCCCAACCAGGAGGCTGTGATGCCCCGGAAGAATTCCTCGATCCTGAATGATCTGAGCACAGGCGACCTCAAGCGTCTGCTGGCCGCCAGGGAGCGCATCGATGTCCTGGAGACGGAACGGCAACGTCTGGCCAAGGAGCTTGCGAGGGTGGAGAATGAACTGTCGAAGCTCCTGGCCGGCGGTGCTCCCGCGCCTGCCCGGGCCAAGAAGAAGTCCGGTGCGGTGAAGAAGGCGCGCGGGAAGAAGAAGGCGGCGGCGAAAAAGGCCCCCGGCAGGAAGGCCGCGGCCAAGAAGGCTCCGCGCAAGAAAGCGGCCGGCCGCAAGGGATCCCCGCGGGCCAAGCTGGAGGACGTGGTCCTGGCCGTCCTGAAGCAGAACGGTGGCCCCATGAACTTCAAGGAACTGTTCGCGACCATCGTCGACGGGAAAATGTTCAAGAGCAAGAGCAAGAACTTCGACAACGTCCTGCGGCGTACGCTCTCGACGAGCAAGGCCGTCAAGCGGGTCTCAAGGGGTGTCTACAAGGCTGGTTGACGAGGGCAGCAATTCCAGGCCCCGGCGCCCCGGATGTTTCCGGGGCGTTTTTCTTGGCGCCGGCCGCGCGGATCAGCCGGGAGGCCATTGCATCTGGCGGCCCCCGAGGATGTGCAGATGGAGGTGGTCGACCGCCTGGCCACCCTGCCGACCGCAGTTGACCACGAACCGGTAGCCGGCGTCGTCCAGGCCCTGGTCGGCGGCGATGCCCGTGGCGGTCAGGATCAGGCGGCCCGTGAGGTCCGCGTCGTCCGGGGTCAGGTCCGACAGACCGGGGATATGGCGCAACGGGATCAGCAGGATGTGCACCGGAGCCTGGGGGTCGATGTCCCTGAAGGCGAGGAAATCCTCATCACGGTACAACTCGGTGGCCGGAATCCGGCCCGCGACTATGTCGCAGAAGATGCAGCCGGGCATGCTCTCTACCTCCCCGTGTTCAACAGCTACCATTGGTGAGGCGTCAGTCTAGCACCTCGATCCGGACAGGCAAGATCCCTGTTGCCCTTGCGGATGCGTCCGCGTCCGCTATGGTTGGCGATATTTCTCCTTTCCTTCGTCTTTTTTTCGCTGGACTTTCGCTTCCCCCTGACCCATGATGCAGCCCGAGGCAGGCGCCCCGGGTCGAAGCGGGGCCCCTCCGCACCGCCTGGCAGTCCTTGTTCATGGCTGCCCGGGTGGCCGGTGCGGGGATGCGACCTTGTACGGCAAAGGAGAATGTTATGGGGCTGACACCCCGGCAGGCGGAGATCCTCCAGTTCATCACCGAGTACACCCTGCAGCGGGGTTACGCGCCCACCCTGCAGGAAATCGGGGCCCGGTTCGAACTTTCCTCCGTGGCCACGGTCCACAAGCACGTCGGCCAGCTGGTGGCCAAGGGCTACCTGCGCCGGGGGCGCCGCAACGCCAGCCGTGACCTGGAAGTCGTGGACGGGGAGGGCCCGACCTCCCAGCTGGTCAGGGTGCCGGTACTGGGCACGGTCGCCGCGGGGTATCCCATCGAAGCCCTGGAGGACAGGGAGGAGATCGCCCTGCCCGAGCAGTGGCTGGGGAAGGGGCGGACCTACGCCCTGCGCGTCAGGGGCGATTCCATGATCGACGAACAGATCCGGGACGGGGATACCGTGGTCGTCGAGGCCCGGGAGGTGGCGCGTAACGGGGAGACGGTCATCGCCCTGGTCGAGGGCGATTCCGTGACGGTCAAGCAGTATTACCGCGACGGCTCCCTGATCCGCCTGCAGCCGGCCAATCCCGCTTATCCCGTCCTGGAATTCCCCGAGGAGAGCGTCAGGGTGCAGGGGGTGGTCGTCGGGGTTTTGCGCCGATTTTGAGGGGATTGGTTGACGTGTGTTCGTGACCCCGGTAGCATTGTGCCGTCGGTGCCTACTATTCGTGAAAATCCGGGCGGGCCATGGGGCGGACCGCCGGTGGCGCTTAACGAGACGGGCGGGTCATGAGCAAACCGGACAAGATGGGGGACCTCGAGGAAATCTTTGAAATCCTCGTCACTTCATACTCCCAGCGGGGCGCCATCTTACCTGGCGAGACCGAGATGTGCTGGCGCCCTCCCACGGACGCCTACGAAACCGAGGATGAATTCATCGTCCAGATCGAACTGGCGGGCCTGGACCCGGCGCAGATCGACGTGCAGGCCGACCGGGAACATCTGATCGTCAGGGGTGTGCGCCAGGACATCTCGCCACCGGGCAAGAAACACTTCCATGAGATGGAGATCAGCGTCGGGCCGTTCGCCCGGCGGGTGCCCCTGATTCCGGG
The DNA here is from genome assembly GCA_024763215.1 of Candidatus Krumholzibacteriia bacterium. Taxonomy (GTDB): domain Bacteria; phylum Krumholzibacteriota; class Krumholzibacteriia; order LZORAL124-64-63; family LZORAL124-64-63; genus JAHJTW01. Next base: position 58,141 of record JANTFX010000007.1, on the reverse strand, counting down.
TGTGGATCCCGTCTCGGCCGTTGCCCGTTACCGCAACGGCTTCCTGTATATTACCTTCAGAAAAGGACCAGCCGGGCAACCGGACCCGCGGCAGATCTCGATCGATCATTGACGGTGGGAGTGCGGGGATACCCCATTCCCGCCCGCGCCGGACACCTTGTGGAAGGAGCTGCTTTTCATGTCCGACAACCCCAGTGAAGCCCTGGTCGCTCCGCGCGCCGGGGAGATCATCCTGCCGGCCGAGATACCGGTCCTGCCCATCAGCGAGGCGGTCATCTTTCCGTCCATGATGGTGCCGCTGGTCCTCAGCGACGAGAACCTGGTGCGGCTGGCCGACGACTGTCTGGCGGGCGACAAGATCCTCGGGGCCTTCACCCAGCAGGACCTGCCCCAGGAGGCCGAAGATGACGAGGTCGAGGAAGTCCGGGATCAGGATCTGATCTACCGTGTGGGGACGGCCGTGCGGATCCAGAAGATGCTGCGTTTTCCCGACGGCAGCATGAGGCTGCTCGGGCAGGGGGTGGCCAGGTGCCGCATCACTTCCTTCAGCGCCACCGAACCCTACATGAAGGCCCGTGTGGAACTCATCCAGGAGGAGGTCCAGAACGATTCGCGGACCCTGGCCTACATGCGTGGGGTGGCCAACAACTTCATGAAGATCATCGACGCCACCGAAGCCCTTTCCGAGGAGTTGAAGGTCGTCGTGATGAATATCGACGACCCGGGGCGTCTGGCCGATCTGGTGGCCACGAACCTTGATATCGAGGTGGCGGAAAAGCAGAAGATCCTGGAGGAGCCGTCGCCGCGCAAGCGTCTGCAACTGCTTTCGAAAATCGTCATGCGGGAACTCGACGTCCTGGAGCTGGGCCAGAAGCTGCAGACCCGCGTGCGCAAGTCCATCGACAAGGATCAGCGCGAATACTACCTGCGGCAGCAGCTCAAGGCCATCCAGCGGGAGTTGGGCGATGCCGACGAGGGGTCGGTGGAGCTGGACGAGCTAAAGGAGAGGATCGCCGCGGCGGAACTGCCCGAGAACGTGCGCGCCGCCGCGGAGCGCGAATTCGACCGCCTCTCGCGGATGTCTCCGGGCGCCAGCGAATACACGGTCAGCAAGACCTACCTGGACTGGATTCTGGATCTGCCCTGGCAGACCTCCAGCGACGACAAGCTCAACCTCAAACGGGCCGAGGAGGTCCTCGACCGCGACCATTACGGCCTGGAAGACGTCAAGGAACGGATCATCGAGTACCTGGCCGTGCGCAAGCTGAAGGAGGACCACCGCGGCCCCATCCTGTGCCTGGTCGGGCCTCCGGGCGTGGGCAAGACGAGTCTGGGCCGCAGCATCGCCGAGGCCGTGGGCCGGAAGTTCTTCCGCTTCTCCCTGGGCGGCATGCGGGACGAGGCCGAGATCCGCGGCCACCGCCGCACCTACGTCGGAGCCATGCCCGGGCGCATCATCTCCGGCATGAAGGAGTGCGGGACCAACAATCCGGTGTTCATGCTGGATGAGATCGACAAGCTGGGGCAGGATTTCCGCGGCGATCCGGCCAGCGCCCTGCTGGAGGTCCTGGACCCCGAGCAGAACTCGTCGTTCACGGATCACTACCTGACCCTGCCCTTCGACCTGTCCTCGGTGATGTTCATCACCACGGCGAACATGCTCGACACCATCCCCCGGCCCTTGCTCGACCGCATGGAGATCATCCAGCTGCCCGGCTACACCAACCTGGAGAAGCTCCAGATCGCCAAGCGCTATCTGGTTCCGCGCCAGATCGATGCCAACGGGCTTTCCGGCAAGTACATCCGGTTCACCGATGCCGGCCTGATGGCCATCATCGAGAACCACACGCGCGAAGCCGGGGTGCGCAACCTGGAGCGGGAGATCGGTTCGGTGTGCCGGAAGGTCGCCACCGCCGTGGCCAAGGGCAAGCGCAAGAAGCAGAGTGTGACCTCCCGCAACCTGGAAGAGTACCTCGGCCCGCCGAGCTACCGTGAAGACGCCTTGCGCAAGCGCCTGGTCGTCGGCGTGGTGACGGGTTTGGCCTGGACCCAGGTGGGGGGCAAGATCCTCTACATCGAAGGAGTTTCCCTGCCGGGGGGGCGCGGCGCCCTGAACCTGACCGGACAGGTCGGCAGCGTGATGCAGGAATCCGCGAGCGCGGCCTACAGCTACCTGCGGCATCGCTTCGGGGATCGGGAGGAATACCGGGACTTCTTCTCCAAGCGGGATATCCATATCCACCTGCCGGCCGGGGCCATCCCCAAGGACGGGCCCAGCGCCGGCATCGCCATGGCCTCGGTGCTGCTGTCGTTGCTGATCAGGAAACCCATCGACCGGCGGACGGCCATGACCGGGGAGATCACCCTGACCGGAGCCGTGCTGCCCATCGGCGGGCTGCTGGAGAAGGTCCTGGCCGCCCACCGGGCCGGGATCCGGCGGGTCATCATTCCCGAGTCCAACACCGTGGACCTGGAGGATATCCCCGCCGAGGTCCGCGAGGCCATCTCCTTCGTGCCCGTTTCTCATGTGACCCAGGTCTGGGAAACGATTTTTCCGGGAGTTCTCGGTTGAGGAAGGGAAGGGTTTCCTGCCGTGGGTGAACACCGCCTCCTGACTTCGCTCATGCGCCCCTTTTACCGCAAGGGGCGTTCGGCAATGTTCAACCTGCCCGGGGGGCTGGACGCCGAAGCCCGGGTTCTGTGCATCGACCCCGGAGATCTGAGCGAGCTGGTGTTCCATGCGCCGCTGCTGAACGCCCTGCGCCGGCGGTATCCGCGCCTGCAGATGGATTTTCTGGCACCGGAAGCCCACGGTCCGCTCGTGATCCCCAGCGGCCTGGTGAGGCAGTGCACCCTTTACAAGGACAGCCAGCTCAGCCCCTGGCGGCCCGCGTTCGCTTCACTGCTGAAAAAGGTGGGGTCCACTGATTACGACCTGACCCTGGTGACCTCCTTCGTGCCCCGTCCCCGGTTGGAACTGGCGGCCCTGGCCTCGGGCGCCCCGTTGCGCCTGGGGCCGTCGCACCCCGAATCCTATCCCGCGGTCAACTGCGAGTTGCGCAGCGATGCCGGGGATGAGACCTACTTCGGCGACCGGATCATGCGGCTGGCCCCGTTCCTGTGCCTCGAACCCCACGCCCAGGATGTGCGCTGGCCCTTGCCCGTGGACAAGGTGCGTCATATCGCCCAGCAGATCCACTTCCACAAGCCCAACCCGGACCAGTTGCTGGTCGGCATCGATCCCGGGCCAGGAAAATCCGGTTTCGCCTTCGCCCTGGACAACCTCGAGTTCCTGGTCAAGCAACTCAGCACGCAACTCTTCTGCCGCTTCCTGCCGCTGGGCATGCCCGGTGGCAACCAGCGCCTGAAGGACTTCACGGCCCGGCTGGGGCAGACGCCCGTCGGCCTGCCCCGGGAGACCCTGCTGGACATGGTGTTGCTGCTGTCGCAGTGCGACCTGTTCCTGGCCGGGAATACGGATTTCTTCCACCTGGCCGTGGCCCTGGGCATCCCCGCTGTCGGGCTTTTCAGCCCGAAGGACGGCCCCGGTTGGCGGCCGGTGGGCCGAGCCAAGGCCGCGGTCCTGACGCTGGTCAAGGGGGAGAAGGTCGACATCGCGACCCTCATGGAAGCGGTCGAGACCGTGACGGGGGGCAAGTCAGCTTCTCCCGCCAAGCCCCTGGGCGGCGCCACCGTTCCCACCGGAGCTCAGGAAGGGGCAGGCGGTCCGGCTCCGGATGAATCATGAATTCCGGCGTGCCGGGCGGCGGGGGGCCCACGATCGTGTTTCTGGCTCCCAACTGGCTGGGCGACGTCGTGATGTCCATGCCCCTGTTGAACCTCTTGCGAAGCGCCACCTTCGGATCCGCGGCCGCTCAGGCCCGCCTGGTGTTGGCGGTCAGGGGTAGGTGGGCCCCCCTGTTCGCAGCCGATCCCCGGCTCGATGGTTTGTTGCCGGTGGCCAGGACTGGACGTCATGCCGGCGGCCGCGGCCTGCTGCGGCTGGCCTCGGACCTGCGCCGTCAAGGAGCGCAGGGGATCGTGCTGGGCCCGCCGTCGTTCCGCGCCGGGGCGGCCTCCTGGCTGGCCAGGATCCCCGTGCGGGTGGGGTTCAGGACAGATGGCCGGGGGATCTTCCTCAATGCCGGGCTCGATTTCCCGGGGCGCGGCGTGGGCCATTACAGCCGGCAACTGCTTGCCCTGGGCCATGAGGTGGTCAGCAAGCTCGGCGGGAAGGCCGGCCCGCCGACCGTGACCCAGGCCTCGCCGTTGTTGCCGGGGCTGGTGCCGGAAATGCCCGCGGGTCTGGACCAGGGGCCGCCGGTGTGGGCCATGGGCGTGGGCACGACCTACGGACAAGCCAAGGATTGGCCCCTGCCCAGGGTTCTGGAATTCGTGAGCGCCGTGGTCGATCAGGAAGGCGTGCGGGTGGTCCTGCTGGGGCAGGGGGATCCCTTTTCCGTGCCGGCGGAATCGGGTGCGGGTTCGCTCCCTCGGGTGCGCCGTGAACTTGCCGGCGGGCCGGGGGTGGTCGATCTGATAGGGCGCACGAGCTTGCAGACTGCGGCGGGCATCCTCTCGGGCGCCAGGATTTTCGTGGGCAACGACAGCGGCCTGATGCATCTGGCGGCGGCCCTTGGCACGCCGACCGTGGGGATTTTCGGTTCCTCTGATCCTGGCTGGACGGCGCCTCTGGGTGCCCTGACCGCCGTGGTGGCGCCCGAGGGGTTCGCCTGCAGTCCCTGCTTCCGGCCGACCTGCAACCAGGAGCGGTTTTGCCTGGACGCCCTGCCCGCCGACCGGGTGCTGGGCGTTGCGCGGAGCGTCCTGGCCGCCAAGGGGGCACCCGCCGGGGAGGGGGTACCGTGAACGTCTGGAAGGCCGTCGGGGAGCGGAGACCGCAGCCCCCCTGGAAGGTGCTGCTGCTGGACCGGGACGGCGTGGTGATCAAGGACCGGGGTTACCTGGGGGATCCCGCGGGTGTGGAACTGGTGCCCGGCGCGGCCGAGGCCATGGCCCGGGCCAGGGCTGAGGGCTGGTTCCTGGTGGGGGTCTCCAACCAGTCGGGCCTGGGGCGCGGGCTGTTCACGCCGGCGGATCTGGAACTCGTCATGAAGCGGCTGGACCAGCTGCTGGCGGCCGCAGGGGCGGCCTTCGATGCATTCTACTATTGCCCCCATGCTCCGGGAGAGGGCTGCCCGTGCCGCAAACCCGCCCCGGGTCTGATCGAGGAGGCGGGACTCGCTGAGGGGTTGGACCACCGCTCCTGGGTCGTGGGCGACAAGCTCAGCGATGTGGAACTGGGCCTGGGTCTGGGGACCAGGGCCATCCTCGTCCGGACGGGGTACGGGGCGCAAGCCTCCAGGGAGGCCGCCGCGCGCTGGGGCCGTGACAGCCGGGTACAGGTGGTCGATGACCTGCCCGCCGCCATAGCCCTGGTGCTGGCTGAATCGGGGAGCACGGAATGACCTGGGCGCTGGACGGCAAACCCCTGCGGTCGGTCCTGGTGACCCGGTTGCGGTATCTGGGCGACGTGGTCATGTCCACGGTGGTGGTGCAGGCCTTGAAGCTGGGCGATCCGCACCTGCGGGTGGGCTTCCTGTGTGAAGGGCGGTATGCCCCGGTTCTGGACGGTCATCCCGACCTGGACCGTTTGCACGTCCTGGGCCTCAGGCGCCGGGGGGCCGATGCGGCCGCACGCGTGGGAGGGAGCGCGGGTGACCGCGAAGGACGTTCCTTCCCCGGTACGGTGGCGGGCCTGAGGAGCGGCCGCTATGACCTGGCCGTGGACCTCTTCTTCAACCCCCGTAGCTGCCTGCTGCTGCGGGCGGCCGGGATTCCGGCCCGGATCGGCGGCACGCGCAGCTGGCGCAGGCGGTTGTATACCCATACGGTGGGGCCGGAGGATCTGGCCGTTTCGCCGTCGGCATGGCAGGCCGTGGCGCCCGGGGGGTTGGGCGACCATTTGTCCCGGCTGGCGCCCCTGCGCCATCTGGAGTCCGGGCTTCCTTTCGCGCAATGGATGGTCGGTGCCCGGTTCGATAGGCCCTTGTTGCCCCGCCTGCACCGACCGGAAGCGGACAGGGCAACCGGCGCGTGCCTGTCCGCAGTGGGGGTCGGGGCGCAGGACCCGTACCTGCTCCTGTGCCCGGGGGCCACCTGGCAGGTCAAGGAATGGCCGCCACACAGCTGGTGCCGGCTGGTCGCGCGTCTGGTCCGCGAAAGGACCGAGAAGATCGTGGTGCTGGTGCCTCCCGGCAGGCAGGATCCATGGGGCGCCATGGCCCGGGAGATCCCACCCGGCCGCGGCGGCGTGTTGCCGCCCCTGGCTTTGCCCTCGGTGCTGCGGATCCTGGGGAGGGCTGCAGCGGTGATCAGCGTGGATGGAGGGGTGATGCATGCTGCGGTGGGCCTGGGGGTCCCCACGGTGGCCCTGTTCGGCGCCACCGAGCCTGCCATCTGGTTCCCCTACGGGTGCGACCGGCGCTTCCGGGTGTTGTCGCACCGCCCCCCCTGCCATCCGTGCCACCTGCACCGTTGCGGGGCGTTCAGTTGCCTGCCTTCGATCCTGCCGTCGGAGGTGGCCGCGGCCCTCGCCGAGGTACTGTCCGTGGCCCAGCCACCGGAACACGTGGGCCGTGGCGGGGTAGAACCGGAAACCGAGGTCCTGGTCAACCACAGGCGGAAGGAATCCCCGTGAAATATGCCTACGCATGGCTTGCCGTCTTGGTCCTCCTGACCCTTCTGGCCCCGGTACGGGGCATGGCCCAGGACGGGGACGCCGAGGTATCTGCCGTTGCCGAGGATGCCGCGGCCACCGTGTACGGGCCCGGGGAGAAGCTGGTCTTCGACATCACCTACGGGCCCATCAGCGCTGGCGAGGCCACCCTGGAGGTCAAGGACGTCATCGCCTTCAACGGCCGCCGCTGCTACCGGATCGAAAGCCGGACCAACAGCAACCGCTTCTTCTCCTCGATATACAAGGTCCGCGACCGGGTTTCCTCCTACATCGATGTCGCCCGGCTCTATTCCCTCTACTTCTACAAGCGTCTGCGCGAAGGTGATTACCGGCGGACGGTCGAGGTGGTGTTCGACCACGAAGCGGCCCTGGCCCACTATGCCGACGGCCAGGAGCTTCCCGTGTCCGACCAGGTGCAGGACGTCCTGTCCGCCTTCTACTACGTGCGCAATCTCGATCTTGCCCCGGGCAAGGTATTCTCGGTCCCCGCCCATACCTCGCACAAATCCTATGACCTGAAGATCATGGTCCACGGCAGGGAAACGGTCAAAACCTCCGCGGGAAAATTCGACTGCCTGGTGGTCGAACCGGCCCTGGAAGGGGAGGGGCTGTTCAAGCACGAGGGTAAACTCACCATCTACCTGTCCGATGATGTCAACAGATTGCCGGTCCTGCTCAAGACCAAGGTTCCGGTCGGGACCATCGATGTGGAATTGAAATCATTCCAGCTCGGCCGGCCTCTCAATCGCCTGAACCTCGAGGTGCCCGTTGAACAGCATTGACCAGACCCGGGACCCCCTGCTGCCTGCGGTGGACTGGCTGCCGGATGGCGGGCAAGACGACGTGCCGGGCTTCGTGTGGCTGCTGGCGGGGGTGACCCTGCTGGCGGCCCTGCTGCGCATTTACAGGCTGGACGGGCAGTCCTTGTGGGTCGATGAGATCTTGACCTGGCGGCAGGTTCGTCCCGATGCACACCTGGTTTTCTGGCAGCAGATCCGGGACGCCATCCAGGGCCCGCTTTATCCGGCTCTCCTTTGGCCTGTGGTCCGGTGGCAGCCGGACGCCTTCTGGATGCGCCTGCCTGCCGCGGTCGCGGGCGTGCTCACGGTTCCGGCTCTGGGGCTTTTCGCCACCAGGATGTTCGATCGCCGGACGGGGCTGCTGGCAGCCCTGTACCTGGCTCTCGATCCTTTCCACATCTGGTACAGTCAGGAGGCCCGGGGCTACTCCCTGCTGATGCTCTTTGTCGTGGCCACCGGTCTGTGCGTGCTCTTCATGGACCGCGGCAAGGGTCGGGTCCGGCCTGCGCTGCTGCTGGGGCTGTGCGGGGCCCTGGCCATGGCGGGAAACCTGTCGGGGGCCTTCTTCTGGCTGGCCCTGGGAATGACCGTGGTGTTCCAGCTCCTGCGCGGCCCCAGGACCGGGGCCGGCTCCTGGCTGCTGGGGCTGGGCCTGGGGGTGGTCCTGATGTCGCCCTGGTTCCTGCAGGCGTCCGGGGTCTGGGAAGTGGGCAGGATGCTGCCGGGGGCGGCCACGGGTCAGGCTCTGCGCGGGGAGTCCACCTTCTCCCTGCTGGCGCTGCCCTACACCGTGTTCAGTTTCCTGTGCGGTTACAGCTGCGGACCCTCGCTGGCGGAACTTCACCAGCTGAGCGGGCGGGCGGTCCTGGGCGGATCATGGCCGGTCCTGGCCGTTGCGGCGCTGGCCCTGGCGATCCCCCTGGCGCGTGCGACGGTGGGTTTGCGCGGGCGGCAGTGGGCCCTCGTGGTGTGGGTCGCGGTGCCTTTCGTGGTGATGGTGTTCCTGGCCCAGCGGAACATCAAGCCCTGGAATCCACGCTACCTGTCCGCCGCCCTGCCCTGGCTCCTGGTCCTGCTGGCGGCCGGGACGATGAAGTTGCCCGGCCGGTGGCGCATCTCGGGGGTGTTGCTGGTGACCGGCATGATGCTCTGGTCCCTGGGCAACGCCTACTGGAACCCCCGTTACGCCAAGGAGGATGTGCGTGCCGCCGCGCGTTTCCTGGCCGACCGCGGCACGGCATCCGAACCCATCGTCGTGCCCGTGGTGACCGGGGTTTTCGATTTCTATTACGACGGGCCGTCAGCCATCCTCGACTCCTACCACGTGCCGGCTCTTGACTCGATGGCTGCGGCCGGTCAGTTTATGGCGGCCAAGCTGCCGGATGCGGCCGGGGCCTGGTTCGTATGTGCGCGGTGCTGGGACTTCGATCCGGAAGGCTTTCTGCCCAGAACCCTCTCCGGCTCCGGCAGTTTGTTGCTGGCTTTCAGGGCGCCGGGGGTCAAGGTGTATCACTGGCAGCGGAGGGGTGCGGGATCCCGATGACCAAGGACAATTTCTACGGGGACGAGGAATCCTATTACGCCTTCATCGCCGACGTGTCGTCCGGCTACCTGGTCGAGGATCCGTTCCACTACCGTTTCCTGAAGCGGCTGGTGGACGTCGCGGCCTCCCTTTCGGGCCTGCTGATGCTGTTGCCGTTGTTCCCCTTCATCGTCGCCCTGATCAAGCTGGAAACTTCGGGGCCGATTTTCTTTCGCCAGCGGCGGGTCGGCTTGCGGGGGAGGCTGTTCGATTGCTACAAGTTCCGCAGCATGGCCGTGGATGCCGAGCAGCAGAAGGATCGCCTGCAGCACCTGAACGAGGCCACCGGCGCGGCTTTCAAGATCAAGGACGACCCCCGCGTGACGGGGGTGGGACGTTTCCTGCGTCGCAGCAGCCTGGATGAATTCCCCCAGCTGTTCAACGTCCTGCGGGGGGATATGTCGATCATCGGCCCCCGGCCGCAGATTCCCGTGGAAGTGCGGGAGTACAGTCCGCGCGACGCCTTGCGCCTGCTGGTCAAACCGGGTCTGACCTGCTTGTGGCAGGTGTCCGGCCGCAGCCATCTGGATTTTTCCGAATGGATGGAACTGGACCGCGAATATGTGCTGAGCCGCAGCCTGAAGACGGACGTGTTGATCCTGCTGCGGACCTTGCCCGCGGTGATCGAGCGCAAGGGCGCCTACTGAAGCGGGGCACCCTGCCGTTTTCGGCCATAAGGGCTTGGAGGGGGCACCCGTATGTGATAAATTAGCGGCCTGATTCCCCGGCCCGTGCCCAGGCCTGCACGGGCCGGACGCCGCATGCAGCACCGACCCTGGAGTTCGCCGACCGCCATGAACCTGGATTACCTCTTGATCGACGTGTTCACCGACACCCCGTTCGGGGGCAGCAGGCTGTACCTGTTCCCGCACGGTGACGGGATCCCCGCCGGCCTCATGCAGAAGGTGGCCCAGGAACTCGGTGCGGGTGAAACGGCGTTCATCAGCGGCGTCGGGCATGAACCCGGCGGCGATGGCGCGGGGTTGAGGGTTTTCACGCCCTCGGTGGAGATTCCCTTCGGAGGGCATTCGGTCCTGGGTGCGACCTTCGCCCTGGATCATCTGGGCCTGCGCGACGCCGCGGCCGCTGAGGCGCCGTTCATCTGGAGGCTCGAAGCGGGGCTGTACGAGGTCGACACCCGGGATCAGGATGGTGCCAGGACCTACCGGCTGAGCCTGGACCGGCCGGAGTTCATGGGGCAGTACTTCCACCGCGACAAGGTGGCCAGGACCCTGGGGCTCGACGAGGAAGACATCGCCATCACGGGCTTGCCCTGCGAGATCGTCTCGACCGGCCTGCCCATCCATGTGGTGCCCCTGGCCTCCCTGGAGGCCATGGCCCGGATATCCCTGCGGCGCCGTCACGCCGACGAAATAGCGCGGGACCTCGGTTTCGGTGATCTCTTCGTGTTCACCTGCGAGACCGAGATGGCGGATGCCGATGTGCATTGCCGCATGTTCGCGCCCCATTTCGGCATCCCCGAGGATGCCGCCAGCGGCGCCGCCACAGGCGCCCTGGCCGCTTACCTGATCAAGCATCGCCTGGTCAAGATCCAGCGGCAGGTGCGGATCATCAGCGAGCAGGGGCTGGAGATGGGCCGCCCCAGCCGCATCATCGCGGAGACCTCGGTGGCTGGCGGCAGTGCCGTGGACATCAAGGTCGGTGGGCAGTGCGTCCTGGTCGGTGCCGGGGCCCTTAACGTTTCCTGAAAACCACTTTGCTGGCGCCTGAGGCCGCAGTTGAAAGCGAGGCTGTCGAATGGCTGACCCGGTCGGTTTGTCCCCCGAAATGTGTGACATGGTGATCCAGACCCTGCAGCAGGTGCTCGGGCGGGAGATGCCGGACTCCAGGATCCTGGAACTGGACAGCCGGGACGAGTGCCCCGAGGACCTGGTTCGCAAGCTGCTGTCCCCGGACGTGGGCCTGCACCTGATCTTTCTGCCCGAGGACGTGGGAGGCCTGGGCGGGGGCGCCCGGGACATCTGCCGGGTCAGCGAAGTGATGTCCGGCATCGATCTGGGCCTGGCCACGACCTTCCTGGCCATCCTGCTGGGCACCGATCCCATCCTGGTCGGAGGCACGCCCGAACAGAAGCAGCACTGGCTGTCCCGCATCGCCACCGGCCAGGTGATCGTGGCCTACGGGGTGACCGAACCCGAGGTCGGCAGCAACGTGGCCGGCATCAAGACCGTGGCCGACCGCGTGCTGGACGCCGACGGCAACGTCAAGGGGTACCGCCTCAACGGGGCCAAGCAGTTCATCACCAACGGCGGGATCGCCGACATCTACACCATCCTGGCCAAGACCCCCGAGGGTCCCAGCTTCTTCGTGGTCGAACGCGGCACGCCGGGCCTGGACGTCGGGCGGCACGAGGACAAGCACGGCATCCGGGTTTCGAACACCACCGGCGTGTTGCTGGAGGATGTTGAGGTTCCGGCGGAGAACCTGCTGGGCGGCGTCGAGGGCCAGGGCTTGAAGCAGGCCAACGCCGTGTTCGGGTACACCCGGCTGATGGTCGGAGCTTTCGGGTTGGGGGCGGGCCAGGCGGCGCTGGAACGGGCACTCGCCTACGGCAGGACCCGGATCCAGTTCGGGGCTCCCCTGGTGGAAAAGGAAGGCTACCTGCTGCAGCTGCTGGTCGAGCCCTGGATCGACCTGGCCGCGGGCCGCGCCCACATGGAGGAGATCGCCCTGATCATCGACGGGGGCCAGCACGACATGGGCACCGAGGGCGCCATCGCCAAGCTGTGGTGCACCGAGGCCGGCAACCGCGCCGCGGACGCCGCCATCCAGGCCCATGGGGGTTATGGCTACACACGCGAGTACATGGTCGAGAAGATGAAGCGCGACGTGCGCATCACCACCATCTACGAGGGGACCAGCGAGATCCAGCGCAGCATCATCGCCATGTACCGCTGGAAGGAGACCGTGCGCTCCAAGGGTGGCTTCTACGCTGAACTGGCGGCGAAGATGGAGCAGCTTCACCAATCAGACGGCGGGGTCGGGGCCGACCTGGTGGCCCGGGCCGTGCGGGCGCTCAACAGCGTGGTCCTGCACCTGCACAAGCAACGCAAGACAAGGCATCAGATCGTGATGTTCACCTTCGCCGAGATGATGGCCATGGTCGAGGTGGCGGCGGCGTTCGCGGCCAAGGCCGCTCGCCTGGCCGCCGCGGACGATGCCCAGGCGCCCGTTTTCGCGGCCATGAGCAGCGCCTTCGCGGGCAAGACCGCCGGCAGGGTGCTGGACGGTGGCAGGGTCTGCGCCACGGCCCTGGATGACCCGGGGGCCGCCGGTGACGATGCTGCCGAACTGCTGGCCGCCCTGGAAGCCGAGCTTCCGGCCACGGTCTCCCGGGGGATGTGGCGGCAGATGCAGGTCGTGGGCGAATACCTGAAGCAGCGGGACTGAGGGAAAGGTCATGGCGCTTCCCGAACTGCAGGCCGGAATCCAGAAATGGCGCCGCCTGGCCGGCGAGCCGGCTGCAGGCCATGCCTACGTCCGTCTGGCGGAATTGCTGCTCGAGGCCGACCGCAGGGACGAAGCTCTGGCCACCCTTGAAGAGGGGCTTGAGCGGGGGGGCGCTTCACACGGCGCCCTGCTGCTGTTGGGGGAGATGCTGCTGGAGCGGGGCCGGGATCTCGAAGGCCGCAGCCATCTGTTGCGCCTGCTGGGCGAGGACCCCGGCAACAGACGCGCCCTGGCCGTCCTGGCCGAGCAGGCGCGGAAGGGTGGCCGCTGGGAGGAGGCGGTGGGCCTTTATGAGCGTCTGGCCGCCCTGGAACCCGGCGAGGCCGTCTGGGCGGAGCTCCTGCAGGAGGTGCGCGCGGGCGCGGACTCCCGGCCGCGTCCGGAGGTGTTCATCGAGGCCTCCGGCAAGGAACCCATGCCGACCATGACCCTGGTCGATATCTATCTGGCCCAGGGGTACCGTGACCGGGCGCTGGATGCCTTACGGCGCATGGAGGCAGCCGATCCGGAGCGTCAGGACGTTCGGGATAAATTGGCGGAGATCCAGGGCGGCCTGTCCCGGAGCCCCCTACCCGGGGCCGGTGACCCGGGGCGGCAGGATCCCCGGATCCTGGCCGAGGTCCGGCGGGAGGCTTCCCGACGGCGGGCTGAGGACAAGCGGATGTTCCAGTCCTGGGTTCGGAATCTGCACGACGGGTCGGACCAGTGACGCCCCGGCGGTGCGTGGCGGTCCTGGGGGGACCCAACCTGGGCCGGCTGGGTCAGCGGCAGCCCGAACTGTACGGCACGGTCACCTGGGAGGATCTGGAAAGCCGGTGCCACGCGTGGGCGGACGATCTTGGTCTCAAGTTGAAGTTCGCGCAGACCGATAGCGAGGGGGAACTGGTCCGGATGATCCACGAGGCTGGATCAACCTGCGATGGCCTGATCCTCAACGCCGCCGCCTACACCCACACATCGGTGGCCGTGAGGGATGCCGTGCTGACCCTCGAGATCCCGGTGTTGGAGCTGCATCTGACGAACCCGGCCGCCCGGGAACCTTTCCGCCGGCGCAACCTGCTTCAGGATGTGGTCACGGCGGGGATCTTCGGCTGCGGACCCGAGGGGTATCGGCTGGCGCTGATGGGGATGGCCGGGCTGTTGTCCGGGAGCAACTGATTTATTGCCAGATCCACGGGCCCGTGTTATCAATGGGCCAGTTTTTCGCAGGTTTCCCGGGGGACCTGTTGCGATCTTCAGCGTTAAAGGAGCGGGACTTGGCCGATACCAGCGATTTCAGGACGGGTTTCACGATGCGTCACAAGGACGGGATCTGGAGCATCGTGGAGTTCCAGCATGTCAAGCCCGGCAAGGGCGGGGCTTTCGTGCGCACCAAGCTGAAGAACATCGAGAACGGCAAGGTGGTCGAGCATACCTTCCGCGCCGGCGAAAAGGTGGAAGAGGTCAGGCTCGAAAAACGGCCCTACCAGTACCTGTATCCCGACGGGGATTTTTATGTCTTCATGAACATGGAGAACTACGAGCAGCTTCAGATGCACAGGGACAACCTGGGGGACATCCCCCTGTACATCAAGGAAAGCGACATGTGCAGCGTCCTGCTGATGGAGGGCAAGCCGCTTTCGGTGGAGCCGCCCCTGACCGTGGAACTTGCGGTCAAGCAGACCGATCCCGGCGTGCGTGGGGATACCGCCCAGGGCGGATCCAAGCCCGCGACCATGGAGACCGGCCTTGTGGTCCAGGTCCCGCTTTTCATCGACGAGGGCGAGGTCCTCAAGATCGATACCCGGACAGGCAAATACCTGGGGAGGGTTTGACATGGCGAATGCGGAGCAGAGCAACGACAGGATGGATATCCAGCAGGTTCGCGAGCTGGTCAAGCTGGTGGAGGACAGCGGCATCGAGGAGCTCGAGGTTTCCCACCAGGATACAACCATCCGCATCCAGAAATCGGGGCGTGCCGTGCCCGGAGCCATGGCCATGGCGCCTTTGCCCGCGCCCGTGGCTGCGCCGGCCGCCGTGGCAGCGCCCGCGCACCAGGCCGCACCCGACCCGGTGCGGGCCAAGTGGCGCGAGATACGCTCGCCCATCGTGGGCACGTTCTACCGCTCCCCGGCTCCCGATGCGGAGCCCTTCGTCAAGATCGGGGACCAGGTCAGTCCGGGCCAGACCCTGTGCATCGTCGAGGCCATGAAGGTGATGAACGAGATCGAGTCCGAGTTCGGCGGTGTCATCAAGGATATCCTGGTGGAGGACGGGCAACCCATAGAGGCCGAGGCCATCATGTTCCTGGTCGATCCCTCCTGACGGCGTTTCCAGCTTCAGTCTTGCCTAGGACGGGCCTGCGGGCCCGTCCTTCTTTGCGCCCGGAACCGGGATTCCTGTTCAAGTCCGCGGTCCGTTTGCCGAAAATCGGGGGGAGAACCCCGGACCGACCGTCAGAACGGTCAACAGGAGAAGACCCACATGGATATCAAAGGCATCTTGAGCGAAATGATCGAACGCGGCGCCAGCGACCTGCACCTGAAGGTGGCGACCCCGCCGGTGCTGCGGATCAACGGCACCCTGGTCCAGACGGAGTACCCCGCTCCTGCCGTGCAGGATATGGAGGCGGTGGCCCAGCAGGTCCTCACACCGGGCCAGAGGGAGGTCTTCGAGAGGACCCGGGAGATCGACTTCGCCTTCGGCGTACCCGGCGTGGCGCGATTCCGGGCGAACTTCTACGTCCAGCGCGGCACCATCGCCATGGTGTTCCGCCACGTCCCGGTGGAGATCATGACCCCCGATGAGCTGGGGTTGCCGCCGGTGGTCAAGGAACTGTCCATGCGCCAGCGGGGCCTGATCCTGGTCACCGGCACCGTGGGCAGCGGCAAGTCGACGACTCTGGCCTCCATGGTGGATATCATCAATCGGGAGAGCGCCCGCCACGTGATCACCATCGAGGACCCCATCGAGTTCCTTCATCGTGACCGCAGGTCAATCGTCAGTCAGCGGGAAATCGGCTGCGATACCACGAGTTACGCCGACGCCTTGAAGCATGTCCTGAGGCAGGATCCCGACGTCATCCTCATCGGTGAGATCCGGGATTCCGAATCCATGAAGATCGCCCTGACCGCCGCGGACACGGGGCACCTGGTGCTCAGCACCATGCACACCATCGACGCCACCCAGACCGTCAGCCGCATCATCTCCTTCTTCCCGCCCCACCAGCACCAGGAGATCAGGTACCTGCTGGCCAGCACCCTGCAGGCGGTGATCTCGCAGCGGCTGGTCGCCGATGTGGGTGGGTTGCAGCGCCACGCCGCCTGCGAGGTCCTGATCGCCACCAGCACCATCCGGGACTACATCCGGGATCCGGAAAAGACCGTGATGATCCGGCAGGCCATCCAGGACGGGTTCGTCTCGTACCAGATGCAGACCTTCGACCAGGCCCTCATGCTGCTGTACAAGGAGGGCAAGGTCAGCCTGGATGTGGCCACCAAGGCCAGCAGCAACCCCCACGAATTCCTGCTGCGGATCAAGGGGATCCAGGGATCCTCCGACAATTCCTGGGACCGGTTCGAGGAAGCGCCCCAGGAGGAGGAAAAGGTGGATATCCAGCGTATTTGACCACGCCGACGTTTCCTGCCTGTACCCGAAGATGGCCCCGCGAGGGGCCATTTTCGCTTGCCTTAGTCGGGGCCGACCGCCACAATTGGTTCACGGAAAATCAATAGCGGCTTCCTGGGGATTATCCAGGGTCGGGAAGCCGATGCCAGGCCACCCAGGTGCCATCACCGGAAAGCAGTCGATGTTCAAGAAAATTCTCATCGCCAACAGGGGCGAGATCGCCCTGCGTATCATGCGGGCTTGCCGCGAACTGGGTGTCCAGAGCGTGGCCATCCATTCGGTCGCGGATGTCAGTTCGCAGCACGTCAAGTATGCCGATGAATCGGTGTGCGTCGGCAAGACCTCCAGCGCCGAGAGCTACCTCAAGGTGCCCAACATCATAGCCGCGGCCGAGATCACCGGCGCCGACGCCATCCACCCCGGCTACGGATTCCTGGCCGAGAACGCCGAGTTCGCCGAGATCTGCACCGAAAGCGGATTCCAGTGGATCGGGCCTCCGGCCGAGGTCATCCGGCAGATGGGGGACAAGGCCACCGCCAGGACCATGGCCGTGGCGGCCAAGGTGCCGGTGGTGCCGGGGACCGGCCTGGTGGCCGATGTCGAGGACGCGGTGCTGGCGGCCGGAAAGTTCGGCTATCCCGTCATCATCAAGGCCACCGCCGGGGGCGGGGGCAAGGGCATGCGCGTGGCCTGGGACGAGGACGAACTGCGGCGCAACTACCTCGCCGCCCGCACCGAAGCCGGCGCCGCCTTCGGCAACGACGCCGTCTATCTGGAAAAATACCTGGTCAACCCCCGTCACGTCGAGGTGCAGCTGCTGGGAGATGCCGCGGGCAACGTCATCTATTTCGGCGAGCGGGACTGCTCCATCCAGCGCCGCCACCAGAAGTTGCTGGAGGAGGCGCCCTCGCCGGCGGTGGACGCGGATCTGCGCCGCCGCATGGGCGAGGCTGCGGTGCGCCTGGCCCGCCGGGTCAACTACACCAGCGCTGGCACCGTGGAATTCCTGCTGGACGAGGACGGATCCTTCTACTTCATGGAGATGAACACGCGGATCCAGGTGGAGCATCCGGTCACCGAGATGGTCACCGGCTACGATCTGATGAAGTGGATGATCCGGGTGGCCGCCGGCGAGGCCTTCAACTTCACCCAGGACGATGTGGTGGTGCGCGGGCACGCCATAGAATGCCGCATCAACGCCGAGAACCCGGAGCGGGATTTCATGCCCTGCCCCGGCCGGGTGTTCTACTACCACGCCCCGGGGGGGCCCGGGATCCGCGTGGACACGCATGTGTATTCCGATTACCTGGTGCCGCCCCACTATGATTCGTTGTTGGCCAAGATCATCGCCTATGGCGAGGACCGCGAGGAAGCAGTCGCAAGGATGCGGCGGGCGCTGACCGAGTGCGTATTTGAAGGTCTGCCTACCAGCACCCCGTTCCACCTGGAAGTGCTGGACAATCCGGTTTTCCTGGCCGGCAAGGCCACGACACGCTTCCTGGAAGAGGAAATGACCCAGTTGCAGGAGAGTTTGCGTGTCAGAGCGAAAAGCGAAGAAGGCTAGCAGCCGGAACCGGAGCCGCTGGTTCGAATCCTCCCTGCTCAGCGGGATCCTGCTCCTGTCCGTGGGCGTGTATCTGGGTCTTTCCCTGACGGGCAGGCCGGCTCCGTGGTGGGGGTTCCTCACCGGCGGTGACCGGAGTTTCGCCCTTTTCGGACAAGGGAACCCGGGCGGACCCGTGGGCGCTTTGCTGGCGGTCTTCATGCAGGCCGTGTGGGGTGGCATCTGGGCCTGGTCCCTGCCGCTGCTGGTGCTTTTCGTCGCAGTCGGTGTTCTGCGCGGCCGTTCCGGCCAGCTCAAGCTCCCGGTGTTGCGCGGGGTGGCCGTCTGGCTGGCCACGACCGCATGGCTGGCCCAGCCCCACGGTCCGTTGGCCTCGGAAGCCGAGGCCGCCAGGTACGGCGGCCTGGTCGGGTTCTACCTGGCGCGGGGTTTCCACGGGCTGTTCGGCCTGTGGGGCGGAAGGATCTTCCTGACCGTTATCCTGCTGGTCACCTTGAGCCTGGTCGGCAAGCGCTGGCTGGGATGGATCCCTCCTTTCCTCGGCGGTCTCTGGGACCGCATCTGCGGCTTGGTCGGCAAGGGCGCGGCCTTGCTGGCGTGGCCTTTCCGCGCTTTGGGCGCCGGACTCAAGGCGCTGGCCTCCTGGCCGGGGCGCCTGGCGCACCGGTTGGGCGGAATGTTCTCCGGTGCAGGCAGACCGCGGCCGGAGGCGGCCGCTTCTCCCACCACAGCGACGCCGTCGTCCCCGCGCCAGGTGCATGCCGAGCCTGCCTCCGAAGCGGATGAGCAGGCTGATGGGGCCGCCCCGACCGTGGCCGTTCCCGAGGCCCCTTTCGGGGAGGAACCGGAGGTCCTGCCCGGGTCAGCCGGGAATGCGGAGCAGGACGGCTATTTCGCCCCCGAGGAACCCGCCGCCGCTCCGGTGCGCAAACCCCCCCGCCGCCGGCCCCGCGGCAAGGTCGTTCTGCCCGGCCTGGAGTTGCTGACCCCGGCTGGCCCGGACATGAAGCCGCAGACCAGCCTGGAACTGGATGCGGCCGCCGATCTCCTGGAAAACACCCTGCATTCCTTCGGTGTCGAGGGCGAGGTCAAGGATGTCCGCCCGGGCCCCGTGGTGACGACCTTCGAATTCCAGCCCGGCACCGGGATCCGGGTCAACCAGATCGTGCAGCGGGCCGACGATTTGGCCCTGGCCATGCGGGCGCGCTCGATCCGCATGGAGGCGCCGATTCCCGAAAAAGCCGCCGTGGGCATCGAGATCCCCAACCCCAAGCCGCGCATGGTCCGGCTGCGGGAAGTGCTGGAGAAGACCGACCAGCGGCAGGCGCCCCCCTTGTCGGTGGTGCTGGGCAAGAACGTGGTCGGCCGTCCCGTGAGCGTGGACCTGGCCTCCCTGCCCCACCTGCTGGTGGCCGGTTCGACAGGCAGCGGCAAGTCCGTCTGCCTCAATGCGCTGATCTGCAACCTGTTGCTGCGCAATGACCCCTCGCGCCTGCGCCTGATGCTCATCGACCCGAAGATGCTGGAGATGAACGTCTACAACGGGATCCCGCACCTGCTGCTGCCGGTGGTGACCGACCCGCGGGAATCCCTCAAGGCCATGCAGTGGCTGGTGGCGCAGATGGAATATCGTTACCGCAAGCTCGCCGGGTGCTCGGTCCGCAACATCGACCAGTACAACGCCAAGGTCGCCGCGGGCGAGGTCACCGACAAGGAAGGGCAGCCGGTCACCGAGCCCATGCCCTACTTCCTGACCATCGTGGATGAGCTGGCCGACCTCATGCTGCAGCTGGGCGGCGACCTGGAGGGGCCCATCACCCGCCTGGCCCAGAAGGCCCGCGCCGTGGGCATCCACCTGATCCTGGCCACCCAGCGGCCCAGCGTCGACGTGCTGACCGGCGTGATCAAGGCCAACATCCCCTGCCGCATCGCCTTCCGGGTGATCCAGAAGAATGATTCGCGCACCATCCTGGACATGAACGGGGCCGAGCAGTTGCTGGGGCACGGGGACATGCTCTACCTGCAACCCGGCCGCGCCCTGCCCATCCGGGTCCACGGTTCGTTCATCGACGTGGATGAGTGCGAGGCCATCGCCGCCCACTGGCGCCATTACGGCAACCTGACCGAGGACATCAGCCTGCAGGAGAACCCCGCCGGCGGCGGCATGGTCACCGGCGAGGATGAACTCTTCGAACAGGCCAAGCAGGTGGTGGTGCTGCACCAGAGCGGATCCACCTCGCTGCTGCAGCGCCGGCTGCGCATCGGGTACACGCGGGCCGGCCGGCTGATGGACATGCTGGAGGAGGCCGGCGTGGTGGGGCCGTTCACCGGCAGCAAGGCCCGTGATGTCCTGATCAAGCCCGAGGACCTCGACCTCGAAGACGAGGGGCGGGCATGATGCCCAAGGTCTGGTGCGTCACCCTCGGTTGCGACAAGAACCTGGTGGATTCCGAAGCGCTCCTGGGCCGGTTCGCGGCGCAGGGAGTCGGGGCCGCCGCCGAGCCCGATGAGGCGGATATCTGGGTGCTGAACACCTGCGGTTTCATCGCCGCCGCGCGCAGCGACAGCCTGGATGCCGTGCGGGAACTGGCCGGGGCCAAGGGGGACAGGACCCTGGCCGTGTGCGGCTGCTGGTCCCAGGAACACGGCGACAAGATCAAGGCGGAATTTCCCGAGGTCGACGTGGTGGCCGGGGTGGGCGTGTTCGACGAGGTGGTCGCCGCCTGCCTGGGGCTGACCCCTACGGCCAAGCGGGTCATGCCCGGCGGGGATTTCCCCCTGGCCGGGCCCATCGTCACCGAGCCCATGGCCGCCCCCTACACAGGGCTTGTCGATCGGCCCCTGCTGACGCCCGGCCATGTGGCGTTCGTCAAGATCGGGGAGGGATGCAACTTCTCCTGTTCGTTCTGCCGCATCCCCCTGATCCGGGGCAAGCAGAAGAGTCGCCCGGTGGCCGAGATCGTGGCGGAGGTGCGGGGGCTGGCCGGCCGGGGGGTGACCGAGGTGCAGCTGGTGTCCCAGAACACCAGCGATTTCGGCCGGGATACCGGGGAGCGTCTGCTGGATCTGGTGCGGGCCCTGGACTGCGTCGACGGGTTGCGGCGCATCCGCCTGTTCTACCTCTACTCCGGCGTGGTGACGTCCGACGACCTGCTGCGCCTGCTGGATGTGCCCGGGGTCGTGCCGTATCTGGACCTGCCCGTGCAGCACGCGTCGCCGCGGTTGCTCAAGGCCATGCGTCGGCCCGGGGCCGGGCGCACCGACGCCGGCTTCTTCGCCCGATTGCGCGACCGGCGTCCCGAGCTGGTCCTGCGGTCCACGGCCCTGCTGGGGTTCCCGGGGGAAGAGGACGAGGACGTCAGCATGCTGGCGGATTTCCTGGCCGAGGTGGAATTTGACCACCTGGGCACCTACCGTTACTCTCCTGAGCCCGGCACAGCCTCCTGGGATCTGCCGGACCGGGTGCCGCCCGAGGTCATCCTGGACCGGGAGGCCGTGATCCAGGGGTTGCAGGAGGAGATATCCCTGGGCCGTCAGCAACGGCGCCTGGGCCGCAGTTTCGAGGTCCTGGTCGACAGGATCGTGACCGGGAAACAAGACCTCGAGGACGAAGGGCTGACGGCCCTGATGGCTTCCCTGGCCGAGGGTGAAGGCTCGGCCGCGGACCTTCCGGCCGGACAGGACGCTGCGCTGGCGGTGGGCCGGAGCTATCATTTCGGCTACGACGTGGACGGTGTCGTGTTGATGCCCGCGGCGGGGTTGTCGCCCGGGGCCTATGTTCAGGGGCGGTTCACGGCCGTCACGGCCACCGATGCCTGGGCCCGCCCTGCAGAGGATTCCGGTGCCAACGAGGGGCCAGCCCCGCTTGCCTGAGGAAAGGTCGTTCCTTGCCATGAAAATTCGAGTTCTGACGACGGCTGTGATCGTGAGCGTGGCGCTGGCCCTGTTCCTGCTGGAGCCCTGCCCCGTGCGGGCGTCCGACCTGCCGTCAGCCGCCGGCGATTCGGTTCCTTCGAATCTCTGGCTGACCAGGAGCCTGATGGAGGATCTGGCTGTCCGGTGCGCCGCCGTCCTGGGGCCAGGGCAGCAGCGGGTTTTGCTCGAGCCCCTGGATCAGGAACCGGGGACGGAACTTTTCCAGGCCGCCGTGCATTCCGTCCTGGCCGGCAAGGGCTTCCAGGTATATCTGGCGGGGGCCGATTCGCTGGCCCGGCCGGCCGCCGACGCCCTCTGGCAGTACCGGGTGGTGGGCGTGGAACTCGGCTACCCCCGCGTGGGGAGGACCCTGGGTCTTTGGCGCAGCTGGATCGCGCGGGAACTGAAGGTGACGGTGCTGTGCACCATCACCACCTTGCCGGAGGGCCGGGTGTTGCTCGACGACCAGTTGCAGTCGCGGGTCGAGGATCGGTTCGACGCCGACGAATTCGCCCAGGTCGACTCGCCGCTGTATGATTTCACCACCGCCGAGCCGGTTGCCGGCAGCTGGCATGAGCGGCTGGAGGAGATCGTGGTTCTGGGCACCCTGGCAGGTCTGGTCGCGGTCTATTTCGCCAACACTTCGGATTGAGCGCCCCTGGAGGCCTTCTGCATGAAGCATCGTCTGATCCGCCTGGTATCGCTGTGGCTGCTGGCCGGCCTGGCCGCCGGCCTGGCCGTCCTTGCCGGCTGCGGCACCGGTAACCCGTACCCCCCGGGAAGCTACGAACGCGCGGTTTTCTTCGCGGACAAGGGCAAGAACCTGGAGGCGGTCAGTTCCTTCGAGTCCTTCGTCCGCCGCAACCCGACCGACAGCCTCGCGTCCGAGGCCCAGTTCCGCAAGGCCATGACCTACATGAAGATGAAGGAATACCCCCTGGCCGCGGTGGAATTCCAGATCCTGCGCAAGGACTACCCCACCAGCAGCCGCGTCGAGGAGGCCCTGTACCAGGAGGGCATGGCGTACCTCAAGCAGGTGGGCAGGGTGGAACGGGATATCTCCGGGGCCTACCAGGCGCGCACCCATTTCCAGAATCTTCTGCAGCAATACCCCGACACCTCCTTCCGTCCCCAGGTCGAGCAGGCCCTGGTGGAGATATCCGACCTGATCGTCGCCAAGCGCCTCAAGGAGATCAACGTGTACAGGCAGCTGGGCCGTTACCAGGCGGTGGCCACGACCCTGGACAACCTCCTGGCTGAAGAGCAGGAAAGCTCCCTGCTGGACAAGGTCCTGTGGGAAAGGGCCCAGGTCGCCTTCCGGCTGGGGGAGCAGGAACAGGGACGCGGTTTCCTTCAGCAGCTGGTGCAGCGGTATCCGGACAGCCCGCTTGCGGACAAGGCTCGCGGCAGGCTCCGTTCCGGGGCCGCCGCCGATTCCACCCGCTCATGAATCTGGCCGTTTTCGGTGGTTCGTTCGACCCGGTGCACCGGGGTCACGTGGGCATGGTCGACTACCTGCTGCAGCGGAAGCTGGCCGATGAGGTCGTCGTGGTGCCGGCGGCTCTATCTCCCTTCAAGGCCGGACACCAGGCCGGACCCGCGCGGCGCCTGGCCATGCTGAAGCTGGCGTTCGGGTCCAGGCCGCGCGTGGCCATCGACGAGTGCGAGCTTAACCGCCGCGGACCCTCCTACACCAGCGACACCCTCGAGCACCTGGCTGCCACCCACCCCGGTGACCGGTTGTGGTTGACCATAGGGCAGGACAACCTGACCCAGCTGCCCCGCTGGCACGAGGTTGGCCGGATCCTGGAGATGGCCGGACTGATCGTCTTCCCGCGCGGTGAGCAGGCCGGACAGCGCCCGGCGGAACCGGATCCTGCCGATCTGCTGCGGGAAGGAGGCCTGACCCTGGCCCCGGACCGGGTCAAGGTCGCGGCCGATTTTCATGAACCCGTGTCTTCCCGCGCGGTTCGTGCTAGGCTGCTGTCCGGTGGTGATGCCGCAGGGCTGGTCCCGGCCGCGGTGGCCGGCTATATCAGTCGGCACGGCCTGTACACCGCCTGATCCCGATCACGAGCCGGTTTCCGGTTGCTGTCCGTAAAGAGGTTTTCGCGTGTCCCTGATCCTAGTCGACGGTTCGGCCCTGGTCTACCGCTCCCATTTCGCGTTCGCCCGGCGGCCGCTGACCTCCCCCGCGGGGGAGTACACCTCCATCGCCTTCGGATTCCTCAACGCCCTGATCCGGCTGATCGAGGATTACGACCCGCGGTACTTCGCCGTGGTCTTCGATCTGCCGGGCAAGAACTTCCGGCATCGGCTTTACCCCGCATACAAGGCCCAACGCAAGCCCATGCCCGAGGAGATCAAGGAGCAGCTCCCGCGCCTGCGGGAATTGCTGGAGGCGTGGGGGTTGCCCATCCTCGAAGCGGAGGACGTGGAGGCCGACGACGTCATGGGCACCATGGCCGCCCGGGCCGGCGGCATGGGGCACGGCGTCTGGCTCTATTCGGGGGACAAGGATTTCCTGCAGCTCGTGGACGAGCACGTGGGGTTGCTCAAGCCGGGCCGCCGGGGCGAGGAGATCACGCCCCTGACGCTGGAGGATGTGCGCCGCCAGTACGGGCTGGAGCCGACGGGCCTGATCGACGTGTTTGCCCTGGCCGGGGATCAGGCCGACAACATCCCGGGCGCACCCGGCATCGGGGACAAGACCGCCTTGAAGCTGATCCTCCAGTTCGGATCCCTGGAGAATCTTTACGAAAGACTGGAGAAATCCAGCCTGACGCCCCGGCTCAAGCGGATCCTCGGCGAGAACCGGGACCAGGTTTTCCTTTCGCGCGACCTCTTCATCATCCGCCGGGATCTCGAGCTGCCGTTCGCCCTGGAGGATCTGCGCACGGTCCTGCCCCAGGCTGCCGAGTTCCAGAGCCTGCTGGGCGAGCTCGGGCTGCGGCAGGTCCGCAACGCGGCCATGCGCCTGGTCGGGTCCGCAGGCGGCGATGACGGCAGCCAGGAGCCCGACGGGACCGCACAGCAGCAGGAGACGGCATCCGGTCCCGGAGAGGGTGACGGGGATGGCGGAGGATCCGGCTGGGCCGAGCGCCGCCGGGAACGCGGCTACCTGCTGCTGGACGATGCCGCCGCCATCAAGGATTGGTTCGGCGCCCTGGATCCGGATGCGCCTCTGGCCGTTGACACCGAGACCGACGGCCTGCGTCGGGACACCGCCGCCCTGGTGGGGATCAGCCTGGCCGGAACCCTTCCCGGGGGAGAGCCGTCGCCCGCGGCCTACATCCCCGTGCGGTGGCGTGAGCAGGCCGGGGCCGAGGCCCGGGCCGACACCCTGTTCCCGGTGGGCAAGGTCCACGACCGCCTGGCGGAGATCAGGGAGGTTCTGACGCCGCTGCTGGGAACGGGCAACCTCAAGGTCGGGCAGAACCTCAAGTTCGACCTCTGGATCCTGGGGCGCCACGGCATCGAGCTGAAAGGCCCGCGCTTCGACACCATGCTGGCCTCGTACGTCCTGGATCCTGGCCGGCGCAGCCACGGGCTGGACGACCTGGTGCTGGAGTACCTCGGCCACCGCATGATGCCCTACAAGGAGCTCTTCGAAGCCGGCGACAGGACCCGGGACATCCTCGGGGTCGATCCGGACCGCCTGGCCCTGTACGCGGCCGAGGACGCCGACTTCACCCTGCGTCTGTACCAGGTCCTGGAACCGGCCCTGAAGGAAGCGGGGATGGAGGATCTGTTCTACACCCTGGAGATGCCCGTCCTGGACGTGCTGCTGGCCATGGAACGGCACGGCATCATGCTCGACCGCCAGTTCCTGGCCGACCTGAAGCGGGAGTTCACCCGGGTCCTTGAGGATCTGACCCTGCGCATCCACGAACTGGCCGGCGGCGAATTCAACATCCAGAGCCCCAAGCAGCTGTCGGCGGTGCTGTTCGAACGGCTGGGGCTGAAGCCGATCAAGAAGACCGCCAGCGGCTGGAGCACCGACGTGGGCGTGCTCGAGGCCCTGGCTGAGGACCATCCTTTGCCGGGCCTGATCCTGGAGTACCGCCAGGTCGCCAAGCTGCAGAACACCTACGTGGAGACCCTGCCCCAGCTGGCCAACCCGGACACGGGGCTGATCCATACCTCCTACAACCAGGCGGTGGCCGCCACCGGCAGGTTGTCCAGCTCCGACCCCAACCTGCAGAACATCCCCATCCGCACCGAGCTGGGCCGCCGCATCCGGCAGGCCTTCATCCCGCGCACCCCGGACCACGTCTTCCTGTCGGCGGACTATTCCCAGGTGGAGCTGCGCCTGATGGCGCATCTGTCGCAGGATGCCAACCTGGTCCAGGCGTTCCTGGACGGCGCCGACATCCACCGGCGCACCGCCGCCCTGATCGCGGGCGTCGCTGAACAGGACGTCACCGCCGAGATGCGCAGCCGGGCCAAGGCCATCAACTTCGGGGTGATCTACGGCATGGGCGCACGCGCCCTGGCCAGGCAGATCGGCGTCAAGGTCGCCGAGGCGGGGGAGTTCATCGAGAGCTACTTCGCCACCTATCCAGGCGTCAAGGCCTTCATCGAGGACACCAGGGAGCAGGCGCGCAGCCAGGGCTGGGTGCAGACCCTGCTCGGTCGCAAGCGGTTGCTCCCGGACATCACCTCGCAGAACAACCGCGTGCGCGCCTTCCAGGAACGGGTCGCCGTCAACACCCCCATCCAGGGCACGGCGGCGGATCTGATCAAGCTGGCGATGCTCCGGCTCCACGAGTCCCTGGCCGCATCCGGACTGGAGGCCATGATGCTGCTGCAGGTCCATGACGAGCTGGTGCTGGAAACGGCGGCCGCCGACCTGGCGGTCTTGCGCGAACTGGTCCGCGAAGGGATGGAGGGGGCCCTGGAACTCTCGGTGCCCCTGGTGGTCGACATGCACGAGGGCCGGAACTGGGCGGAGGCCCACGGATGAAGACGGTGGTGCTCACCGGGCCGGTCTGCGGTGGGAAGTCCCTGCTGTCGGGTCTGCTGGCCGAGCGCGGGGGCGTGGTCGTGGACGCGGACCGGCTGGGGCACCGCGTCCTGGACGAGCCCGATGTGCGTCGTGAACTGGTCCGCGCCTTCGGGTCCGGAGTCATCTCCGGCGGCGGCGTCGATCGCCGCAGGCTGGGAGAAATCGTCTTCAAGGACCCCGGGGCCCTGGAGCAGCTGAACCGGATCACCCATCCGCTTCTGACCGCCCGCCTCGATGCCCGCGTGGGTGAACTGGCGGCCGGGGCGGGGGTGGCTCTTGCCGTGGTGGAAGCCGCCGTGTATTTTCTGTTGCCGACCACCTTCGCCGCCGACCTGGTCGTCGCCGTCACGGCACCGCCCGAGGTCCTGGTGGATCGTCTGCGGCGGCGCAACGGGCTGGACGAGGCCGCCGCCCGGGCCAGGGTCCGCGCCCAGGAGTCTCTCGAAAAGGGATGGCAGCAGGCGGACCTGGTCCTCGTCAACGACGGTGGGGCCGAAATTCTCGCGCAGGCGGCCGACGACATCGTGACCCGCCTGGCCCCCACCGGACCGGCGAACGGCCATCCGGAACCATGAAAGAAAGCAGGCATACCGTGAAGGAAGCCCTGGAAAAGATCCACGCCGCGCAGCAGACCATCGCCTCCCTGAAGGAGGGTCTTTGACTATCCCGGTCTGGTTCAGAAGCTGGCGGCCTGCGAGGCCCAGCAGAATTCCCCCGATTTCTGGAGCGACCAGGAGGCCGCTGGCAAGGTGGTGCGGCAGGTCCGCTCCCTGAAGCAATGGATCGAGCCCCTTGACAAGGCCGAGGCCATGGCCGAGGAACTGGAAGTCCTGGCGGAACTGGCCGTGGCCGAAGACGACCCCGAGTCTGCCGCCGAGGTGCGGGAAGGGCTCGCGGCGCTGGACGCGGCGGTGGGACAACTGGATTTCCAGTTTCTGCTCAGCGATGACGACGACGGCCGCGGTGCGGTGCTCGAGATCCATCCCGGGGCGGGAGGCACCGAAAGCGCCGACTGGGCCCAGATGCTCATGCGCATGTACACCCGGTATTTCGAACGGCACGGCATGAAGTTCAAGACCCTCGAGCTGCAGCCGGGCGACGAGGCGGGCATCAAGACGGCCATCCTGGAGATCGACCACCCGTTCGCCTATGGTTATCTCAAGAGCGAGTCGGGGGTCCATCGTCTGGTGCGGATCTCGCCCTTCGACGCCCAGAACCGGCGGCACACGAGCTTCGCTTCGGTTTTCGTGTACCCGCTGGTGGACGACGACGTGGAGGTGGAGATCAACCCGGCCGACCTGAGGATCGACACCTTCCGGGCCCAGGGAGCCGGCGGCCAGCACGTGAACAAGACCGACAGCGCCGTCAGGATCACGCACGAACCCACCGGTACGGTGGTGTCCTGCCAGAGCGAACGCAGCCAGCACCGCAACCGGGAAAGCGCCATGACCATGCTGCGGGCCAAGCTCTACCAGCGCCTCCTGCTGGAGCGCCAGAAGGAGCGGGACGCCATCGAGGCCGAGAAGATGGAGAACGCCTGGGGCAGCCAGATCCGGTCCTACGTCCTGCAGCCCTACACCAAGGTGAAGGACCACCGCACCGATTTCGAGACCGGCAACGCGACCTCCGTGCTCGACGGCGACCTGGACGGCTTCATCGACGCGTACCTGCGCTGGATGGGCGCCCGGACCAAGCAGCAGGCCGATTCCTGACCTTGACCCAAACCTGGAGTGAGTATCTTGAACAATCCCCCGCAGGACCCCCGGCAAGAGGCCGCCAACGCTCCCGATGTGCATCCGCTGATCGCCGCCCGGCTGGAGAAGATGGCTGAGCTCGGCAGCGAGGTTCCCCTGTATCCCTATGCCTACCGCCGGACCCACACCAGCGACGAGCTGAAGGAGCAGGAAGAGGCCCTGGCCGCGGCTGCGGCGGTGGTGTGCTTCCCGGGCCGGATCATGGCCAAGCGGGGGACGGGCAAGACCCTGTTCATCCCGGTGCAGGACGAGTGGGGTTCGGTGCAGGCTTATTTCCGCAAGGACGACCTGGGCGAGGAACGGTTCCGCCGCATCCAGAAGCTCATCGACATCGGCGACTGGATCGGGGTCGAGGGCACCTTGTTCCGCACCCGCACCGGGGAACTGACCATCAAGGTGAGCGATTTCACCTTCCTGGCCAAGGCCATCCGCCCCTTGCCGGAGAAGTACCACGACCTGAGCCTGGAGAACAAGAGCCGGCGCCGTTACCTGGATCTGGCCATGAACCAGGAGAGCCGCGAGCGGTTCAAGCGCCGCAGCGCCATCCTGCGCGCCATACGCGACTACTTTGACGAGCGGGATTTCCTCGAGGTGGAGACGCCGGTCCTGCAGCCGCTGTACGGCGGGGCGACGGCGCGGCCGTTCACCACCCACCACAACGCCCTGGACATGACCCTGTACCTGCGCATCGCCGACGAGCTGTACCTCAAGCGGCTGATCGTCGGAGGGCTGGAGAGGGTCTACGAGATCGCCAAGGATTTCCGCAACGAGGGCATGGACCGCACCCACAACCCCGAGTTCACCATGCTGGAGTGCTACGCCGCATACTGGGACTACCACGACATGATGGAGCTGACCGAGGGCCTGGTGCGGAACCTGGCCGTGAGGTTCGGGCAGGAGGGCAGGCTGAAGTACGGGGACCACGAGCTGGATTTCAACGCGCCGTTCCGGCGCATCACCTTCATGGGCGCCCTGGCCGAGGCGGTCGGCCGGGACCTGATGGCCATGACCACCGCGGAGGTGGCGGAGCTGGCCAAGGCCAAAGGCGTCGAGCTGAAGCCGGGCATGGGGCGGGACAAGATCCTGGACGAACTGTTCAGCATGCTGATCGAGCCGGACCTGATCCAGCCCACCTTCGTCATGGACCACCCGCGCGAGCTCTCGCCCCTGGCCAAGGCGCACCGCGAGCACGAGGGGCTGGTCGAGAGGTTCGAGCTCTTCGTGGCGGGGTTCGAACTGGCCAACAGCTTCAGCGAGCTGAACGATCCGCGCGAGCAGAGGCGGCGGTTCATGGACCAGAAGGCCCTGCTGGAGGCCGGCGACGACGAGGCCCAGCGCCTGGACGAGGATTTCCTGCAGGCCATGGAACACGGCATGCCGCCGACCGGCGGCATGGGCATGGGAGTGGACCGGCTGGTGATGCTGCTGGTCGACACGGTGAACATCAGGGACGTGCTGCTGTTCCCCCACATGCGGCCCGAGGACGCGCCCGGATCCGGGGCCTGACATGGGATTTTCCGGCTACATCGCCGCCCGCTACCTGCGCAGCAGACGCCACAGCCGTTTCCTGAGCCGGGGCAGCATGACCGCCGTGATCGGCATCGCCATCGGGGTGATGGTGCTGAACATCACCCTGGCCATCATGAACGGCTTCCACCAGGAGATGCGGCGTTCCTTCATCGAGAACATGCCCATGATCACGGTGATCACCAGCGCCCCGGAGGGATTCTCGGATCTCGGCGGGACCATGGACCGGATCGACCAGGTCGATGGGGTCACGGGCGTGGCGCCTTACATCCGGCAGGAGATCCTGGTGACCGCGGCCCGCAACCTGGGGCCGCCGCGCCCCCAGGCGGGCATCGCCTGGGGGGTGGTGCCGGAGCTGGTCGACACCGTCCAGCCCCTGGGCAGCCACATCAAGCCGGATCCGGTGCTGCTGTCCGGCCTGGCCTCTGCGGGGGACGAGCGGACCCCGCGCGTGATCATCGGCAGCGAACTGGCCAACAACCTCTTCACCCAGATCGGGGACACGGTCATCCTGACCTCGGTCAACGGCGAGATGGATCTGGACGATATCCAGGCCGTCAGCCGCAAATTCGTGGTCAGCGGTTATTTCGAGACCGGCATGTACGAGTTCGACAGCCGCTTCGTGTATATGGGTCTGCAGGCCGCCCGGGATTTCTTCGGCTACCGGACCGGAGGGGCGACGCTCATCGGCGCCGGGGTTTCCGACCCCATGCGCGCGGACAAGGTGGCCGACAAGCTGGACGCGGCCCTGGGCGCCCATTACCACGCGACGGCCTGGATGACCCTCAACCAGAACCTGTTCCACTGGATCAAGCTGGAGAAGATCATCATGATCCTGCTGCTGGGGATGATCGTGCTGATCGCCGGCTTCAACATCATCGGCATCCTGACCATGATGGTGGGTGAGCGCCGCCGGGAAATCGGGATCCTGCTGGCGATGGGCTCGCCCCGCCGGCGGATCATGGGCATCTTCCTGCTCAACGGTTTCTGGCTGGGCTCCATCGGGGTGGCCGCCGGTGCTGCGCTGGGACTGACCGGTATCTGGGCCTTGCACACGTTCGGTTTTTCCCTGCCCGGGGACGTCTATTTCGTGGACAAGGTGCCGGTGCTGCTGCAGTGGGGCGACTTCTTCCTCATCGCGGCTGTCGGCATGGCCATTTCCCTGCTCGCGGGATTGTGGCCCAGCTGGGAGGCTTCCAATCTCAAGCCCATGGAAATCATCCGCTACACCTGATCCCGGCCCACGGCGGCCCGGAGGTTGACCATGACCACGCTGTTGACGGCCAGGAATCTCGCCAAGAGCTTCCCGCGCCACGGGGGGCTGGTCGAGGTCCTGCGGGGCTGCGACCTGCAGGTGGAAAAGGGCGAGGCGGTGGCCGTCACCGGGGCCAGCGGTTCGGGCAAGAGCACCCTGCTGAACATCCTGGGCGGGCTGGATGCCCCCAGCGAAGGCGAGGTCGTCTGCCAGGGCGAGCCCCTCGACTTCGCTTCGCATGCCTCCCTGACCCGCTGGCGGACCGTGGTGGTGGGCTTCGTTTTCCAGTTCCACTTCCTGCTGCCCGATTTCACGGCCCTGGAGAACCTGCTGATCCCCGTGCGGGCCCAGCGCGAGGCCACGGACCGGGACCGCGAGCGGGCCCTGGAGTTCCTCGATCGCATGGGGCTCGGCGACCGGCGGCATCATCTGCCGGGTGAACTCTCGGGCGGAGAGCAGCAGCGGGTGGCCGTGGCGCGGGCCTTCATGAACAGCCCCCAGGTCGTCCTGGCCGACGAGCCTTTCGGCAACCTTGATCAGCGGATTGGCGGCCAGCTGGGCGATCTCCTGTTCGAGTTGAAGGAGACCGACGGCACCAGCCTGGTCATCGTCACCCACGACCAGGGCCTGGCGGCCCGCGCGGACAGGCATCTCCATCTGGAACAGGGGCAACTGAGGCCGGTGGATGCAACGGAAGCGGATCAGGTATGAAGTGCCAGCAATGCGGGATTAAGGAGGCCACCGTTCATCTGGTGGAGAGGAACGCCGGGAAGCAGCGGGATCTGTGGCTGTGCTCCGAGTGCGCCGAGGCCGAGCAATGGCGGCGTCTCGATGCCGTCAATCGGGAACCGGGATCCGGGGAGGACCAGCCTGATCTTCCGGGTTTGCCTGAGCAGGACGAATTGGCGGAGGTATTCGATTCCATGCTGGGTTTCCTCGGGCAGGCGGCCGGTCAGCCGCTGCCTGCAGAGCCGGTCAAACCCTGCCCCCAGTGCGGTGCGACCTGGCATGATTTCCACGAGTCCGGCCGGCTCGGCTGCGCCCGGTGCTATGCCTCTTTCCGGTCCCGGCTCGTGCCCCTGCTGACGGCCTTCCACCGCCACGCCACCCATATCGGCCGTGCTCCCGGCGACCGCAACGGGGGCGGCAACCGCCTGGTGGAACTCTCGCGTCTGCGGGTCGCCATGGAGAAGGCCATCGCCGCCGAGGAGTTCGAGGAGGCCGCCCGCTTGCGCGACCAGTTGCGCATCCTCGCGCAGCGCCCGGACCGGGAGGATCCCCGTGGATGAAGGGATCCGAAGCTGGTTGAGCAGGCCGCAGCCCTGGCAGACCGGGGCGGGGCCGGACCAGGACATCGTCCTGGCCACCGGGGCCGTCCTGGGGCGCAACCTCTGGTCGTTCCCGTTCCCGGACAAGGCGTCCGATGTGGAGCGGCGCACGGTGCTGGGGGAGGTTTTCCGGAACCTGGAGGGCGTCGGCCGCCTGGCCGGCCAGCCCCGGATCCAGTTCGAGGATGTCCGGCCGCTCGTCCGCCAGTGCCTCCTGGAGAAGGGCCTGATCCGGGTGCAAACCGCCAACAGCCACCTGGGCTGCGGCCTGGTCGGGGACGAGGAACTGCGCCTGGCCCTGGTGGTCAACGAGGAGGACCATCTGCGCCTGAAGGCCTGGCGGTGCGGGTTCGCTCCCGTCGGGGCCGTGGACGAGGTGCTCGAACTCGAGGAGTCCCTGGCCGGGAAGTTCACCTTCGCCTTCAGCGAGGAGTTCGGCTATCTGACGGCCCGACCCACCCGGGTAGGGACGGGTTTGCGGCTGACGGCCCTGGTGCACCTGCCGGGGCTGGTCATGGCCGGCGAGATCGAGAAGATCGTCAATGCCTTGCGCCAGCTCCAGTTCACCGTGCGGGGCCTGGGAGAGAGGTCCGAGACCGTCAAGGGCTGCCTGTTCCTGATCTCCAATCTCATCACCCTGGGCCGCACCGAGCAGGAGGTGGCGGAGGATTTTGCCGCCCATGTCGGCAAGATCGTTCTGCATGAACGGTCCGCGCGCCGCCAGCTCTACCGCTCCGACCCCCTCGGCCTGGAAGATCTATGCTGCCGTTCCCTGGCCGTTTGCCGGCAGGCGCGCCTGATGTCCCTGCAGGAAGGTTACGACCGGCTGTCCAACCTGAGGTTGGGGGCCGCCCTGGGGATCCTGCCGGATGTGAGCCTGGCCCAACTGAATGCAGCCCTCCTGAGGCAGCAGCCGGGCCATCTGGAGCTGGAATCCGGCAAACAATTGCAGGGCAAGGAATTGATGCATGCGAGGGCGAGCATGTTTCGGGCTCTGCTGGGCGTGGCCGCGGCTTGAGGATTCCAGGATCCGGGTTAAAGAAACCCTTGCAAACTGCCGAAACAGGTCCCGAATCCCCTGCGGATCGTGGCACCGGTACGCCACCCCTGCCGACCAGGCTTGTGTAGCGTGTAAGGCCCGTTTCCAGTATATTTCTTGCAAGAGAGGTGGGGCGTTCCCCGCTTTTTTCGGATGTCCGGGGAGGATCCCCGGTGAAAACTGCCATCGGAGGCGATAGTTCATGAATGACCGCTTTACCCAGCGTGTGCGCAAGGTTCTGTTCCTGGCCCGTGACGAAGCCGGACGGCTGCAACACGATTACATCGGCACCGAGCATCTGCTGCTCGGGATCATTCGCGAGGGGGACGGGGTTGCCGCCAACGTCCTGCACCGGATGAACGTGGACTTCGAGCGGTTGCAGAAGGCCGTGGAGGATTCGGTGACCGCGCCCATGGGGCCGGTGAGCATAGGGGAGATTCCGTTCACGCCCCGGGCGAAGAAGGTCCTGGAGCTGTCCATCGACGAAGCGCGGCTGCACAACCACAACTACGTTGGCACCGAGCACCTGCTGCTGGCGCTGATCCGCGAGGGCGAGGGCGTGGCGGCCCGGGTCCTGGGCGAGCTGGGCGTGGACCACGAGGGCGTCAAGCGTGAGGTCATGAAGGCCCTGGGCGGGGGCGGGGGCGAGGGCAAGGCCCTGTTCAGCCCGCGCGGGCGCAAGAAGCCGGCCAAGAAGGAAGGCTCCATCCTGGAGCAGTTCGGGCGCAACATGACCGAGATGGCCCGCGAAGGCAAGCTCGACCCCACCATCGGCCGCGCCCGCGAGATCGACCGCTGCATCCAGATCCTCAGCCGCCGCAAGAAGAACAACCCCGTGCTGATCGGTGAGCCCGGGGTGGGCAAGACCGCCATCGTGGAGGGTTTCGCCACCCGCATCGTCGAAGGGGACGTGCCCGCCCTGTTGCGGGGCAAGGAGATCTTCACCCTGGATCTGGCCAGCGTGGTCGCCGGCACCAAGTACCGAGGCCAGTTCGAGGAGCGTCTCAAGCAGATCATGGCCGAGATCCGTGAGAACCCCGACGTGATCCTGTTCATCGACGAGTTGCACACCATCGTCGGGGCCGGCGGGGCCGAGGGCGCCATCGACGCCAGCAACATGCTCAAGCCCGCCCTGAGCCGGGGCGAGATCCAATGCGTCGGCGCCACGACCATGGACGAGTACCGCAAGTATATCGAGAAGGACGGCGCCCTGGAGCGGCGTTTCCAGCCGGTGACGGTCAACCCGCCCAGCGAGGATGAGACCGTGGAGATCCTGTTCGGCCTGAAGGACAAGTACGAGCAGCACCACAAGGTCGTGTACGAGGACGAGGCCATCAAGGCCGCGGTGTACCTGTCCAACCGCTACATCTCCGGACGCGCCCTGCCCGACAAGGCCATCGACATCATCGACGAGGCCGGCAGCCGCGCCCGCCTGAGCATGACCGTCGTGCCGCCGGACCTCAGAGAGCTCGAGCAGCGCATCGAGGAGGTCATCACCGAGAAGGAGACGGCCATCCAGGCCCAGGAGTTCGAGAAGGCCGCCGCCTTCCGGGATGAGGAGAAGGAGCTGAAGCAGAAGCTCCAGGGTCTGAAGCTGAACCTCACCGACGGAACGGCCGAGACCCGGACCGCGGTCGGGCCCCAGCTTATCTGCAAGGTCATCGCCGACATCACCGGGATCCCCGTGTCCGAGGTGGAAGAGGAGGAGACCGACAAGCTGCTGCGCATGGAGGAGGAACTCGGCAAGTGGATCATCGGCCAGGACGACGCCCTGGCGGCGGTTTCCAAGTGCATCCGGCGCAACCGGGCCGGGCTGCGGGATCCGCGGCGGCCCATCGGCTCGTTCATCTTCCTGGGACCCAGCGGCGTGGGCAAGACCGAGGTGGCCCGCCGTTTGACCGAGTTCCTGTTCGGCGACCAGTCCTCGCTGATCCGCGTGGACATGTCCGAGTACATGGAAAAGCATTCGGTGAGCCGGCTGGTGGGGGCGCCTCCGGGTTACGTGGGGTACGACGAGGGGGGCATGCTGACCGAGAAGGTCCGGCGCAAGCCCTACTCCGTGATTCTGCTGGACGAGATCGAGAAGGCGCACCAGGACGTCTTCAACATCCTGCTGCAGGTGCTGGACGACGGGCAGCTCACCGACAGCTTCGGCCGCACGGTGGATTTCCGCAACGCCGTGCTGATCATGACCAGCAACGTGGGCAGCCGGCGCACGCACCAGGTCCGGGGGGTCGGCTTCGGCTCCGACGAGGCCGATCAGAACCAGCAGCGCGTTCAGGGCAACATCGACGCGGATCTGCGCAAGACCTTCAGCCCCGAGTTCCTCAACCGCATCGACGAGATCATCACCTTCAACTCGCTGGGGCGCGAGGAGATCACCAGGATCGTGGACATCCTGCTCAAGGACGTCAGCGACCGCCTGCACAGCCTGGAGATCAGCTTCGACTTCACGCGCGAGTGCAAGGATTTCCTGTGCGATGTGGGCTTCGATCCCAACCTGGGGGCGCGGCCGCTGCGCCGGGCCATCCAGAAGCATGTCGAGGATCCGCTCAGCGAGCGGCTTTTGCGCGGGCAGGTCACCAGCAACAGCCGGTTGACCATCGGCATGGAAAACGGCAAGCTGACCTTCCTGTGCGAACCTCAGACCGGGGTCGGCGCCCCGACCTGATCCCCGCCGCACAGCCTGGACCGGGCACAGGAGACCCGCCGCGGCGGGTCTCCTGTTGCATATACCATGTCCGCTCCAGATGGCCGGAAAGTAATGCCTTCCCAAACCCCCCCTGTTTGGCTATTTTGGTGCACCGAAGGAACCGCCCCGGGAACTTTCCCTGTTCCGGTGGGTTGAGTTCCTCCGTGCTGGATACCGGGCCCCGGCCCGGATTCTTTTATGGCAACGAAATGCCGTTGTCCTGCGCCTGCGGGCGGTGTTAGGTTTCCACGACCGTTCGAGAGTTTCATCGTTAACGGGGAGCAATATCCCGGCATGCTGTCCAAGCGAGTCTGGTTGCTGTTGGTGTTTGTCCTGGCGGGCGGTATGGCCCGGGCCCAGGGCGGCGCTCCGGCCGTCATCAAGACCATAGAAGTCATCGGCGCCCACACCGTGGGGCAGCGGCAGGTCGTGGCCTGGTCGGGCCTGGAGATCGGCAAACCCATGACCCGCGACCTGGTTGCCGAGGGCATCCGGAACCTGTTCGACACCCAGAAATTCTCCCATATCTACGTTTACGCCGAGGACGTGCCCGGCGGCGTGAAGCTGCTGATCAACCTCGAGGAATTTCCGCGTATCCGCAGCATCGCTTTCACCGGCAACAAGCACGTCAAGGACAAGGATCTGCGGGAGGCGTTCCCGGTGAGCGTGGGCAAGTTCGCCAACCCCGCCGTCATCCGCAGGGACCTGCAGCCGCTGAAGGATCTCTACTACGAAAAGGGCTACTACAACGTGGCCATGGACGCCGACTCGGTGGTCATCGACGAGAACTTCCTCGAGGACCTGGTGGTCCGGATCAACGAAGGGAACAAGGTCAAGGTCAAGTCCATCCACTTCGTCGGGGCCGACCATGTGGGCGAGGGCGCCCTGAGGGACGCCATGAAGCAGGGCACCACCGGCTTCCTGCGCGGCGGCACCTTCAAGCGCAAGCAGTTCGAGGAGGACAAGGACCGCATCATCACCCGCTGCCGGAACGAGGGGTTCCTGGATGCGGAGATCACCGGGGTCGATCTGAACTTCCGCTCCAAGGTGGTCAAGAAGAGGTTGCCGGACGGGACCGAACAGGAGATCGAGGTCGAGAACCGCGAGGAACTGGATATCGTCATCCACATCGTCGAGGGCCAGCAGTACTTCACCGGGGACATCCGCTGGGAGGGCAACACGGTCCTGGACGACATGGCGATCTCCCGGCAGATCTACCTGGAAAGCGGCAAGGTCTTCAAGGAAGACGACTATCTGGAAACCCTGAACAACCTGCAGCAGGTCTACGCCGACCGCGGCTACATCTACATCACCGTCGAGCCCCAGCGCGACATCGTCGATCACGTCGTCAACATCGATTTCAAGTTCATCGAGGGCCAGCCCGCCCGGCTCCACGATATCCGCGTCGCCGGCAACACCAAGACCTACGACAACGTGATCCTGCGGGAGATGCGGATCTTCCCCGGGGACAAGTTCAGCAACTCCCGCATCCAGTCCTCCATCCGCGACGTCTTCCAGACCGGGTTCTTCGAGGATATCCAGCCCGACATCAAGCCGGTCGAGGGCGGCGATGTGGACATGGTCCTGAACGTCAAGGAGAAGCAGACCGGGCAGTTCATGTTCGGCATGGCGTACAGCGCGCAGACCTCCGCCAGCGGCTTCATCCAGGTGGCCGAGACCAACTTCCGCGGCAAGGGGCAGAACCTGGGCGTGACGTGGCAGTTCGGCAGCCGCCAGCGCTACGTGGATTTGAGCTTCACCGAGCCCTGGTTCATGGGCACGCCGACCCTCGTCGGCGCCGATGTCTTCGACCGCTACCAGTTCAACTACGACGATTTCTACGAGAGCCGGGTGCGAGGCTTCAGCCTGCGGCTGGGCCGGCGCATCCCCGGCACCCGCTACAGC
Source organism: Candidatus Krumholzibacteriia bacterium (assembly GCA_024763215.1). GTDB lineage: Bacteria > Krumholzibacteriota > Krumholzibacteriia > LZORAL124-64-63 > LZORAL124-64-63 > JAHJTW01. The sequence goes on along the minus strand of JANTFX010000007.1, from coordinate 19,956 downwards.
CGGGTGGGCCTGCGCTACGAGCTTTCGGAGACCAAGCTGTCGGATTTCAGCGCCAGCTACATCAAGTACCTGGACGATCTGGAACAGTCCCTGGGCACCAGCGATCTGCCCTGGCAGCGCCTGGACCGGATCGACTGGCCCCAGACCAAGAGCAGCGTCCGGCTGAGCTTCAGCCGCAATTCCACCGACAGCCCCTTCTTCCCCACGCGTGGCTCCAAGACGAGCTACAGCCTGGAGGTCGCCGGCGGGATGCTGGGGGGGAAGATCGAGTTCCAGGAGCACCTGCTGTCCCATTCCATCTACGAGCAGTTGCCGGGCGAGTTCGTCCTTCACCTGCGCGGGTTTTTCGGGATGATCCACGGGCTGGGCGCGGCGGACGACGTGCCGGACTGGGAGCGTTACCGCCTGGGCGGGAACCGCCGTTACCCCCTGCGCGGGTACAAGGATCTGGAGGTCGTGCCGCGGGGCAACCCCAGCTTCATCGGCGGCCGGTATTTCACTATCTTCAACACGGAGATCCTGTATCCTGTGACCAACGCCATCCAGCTGCTGTCCTTCCTGGACATGGGGGATGTGTGGAACAGCTTCTCCGAGGCGGATCTGGCCAACCTGCGCAAGGGCGCCGGCTTCGGCCTGCGCGTCGAGGTGCCCATGATGGGGACCATCGGGTTCGATTACGGTTACGGTTTCGACAGGGTGGGCGGACCCCGTTGGGAGCCCCACTTCACGGTCGGGAATTTCTTCTAGCCGACGGCCCGCCCGGCCGACGGCCAAAACGACAAGCGAAGGAGATGGTATGCGTCGCGTTAACCTGGCCTCAGGCCTGATCTTTCTGGTGCTGGCGGGGCTGGTCGGCATCGTGTCGCCCGGCAACGCCCTGGCCAAGGCCGACAAACCCTTGGCCGTGATCGACACCCAGCGCATAGCCGATGAATACGAGGCGGCCAAGGACGCCCAGGAGCAGTACCAGAAGTTCCTGCAGGACCTCCAGAAGGAGGTCGACCAGCGGGAAAAGGAACTGACGAGCATGGCCGAGGAGATCGAAAGCCAGAAGATGCTGCTGGGCGAGGACGCCCTGGCCACCAAGATGCAGCAGTTCGAGCAGAAGAAGGCCGAGTACTTCCAGTTCCACGACGGCATCGACAAGAAGGCAGAGCAGGAGTACAACACCCGGATTTCCCCCATCCTGGACCAGATCAAGACCATCGTCGAGCGCATCGGCAAGGAAAAGGGCTACGGCCTGATCATCGATGCGGCCGCGGTCTCGGTGCTGTACGTCGATCCGGACTACGATCTGACCAACGACGTGCTGGCCGCCCTGGCCAGGGGAGACGAGTGATCTCCTGTTTTGGGGTTGACAGGGGCCAGCGAGACCATCAGATTTGACAGGAATTCAAGTAACCTGACCATGCCCCCTGTCGCTGCGATAGGGGGCGGTTGCTTAAACCCGGTTTCCGGGTACCGATGGAGCGTGATCATGACGGGGCGTACCTTGGGTGAGATTGCCCGGGAGCTGGGGGGAGAACTGCTGGGCCCCGGCGGCATGATCATCACCGGTTTCGGGGTGCTGGAGGACGCCGGACCCGGCGACCTCAGTTTCGTGGCCCGTGCCGGCCTGGCAGCCGGCGTCAGCAAGAGCCTGGCCGGTGCCCTGCTGGTTCCGGTGGGGTTTGCGCCCGACCGGCCGGCGATCAGGGTCGATGACCCGCATCGGGCGTTCGTGGGGCTGCTGGACGAACTGGCGCCTCCTGCGGATCTGATCTTTCCGCCCGGGATTCATCCCACGGCGGTGATCGCCCCTGATGCCGAGGTCGACGCCGCCGCGGCCATCGGCCCCTTCTGCGTCGTCGGCGCCGGAACCAGGCTCGGCGCGGGAACAAGGCTGGGGGCCCATGTGGTGCTGGAGGCGGATGTGACCCTGGGCGCCGATTGCCTGGTCTATTCCGGGGTCACGGTGCGTTATGGGTGCCGCCTGGGCGACCGGGTCATCCTGCATCCGGGTGCCGTGATCGGTAGCGACGGGTTCGGCTATCTGCCCGGGCCCGAGGGTATGGAGAAGATTCCCCAGGTGGGGATCGTGGTGCTGGAAGACGATGTGGAGATCGGCGCCGGGTCCTGTGTGGATCGGGCCAAGGCCGGCCGGACGGTCATCGGGACCGGAACCAAGGTCGACAACCTGGTCCAGATCGGCCACAATGTGAAAATCGGTGCTCATTGCGCCCTGAGCGCGCAGGTGGGCATCGCCGGCACGGTGGTCATGGGCGAGGGCGTCGTCGCAGGGGGGCAGGTCGGCATCGCTGATCATCTGGAAGTGGGGGCGGGCGCGCGGCTGGGCGCGAAATCCGGCATCTGGCGGGATGTGCCGGCCGGGGAAACCGTTTTCGGCTATCCGGCCCTGAACATCAGGGAATCGTTCCGGATCACCAGCGCCGTGCGCAAGTTGCCGGATCTGATCAAGCGCTGGCGGAAGATCGAGGCTCGCATGGAGCCGCAACAGGAGCAGGAGTAGACTGGCTGTGGTCTGGTTGCAGAAGACAATCGGCAAGAGCGTGACCATCGAGGGCACCGGCCTGCATACCGGTGAACCGGCGGTCATGACGCTTGCTCCGGCCCCGGTCAATACCGGGATCGTGTTCGAGGTCGCCGGGCCGGATGGCCAGGTGCGCATCCCCGCGCTGGTGGAGAACGCGGTGCCACGGTCCCGGATGAACCGGGCCACCTCCCTGGAGAAGGACGGGGTCCGGATCACGACCGTGGAGCATATCCTGGCCGCCCTGCACGGCATGGGCGTGACCAATTGTTTGATCCGGCTCGAGGGGAACGAACCGCCCATCTCCGGCTGCGCCAGCGCCCTGGTGTACGTGGACCTGATCGATAAGGCCGGCATCGAGGCTCAAGGCCTGCCTGCCCTGTCCTACCGCATCACCCGGCCCCGCATGTGGCGCGAAGACCGGATCGAGATCAGCGTGGAGCCCGCCGACAGCTTCCTGATCTCCTTCCATATCGACTACGAAGACGCCGCCATCGGCGTTCAACAAGCGACCTTCGAGATCCGGCCCGAGGTTTTCCGGCGGGAGATCGCACCGGCGCGGACCTTCGCCCTGATGAAGGATGTGGCCGCCTTGCAGGACATGGGCCTGGTAAAGGGCGGTAGCCTGGGCAACGCCCTGGTGTTCGAGGACGGGAAGCTTGTGGGCGGGCAGCAGCTGCGGTTCCCGGACGAGTGCGTGCGGCACAAGATCCTTGACCTGCTGGGTGACCTGGCGTTGCTGGGCATGCCCATCCAGGGGCACGTCAAGGCCCGTTTTGCCGGGCACGACGCCAACGTGGAGTTCACCCGCATGCTGGCCAAGTCGGAACGGTCCCTGCCCCGCATCTACCCCCCGCGCAACCCCGTGGGCTGGGATATCGGCTCCATCCTCGCGACCATGCCCCACCGCTATCCTTTCCTGCTGGTGGACCGCATCACCGAACTCGAACCGGGCCGGCGGGTCGTGGGGCTGAAGAACGTGACCATCAACGAGCCGTTTTTCCAGGGGCATTTCCCCGGGCATCCCATCATGCCGGCGGTCCTGATCATCGAGGCCATGGCCCAGACCGGCGGCGTGCTGCTGCTGAGCAGCGTGGAGGACCCGCGGGGCAAGCTCGTGTATTTCAGCGGGATCGACGGTGCCAGATTCAGGCGTCCGGTGACCCCCGGTGATCAATTGCGTTTCGAGTTGGAGATGACAAAACTGAGGGGCCCCATGTGCAAAATGCACGGCACTGCGTATGTGGAGTCCGACAAGGTGGCCGAGGCTGATCTCATGTCCGCCATCGTGGACAGCTGACCGGCCCTGCGAGGAGGATTCTTTTGGACCCGATCAAAATGAAAAAGATGACCGGCCCCCGGCCCGTGCGGGATGCGGAAATCCACCCCACGGCGGTGGTCGACCCCCAGGCGCGGCTGGGCCACAACGTGCGCATCGGACCGCATGCGGTTATCGGGCCCGATGTGGTGCTCGGGCCGGACTGCTGGGTCGGTAGTTCCGTGCTCATCGAGGGCCGGACGACCATCGGGCGCAACAACCGGTTCTTCCACGGCGCGGCCATCGGCTGCGAGCCCCAGGACAAGAAGTACCGGGGTGAGACCTCCTTCGTGGAGATCGGCGACAACAACGATTTCCGCGAATTCTGCACCGTGCACCTGGCCACAGGTGATGGGGATTCCACGCGCATCGGCAGCAACAACCTGCTGATGGCCTACGTCCACATCGCCCACAACTGCCATCTCCATGACCACACGGTGATCGCCAACGCGGTGAACCTGGCCGGGCACGTGGAGGTCGAAAGCCACGCCACCATCGGCGGGCTGACCCCCGTCCATCAGTTCGTCCGGATCGGCGCCTTCAGCTTCGTCGGCGGCGGCAGCCGCCTGCCGCAGGATGTCCCTCCGTACATCAAGGTCGCCGGCAACCCCGTCGAGGTCGCGGGCCTGAACAGCATCGGCTTGAAGCGGAACGGTTTCACGGAAGCGGAACTGCTGAATCTGCGCCGCGCCTACCGTCTTCTGTACCGTTCCGGCCTGAACGTGACCCAGGCCCTCGAGAGGATCGCGGTCGACTGTACCCTCGATCGGCGCATAGAGGAATTGATGGCGTTCATCAGGCGCTCCGAGAGGGGTATCGTGCGGTGACGGCACACGTCCCGCCCCCGAGGTAGTCAGTGATGGCCAGAGCACAGCGGCACATCTTCCTCTCCTGCGGGGAAGCCAGCGGCGAACGTTACGGGGCGGATCTTGTATCCGCCCTGCGCGCTCTGGATCCAGGCCTCCGCATTTCCGCCCTCGGCGGCCGGCAGGTAGCCGACCGGGGCGCCGACCTGATTCATGATGCCGGCCAGTTGGGGGTCATGGGCTTCGGCGAGGTGCTGCGTGCCTGGCCAGCCATCGCCGCGGCCCGCAAGGCCGTGGGCGGTTTCCTGAAGCGGGAGACCCCCGACCTGGTGGTCCCTGTAGATTTCCCGGGCTTCAATTCCTGGGTCGCCGGGAAGGCGCACGGCGCGGGCCTGCCCGTGTTCTGGCTCGTCGCTCCGCAGCTGTGGGCCTGGGGCCGCTGGCGCGCCGCCGGTCTGCGCCGCAAAATCGATAGCCTGGGCACCATCCTGCCCTTCGAGGAAAAATTCTTCCAGGAGCTCGGCTTCGACGTCTTTCCCATGGGGCACCCTCTCATGGACCAGTACGGCGGCCAGTTCCCTTTCCGGGATTCCTGGGCGCGGCGGGAAGCCGTGTTCAACGATCGCAACGCTCCTTTGACCATCGGCTTGATCCCCGGCAGCCGCCGCCAGGAGTTGAGGCATCTCCTGCCCGTTTTCAAGGTGACCGCCCAGGCCTTGCGCGGGCATCTGAATCCCCGCCCATTGCGCTTCGTGGCCAGCGTGGCTCCGGGGATGGACGCCCGGCTCGTGGCCGAGGCCCTCGGCTCCGAGGTAGACGTGAGCAGGGACAGCCTGCCCGCGTTGCTGCCCAGGTTGGATCTGGCCCTGGTCTGCAGCGGCACGGCCAGCCTGGAGGCGGCCCTGGCGGGGGTTCCCCACGAGGTCGTTTACCGGACCGGCCGGTTCGATTACTTCCTGGCCCGGCGCCTGGTGAAGGTGCCGTACATCGGCCTGGGCAATCTGGTTCTGGACGAGGGGATGGTCCGCGAACACGTGCAGGACGATGCTTCGCCCCTGCTGCTGACACGCAGCCTCCTGCGCTGGCTGTCCCGTCCCGAGGCTCGGGACGGGTTCTTCAAGGGTTGTGAGCGGGTGCGCCGTTCCTGCGGGCCCGCCGGGGTGTGGCGGCGGACCGCCGAAGCCCTCCTGGCCACCTTGGATAGCCGGGCCGGTGGGCGGGCCGGCGGCGATGCCTCTTGATATGATGCTCCAGCGAGCAAAACTGTTCCTGGCCCCCCCGGTGTGGGGGGTGGTTTCCCGGACCTGGCGGCTGGAACCCGGACGGCCGGCGCCTCGGTCCGGTCCCGTCATCTACGCCTGCCTGCACCGCGATATCCTGCCGGCCATCCGTTTCGTGCGCGCGGTGCGCCCCTGCCTGCTGGTCAGCAACAGCCCGGACGGAGATATCCTCGTCCGCACCCTCGGCAGCTCCGACTATGAATTCGCCCGCGGGTCCACCGGCAGCGGCGGCGGCAGGGCCCTGGTCCTGCTGCGGCGCGCCCTCGAGTCGGGGCTGAGCGTCGGGCTGGCGGTGGACGGGCCCAAGGGGCCGTTCGGGAGGGTGCAGGAGGGGATCCTGCACCTGTCGCGCCTGAGCGGCGCCCCCATCATCGCCCTGCGCGCGGCCGCCGATCGGGCCTGGACCCTGCGGACCTGGGACCGTACCCTGGTACCAGGCCCCTTTGCCCGCATCCGGATGGAAACCGGCCCGGAGCTGGTGTGCCCACGCCGCGCCACCACGGAGCAACTCGCCGGCATCAAGTCGGGCCTGGAACGGTTCTTCGCCGGGGATACGAACTCGCCATGAAAATCCTGGATCTGCGCCCCTGGTACGAACGCTCCCTGCTCCGCTGGTGGCGCAGACGGCGCCCCATGGCGCAGCCCGACCCCTGGAGCCGCCTGTGCGGAGGCCTGCCTGCGCTCAGGGCCGCGCGTCGCCGGCCTGCGCCCGGCCGGCCCTTCGTCGTCTCGGTGGGGAATCTGTCCCTGGGCGGCAGCGGCAAGACCCCCGTGGTGGGGAAGCTGGCGCAGGATCTGGCCTCGGGCGGGATGAAGGTGGGGGTCCTGACCCGCGGCTACGGTTCGGGTCTGCGCTCGCCGGTCCTGGTGGAGGGGGACTGCCAGGGGTGCGGGGACGAGGCCAGGCTGCTTGCTGGCCGTTCGGGCGCGCACGTGGTGGTGGTCCAGGCGGCTCATCGCGGCGAGGGCTTCGCGTACCTGGCCGCCCGATTTCCCGACCTGGACTGCGTGCTGCTGGACGACGGTTTCCAGACCGGTGGGCTGGGGCGGGATCTCGATGTCCTGATCCTCAACGCCTGGACCTCCGATCCCCACGGGGTCTGCATCCCCCTGGCGGGTCCCGTGCTCCCTCTGGGACCCTGGCGTGAACCACCCGGCGCGGCCCGTCGGGCGGATGTCTGGTTGCTGGAAAGCACCGGCCCCCTTCCGGACCGGGGTGGAGAGGGCCCCCTGGTGGCCGCCTTTTCCAGGATCTCCCGGCTGGCGGACGGTCAGGGCCGCGCGGCCGCTCCCCGGGAGGCTGGCAGTTGGGCGGCGGTGTCGGGCATCGCGCATCCCGAAAAGTTCGAGGAGGCCGCGGCCGGGGTCATCGGGCATGAGCCCGTGCTGGCTGTGCGCTGCCGGGACCATGACCGGTATGCGGCGAGGACCCTGCGCGCCATCGACCGGGCCATGGGCGAAGCGGGCGCGGACTCCCTGGTGACCACGGCCAAGGACTGGGTCAAGCTGGCAGGCAGGATTCCCGGGCGGCGGCGGGTCTTCGTCCTGGAGCAGGAAGTGCGCTGGTCGCAAAGGAACGCGCTCCCGGACCTGGTCCGGGAGCGCATGCGCGGTCAAGCGGAGGGGCAGGGGCTCTAGTTGTCGAAGATCGCACCGTAGAAATTGACGCTCAACCCACCGGTGAGCTCGACCTCGTGCTCGCTGCCGGTCTCATGCCCGTAGAAGGTGAACTCCAGGAAGGCGTTGAAACTGGAGGGCGGGGTGTCGGGGTCGACGAGGTCGTCGAACAGCTGGCGGAACCACGGCTGCTCTTTCATGCCCCGGTCCGCGACCAGGATGCTGGTCACCGCCACGTCGTCCACGGGCACGAGCACATCGACCAGGCCCCCCTGCACGTCGAAATCCGTCAGCTCGGCCGGAGCGTTGGGGCCTGGGTGCCAGGTCAGGTCGTACCTGGTGATGTGGAACCAGCTGTAGGTCCCGTTTTCCGGCAGGACCATCTGCGAGTTCAGCGCCCGGGCCTGGAACGTGACCGGCACGGAATCGATGGGGTAGAAATCGTCTTCGGTGCCGACGATCTTGTCGCTGCCGCTGTTCAGGTAGGCCGAGATGAGCGGCGCGCCGTTGTTGACCGACGCCACCTCGCAGACCAGACGCTGGCGTTCGTTGTTGTCGGTGCTGCATCCGGTAAGGGCCGTCAGGGTCAGGATGACGGCCAGGATTGTCAATGCGAGACGGGTTTTCACGATGAGCCCTCCAGTTGACCGGTTCACCGGGCCCGCTGTGGACAGACGGTCCCGGCTGTGCTTAATTTCGGTTTCCTGGTTATTTTTTCGGCTGTTGGGGCCCGCACTTTAGCAGATCTTTTTCCGCCCCGGGCGGGGCTTCGCGGGCAGGACCGAACAAGAGGTGTTTCCGTGACCGTCGATGACAACCCCGCACCTGTGACAAGTCGCTACCTGGTCATCGGTTCCGGCATTGCCGGGCTGCAATTCGCCCTGCTCGCCGCCGCAAGCGGAACCGTCCAGGTGGTGACCAAGAAGGAAAGCCGTGAGAGCAACACCAACTATGCCCAGGGCGGCATCGCGGCGGTGGTTTCCCCCCTCGATGATTTCGAACTGCACATCCAGGACACCCTGACCGCCGGGGCGGGGCTGTGCCGCGAGGATGTCGTGCGCAAGATGGTGGAGGCCGGGCCCGCACTGGTGCAGAGGCTGGTGGGGTACGGTGTTTCATTCACCCGGACCGATGGCGCCCAGGGCCGGGAATTTTCCCTGGGCCGCGAGGGCGGGCATTCCCGGCGGCGGGTCCTGCATTGCCGGGACCTGACGGGTCGGGAGATCGAGACCCAGCTGGTGGCCGCCTGCCAGGCCAACCCGCGGATCCAGATCCAGGAGAACCGGATCGGTCTGGACCTGCTGCTGGGCCGGGATGCCGGTCTGACCGGCGAGCAGGCTCAGCGCGTCATCGGCTGCGTGGTCCAGGACCGCAACACCGGAGCGCGCAGCATCCATCTGGCCGATGCCGTGGTCCTGGCCACCGGGGGTTGCGGCAAGGTCTACAGCTATACCAGCAACCCCGACATCGCCACCGGCGACGGCTTCGCCATGGCCTTCCGCGCCGGGGCCGCGCTGCGCAACCTGGAATTCGTCCAGTTCCATCCGACCTGCCTGTACCACCCCGAAGCCAAGAGCTTCCTGATCAGCGAGGCCGTGCGCGGGGAAGGGGCGGTCCTGATCAATCGGGAAGGCGAGCATTTCATGGCCAGGTACCATCCCCAGGCCGACCTGGCCCCGCGGGATATCGTGGCCCGCGGCATCGACAGCGAGATGAAGACCAGCGGCGCGCCCTGCGTGTTCCTGGACCTGCGCCATCTGGACCGCAAGCACGTGGAGGAGCGCTTCCCGTATCTGGTGCAGAGGTGCCGCCAGTTCGGGATCGACATGGCAGGCGAACCGGTGCCGGTGGTGCCGGCGGCCCATTACATGTGCGGCGGCGTGGCCGTGGACCTGAATGCCCGCGCAAGCCTGCCCGGGTTGTACGCGGTAGGGGAGGTGGCCTGCACCGGCATACACGGGGCCAACCGCCTGGCCAGCAATTCCCTGCTGGAAGCGGTGTTCTTCGCCTCGCGGGCCGCGGATGCGGTGGCCGGGGAACCGGATCTGGCCGGTGATCTGGCCGGCAGCATGGGCCAGGTTTTGGAGCGGGGGGCCGAGGTGCCGTCCCAGGTCGAGGCCGTGGTCCTGGAGCATGACTGGGATACCGTCAGGCGGATCATGTGGGATTACGTGGGGGTGGTCAGGGATCAGGCCCGGCTGGATATCGCCCTGTCCCGCCTGCGCGGCATCCGCGACACGGTGGAGCAGCTGCTCAGCCGTGCTCCCCGTTCGCCCGAGGTGGTCGAGCTGCGCAACATCGCCCTGGTGGGGGAGATGATCGTCCTGTGCGCCCGCTCACGCCACGAAAGCCGGGGCCTGCACTACACCCTCGACTATCCCGATCTATTGCCTGTCGCCGAGGACTCGGTGCTGTGCAAGGGCGTCCCGCTCGGTGGCGAAACCTGCTTCGAGCCCCTGCCTGCGGGTCATGATGACTGATCCCTGGTACCAGGCGGCTTTCGGGGACCATTACCCCCTGCTGTATGCGCACCGTGACGAGGCCGAGGCTCGTCGGTGCCTGGATCTGTTGCCTCGCCTGGCGCCCCTGGCGCCTGCGGGCAGCAGCCTGCCCGTGCTGGACCTGGGCTGTGGCGACGGCCGCCACCTGGAATCCCTGGCCCGGCGGATCGGTCCGGTCATCGGCCTGGATCTGTCGGCCTCCCTGCTGGCCTTGGCCCGGAAGCGGTTCCCGCACCGGGTCTCCGGGCTGGCGGGGTTGTTGCGGGGCGATATGCGCAGGATCCCCCTTGCCGATGGCAGCATGGGCGGGGTTCTGTCGCTTTTCACGTCCTTCGGGTATTTCGGGAATCTTCGGGATAATCTTGTTGTCGTCGAAGAGGTTAGCAGGGTCCTGGATGTCGGCGGCCACTGGTTTCTGGACTATCTTGACTGCCGGAGGGTCCGCCGCGAACTGGCGGCGCTTCCTGCCGGCAAGCAGCGGACCCGGGTCCTGGGGCCTTGCCGATTCGATGAGGTGCGCCGCCTGGATGGCGATGGTTCCCGGGTGCTGAAGGATGTGGTGGTGAGGGCTGTGCCGGGGCATGAAGAGCAAGCGAAGGCTTTCGGGATAGGTCCCCGGGGCGTTTCCTACACCGAGCAGGTCGCCCTCTTCGAGGAGTCCGAGCTGGATGCCATGGCCGAAGGCCGGGGCTTGTTCCGCTGCGCGGCCGCCGGAAGCTACCGGGGCGACCCCCTGGGTGAAGGGGATCGCTGGTTGCTGGTCTACCGGAGGGATGCGGTGAAGGGTCAGGGCCATGATTGATTGCCGGGAGGTCCGTCCGCTGGGGCAGGGGTATTCCCCCTTGTTCCAGTCCTGGCTCGAGCAGGCAGGACCTGACGGCGCCACGGGTGCCCTGCAGCGGGCGATCGCGGCCACCGGGCCGCGGCCTTGCCGCCTGGCCCGCGCCGGCTGGCGCCCCGGCCCGGAGGTATCAGGCGACCTGCCTGCCGATCAGCTGCGGCGCCTGCAGGACAACGTGCGGCGCCTGGCCGCCGGGGCCGCCGACGTGGTCGTCACGGGCCAGCAACCGGGTTTTCTGGGGGGACCTCTCTACACCCTCTACAAGATCGCCACGGCGGTGGCCCTGGCCCGGCGCAGAACCGCTGCCGGACTACCCACCGTGCCGGTCTTCTGGTCCGCCGACGATGACACCGATCTGGGTGAAGCCCTGGCCGCGGTGGCCTGGAACCCGGAAGGCGGGACCTTGCAAGCGGCCGGCGCCCGGGACCTGAAACGGGATCCCAGTTGGCGCCGGCGCATGGTGGGCACCTTGCCCTGCCCCCAGGTGTGCGCCGGAGCCGCAACCACCGGGTCCGGCGTGGAGGCCGATGCCCTGCGCCGTGATCTGCAGGCCCTGCTGCACCGGTCGGTGACCGAGGATTGGTCCCTCGGGCGGTTGAACACCGCGGCCTGGTACCGCTGCTTCGCCGGGACGGACCTGATCATCGTATCGGGGGATGATCCCGAGCTGCACCGCGCCGCCGGCCCGTTGACGAGGAAACTGCGCCCCCGGACCGCCGAACTGGCCGCCTTGGCCCGGCAGCGTGGGCGGCAGCTGGCCGCCGAGGGCGGCCACGCCCAGCTGGATGAACGCAGCCTGCGGACCCCATGGTATCGCAGCGAAGGATTGCACCGCCTGCCGCTGGACCCGCACCAGGACGTTGCCGATGCACGGCTGCGCCCGGGGGTCCTGATGCGCAGCCTGGTCCAGGATTGGCTGCTCGCCCCGGTCGCCGTGGTTGTCGGTCCGGGGGAGTACGCCTACCTGCGCCAGCTCGAGCCCGTGTATGCCGCTGCCGCCATCCCGCGTTGCCCGCTGGTGCCGCGGATGGTGGGGACCATCGTTCCGGTCGGCCGCCTGGATCTGGCCCGGACGGTCCTTGCGGGTCCCCGGCAGCAGGCCCGCATCTGGGCGGATGCCTATCTCGCAAGGGCCACGGACCAGCTCAGCGAGCTGCTGCAGGAAGAGCTGGGGCAGGACGCGGCCGCGGCCAGGCGCCTGGCGGCCGGCCGCACCCGGCGCTGGCGCCGTGGCCTGGTGGCCATGATGGCAAACCTGGCCCGGGAGGCCTCCCGTCCGGGCGGTACACCGGCATGGGTGCACCCGCGGGGGGTGGCCCAGGAACGATCCCTGGCCGCCTTCAATGCCCTGTTGCTGTGGGGGGATCCCTTGCTGGCCGCCGTGGACAGCGGCGCGGATTTTCATATCACCCAGGGGGCCGCGGGCCTGTGGCGGGGCCTGGCCTGGGAAGTCGAGGAACCCGGAGGTCCATGATGAGTGATGAACGCACCCCCGGTTGTGATCTGCTGGTGATCTCACCGCATACCGACGACCTGGAGATCGGCCTGGGCGGAACCGTGGCGCTGCTGGCGGACAAGGGCCGCAGCGTCTGGGGCCTTGACCTGACCCGCGGTGAGCTGGGTTCCAACGCCACGGTGCAGGAACGCTGGCGGGAAGCGGCAGCCGCCTCCACGGTCCTGGGGCTGGCCGGCAGGTTGCAGCTGGAGTTCCCGGACGGGTTCGTCGACTCCCGGGACCGCAGCCAGGTCGGCCAGGTGGCGGCCGTGCTGCGCAGGTTGCGCCCGCGGCGGGTGGTCACCGCTCCCGACCCGGTCCGGCATCCGGACCACGTGGAGACCCCCGCCCTGGTGCGGCGCGCCTGCTTCATGGCCCGCCTGCGCGCCTGGCGCCCCGACCCGGGGCCCTGCCTCGTCTGGGACGGCGGGCAGGACCTGGGGGCGGCCGCCGAAGCCTGGGAGATCGAGACGCTGCTGCAGGTATGCCCGGATCAGGGCGCACCCTCGCTGATCTTCGATATCGGTCCGGCCTGGGAGCGCAAGGTCCAGGCCCTGGCATGTTACGCGAGCCAGTTCAAGCGCGGGCAAGACCGCCGGGACACGGCCATCAACGACCCGGCCTTCCTGGAACGCATCACCAGGCGGGCCAGGGTGTGGGGACGGCGCGCCGGGGTGGCCTACGGCGAGGCCCTGCAGACCGAGGCGGTGCCCGTGGTGGACGATCTGCCGCCGGAGAAGTGGTTGTGATGCGCATGCCGACCGTGGGCATCACCTGCTACCCCAGCCAGGGGGGCAGCGGCGTCGTGGCCACCGAGCTGGGCCTGCACCTGGCCCGGCGCGGCTGCGAGGTCCACTTCATCTCCAGCCAGCTTCCCTTCCGGCTGCACGGCTACGACCGCAACATCATCCACCACAAGGTGGAGATGCCGCGGTATCCCGTGTTCGAACATTCGCCTTACACCTTGAGCCTGGCCACGGCCATGGTGGACGTGGCCGAACGGTACGGCCTCGATCTGCTGCATGTCCACTATGCCATCCCCCACGCCGCCAGCGCCTACCTGGCCCGGCAGATGATGTCGCCGCGCCCCTTGCCCGTGATCACCACCCTGCACGGGACCGACATCACCCTGGTGGGGCAGGAGCCCTCGTTCTTCCCCATCACGCGTTTCGTGATCCAGCAGAGCGACGCCGTGACGGCCGTCTCCCGGTTCCTCAAGGACGAGACGATCCGGGTCTTCGGCGTGGGGCAGGAAATCCAGGTGATCCCCAACTTCGTGGACGGGCGGACGTTCCGGCCCCGGCCCGAACACCCCCTACGGGACAAGTTCACGGCCGGGGGCAGGTGCGTGCTGCTGCACGCCTCGAATTTTCGCGAGGTCAAGAACCTACCGGCGGTGATCGAGGTGCTGGCGGGGTTGCGGCCCGAGCAGCCGGTGGTGCTGCTGCTGGCCGGGGAGGGGCCCGAGCTGGCCCGGATCAGGGAGCTGGTCCATGCCCGGGGGCTGGACGACCGGGTGGAGTTCCTGGGCCATGTCGACCAGCTCGAGGAGATCATGCCCGTGGCCGATGTCCTGTTGCTGCCGTCCTGGCACGAGTCCTTCGGCCTGGTGGCCCTGGAGGCCATGTCCTGCGGCGTGGTTCCGGTGGCCACGGACCGGGGCGGGGCCTCGGAATTCATCGTCGACGGGCACAACGGCTTCCTGCGCGGGCCCGACGACGTCCCGGGCATGGTCAAGGTCGTATCCGAGCTGATCGCCGACCCCCAACTGCGCTCCCAGGTGGCCGAGCAGGCCCGCAGGGACGCCAACGGCGACTTCGGGGTTGGTTGCGTGGTGCGGCGTTATCTGGAACTCTACGAGAGCCTGTTGCCCGACCTGCCGGGTTGACATCCGGACGTAGGCAGGTACAATGAGAACCGCGGGGTTTTCGGCCGCCTGCGCGGCCAAGCCCGGTTCATCAAACCACTGCGGCAAGCACGAGGTCATGCCCGTGGATAAGACTATTTCAATGGTGCGCACCATCGGCGGGATCGCCAGGAGGCGGGGCCTGTTCAGGCCCGAAGCCTACCTCTTCGTCCTGGAGGCCCTGGAACGGGCCATGATCAGCCGTGAGGAACCGGGCCACATCTCGGGCGAGGAGCTGCTGGATTCGTTGCGCGACCTCGGCGGGGAGCGCTTCGGGGTCATGGCCGGGGATGTCTTTCACGACTGGGGGGTCAACTGCACCCTCGACTTCGGCCGGATCGTGTTCCACCTCGTCGAGGAGGGCCTGCTGAAGAAACAACCCCACGATACCCTCGCCGATTTCCTGGACCGCTATGACTTCCAGGAAGCCTTCGCCTTGAAGGTGTTCGAGGGGGGTGCCTGAGTTCAGACCTGCCCGCGGGAACTTTTCCCGACCGCCGTACTTTCTTGCCTGCGGCGGCCGCGGGCGGCATCTTGACGAGGATCGCTCCGCGATCGCAGCGGCGGCCAGGGAGGGTCGCCACCATGCGGCCCAGGATTCGCGCCGCTTGCCTATCCCCACCTTTGGTCCCTGCAAGGAGATTCCATGACCAGTGCGATCCTCACGGTAGCGGCGCTGCACCCGGTGCCGGGCACCCTCGGACCAGGCGAGTTGATGGGGCTGGTGGCGGGCAGCTCCTTCTTCGGCAAGGGCGTGCTGCTGATCCTGCTGGTCATGTCCGTGCTCTCCTGGGCCGTGTTCATCGACAAGGCCCGCACCCTCGGCAGGATCAGGGCCGGGCATCTCGACTTCTGGCGCCAGTGCGAGCAGTGGCTGGACCAGGGGACCCCTGGCGGCGAGCTGGCCGCCTGGAGCCGCCAACATCCCGACCTGCCCCTTTCCAGCCTCGTGCTCGAGACCGAGCACCTGGCCGAGGTCCCGGCCATCCGGCGCGCGGCCGAACGCGCGTCCTTCCTCGAGACCGAGAACCTGGAGCGGTACCTGATCCTGCTCTCCACGGCCGTGACCATATCTCCATTCCTGGGCCTGCTGGGCACGGTGTGGGGGATCATGTCGGCCTTCTGGGACATGTCCAGCCTGCACAGCGCGAACCTGACCGTGGTCGCCCCGGGCATCGCCGAAGCCCTGATCACCACCATCGCCGGACTGGCCGTGGCCATCCCCGCGGTGATCTTCTACAACATGCTGGTGCGCAAGATCGACCTTGTGGCCGGCGAGATGGACCGCCTGCGCACCATCCTGGAGGAGGCGGCCGGCGGGGGGCGCGGGGCGGCCCTGCCTGGTGAACGCGACCTGGCCCAGCGGCCGGGGACCCATCCCGGGGAGATGATCTGATGGCCGGGCGCCGACGGCACTTCCGCAGCCTGGCCGACATCAACATCACCTCGCTGGTGGATGTGACCCTGACCCTGCTGATCATCTTCATGCTGACCGCCCCCTACATCCAGGGCGGGGTGGAGGTGAACCTGCCCCGGGAGGAGACCCGGGAGGTCGTGGTCAAGGAGGGCCCGGTGATCTCGGTGACGGGCAACCGGCAGGTCTATTTCCTGGAGCAGCCCGTGGAGATCAAGGACCTTGCGGCACTCATGGCGCCCTACGCTTCCCAGCGGGATTCGATCCCGGTCTATTTGCGCTGCGCCGAGGAGGTCCCCTACGGGATGGTGGTCAAGGTGATGGCGGCTCTGGAGCGGGAAGGCTTCGTGAACCTGTCCCTGGTGGCCGACCCTCCGGGCGGCCGGGAGTAGCGCCATGACCCGCGGGCTACCCTATTCGCTGGTCGTGCATGCGGTGGTCCTGGTCCTGGTGATCGTCTACGGGAACCACGTGACGCGGCCGGTGATGGAACCGGTCCGGATCATCCCCTTCCATCTGGTGCATCCCGAGGCCGTGGCCCGGCCGCGCGAGGTGGCCGCCGAGGAGCCCAAGGTCCAGCCGCCCGAGACCGAGCAGCAGAAGCTGCCCCCCAAGGAGTTGCCCGCAGCGAAGCCGGAACAGATAAAACCGCAGGCGGTGGAGGAGGAGCAACCCAAGCGCGAGGACAAGCCCGAACCCGAGCCTGAAGCTGCCGTGGAGCCGCAGGATGAGACCACGACCGCAGAGACGCCACCGCAGGCCAACCTGGTCACAGGACCGCGTGTCGATGCCACCGATTCCGATTTCCCCTTCGCCTGGTACCTGTCCCGTGTCGAGGGCCTCATCGACGCCAACTGGAACCCCCCGCAGCCGGGGTTCGGCCGCAGGACCGGCATCTCCTGCACGGTGCACTTCGAGATTTCCCGCGGCGGGGCCATCTCCGGCGTGTCGCTGGTCTCTTCCAGCGGGATCGGAGTCTACGACAGGGAAGCCCTGGGGGCGGTCCAGAGGACCCACCTGCCGCCCCTGCCGCCGCGGTACGGCGGCGCCCGTCTGGGTGTGACCTTCATCTTCAACCTGGAGCCGGACTCTTGAAACGAATGTTCCCATCCTGGCCGGTATATGTCCTGGCCGCTTGCCTGGTGTCGGTGGCCACGGGGGTTGTCCTGGCCCAGGGGAGCGAGGTCGTCATCGAATCCACGCGGACGGCCTACCGCAAGACCGACATCCTGCTGAACGAGTTCGATGTCCTGTCCGGAGGCGAGAACGCGGTCGCCGGTTCGGACCTGGTCGCCGCGGTGCTGGGCAACGACCTGCAACTGAGCGGGCTCTTCCGGATCGGAACCAGCGGGGCCTCCTCCGACAGCTTCGCCTTCGAGTTCACCATCGAGGGCCGCGTCGAAGGGCCCCTGATGGATGCCGAGGTCAGCGGGGAACAGCCGCCGTTGACGGTGAGCCTGGATCTGCTGACCTACCCCGGCCGCCAGCTGCTGCTGGGCAAGCGTTACCGTCCCGGGCCGGACCAGCTGCGCATCACGGCCCACCACTTCGCCAACGAGGTGCTGGCCATGGTGACGGGGCAGGAGGGGATCTGCCTGACGCGCATCGCCTTCTCCCGCGGTACCGGGGACCGGCGCGATCTGTACGTGGTGGACTACGACGGCCAGGGGTTGTTGCGGGTGACGGCGAACCGCACCTTGAACCTGTGTCCGGACTGGGCGCCGGACAACGGGCAGATCGCCTTTACCAGCTACCACCGGGGGCAGCAGGGTCTGTACAGCCTGGACACCGCCACGGGGAAGGTGCGCCTGATCATCGCCCAGAAGGGCCTCAACCTGGGCGCGGACTGGAGCCCGGATGGGCAGGAGCTGCTGATCTCCCTGTCGCAGACGGGCAACCCCGAGGTCTACCGGATCGATCCGGCTGGAGCGGTGGTCAAGCGGTTGACGGTTTCGCCCGCCATCGAGGTCAGCCCGGCCTGGTCCCCGGGTGGGCATGATGTGGTTTTTACTAGTGACAGGACGGGAACCCCACAGTTATATATCATGGACAAGGACGGGTCAGGGCGCAGGCGCCTGACCTTCGAGGGCCAGTACAACGATTCGGCCGCCTGGTCGCCGCGGGGTGACCGTCTGGCCTATGCCACCAGGATCGGGAACCTGATCCATCTGGTCCTGATCAAGCCCACCGGCGAGGACCGGCGGGTCATCACCGATCAGGGCTGGGGCAACTGCGAGGACCCGAGCTGGGCTCCTGACGCCCGGCACCTCGTTTTCGCCTCGGACCGCAGCGGCGTCTTCAAATTGTACGTCTATGACGTGGTCGAGGAGAGTTTCCGTCAGTTGACTTACGGAGACGATCCCGACATCACCCCGGCCTGGTCCTACTAGGCCGTTTACCGGAGAGATCCCAAGGAGTGTTCAGGATGAAGCGAATGCAGCAGAAGGGAATGTGGGTACTGGCCCTGCTGGCCGTGGTTCTGGTGGCCGCCGCCGGGTGCAGCAAGAAGCACGAAGTCAATACCGAACCGCCTGTGCCGGTCGAGACGACGCCCGCCGAGGTGATCCCCGCCCCGACGACTCCCGAGGCCGAGACGACGCCCGACGCCAACGCCATCGACTACAAGGCGCTGGAGCCGCAGGAGTACGGTGTCCATGACGTGTTCTTCGCCTTCGACAAGTACGACCTGGACGATCAGGCCCTGGCGACCCTGGCCGATGACGCGCGGATCCTCAAGGACGCGGGCGTGATGATCCTGATCTCCGGGCATTGCGACGAGCGGGGGACCGTGGAGTACAACCTGGCCCTGGGTGAAAAACGCGCCCGCGCCGTCCGTGACTACCTGGTCAGCCTGGGTGTGCCGGCAGGCAAGATGCTGATCACTTCCTACGGCGAGAACAAGCCCTTCGCCCAGGGGCACAACGAGCAGGCCTGGGCGCAGAACCGCCGGGCCCACTTCGAGACGCCCTGATGCGTTCGGGGAGCGGCAGGAACCAGTCCTTGACCATGCTGCGCGGGAGCGCCTTGCTTTTGCTGGGCTGCGGTCTGCTGCTGGTGTGCGGTTGCGCCTCCCAGCTCGACCGCATCGAGACCGGGATCCAGACCAACCGTGACGAGATCTCCAAGCTGGAGGCGCAGAACATGCACCTGCAACAGGAGGTCAAGGCCCTGGGGGAACTGGTGCGGATGCAGAAGGAGGCCGGCGGTCAGACCGGCGCCATGGGCATGGCCAAGCTCACCCAGGTCAACGGCCGGCTGGACCAGTTGCTGCAGAAGCTGGACGACAACGCCGAGTTCATGCGCAACCTCTCGGCCCGGGTCGATCTGCTGGTCAGCCGGTCGGGGATTCCTACCCTGGGGGAATACCGGCCCCCGGCCGCGGGGAACAGCCAGGATCCGGCGCTGCCCGAGGAGGGCCGCACCATCCTGGATGCGGCGGACCTGGATCGCAACCGCGGCAACAACGACCTGGCGCGCTCCGGGTACGAGGAATTCCTGGGGAAGTACGGTGCCAGCGAGGCGGCGCCCCGGGCCCTTTACGGACTGGGCGACCTGGAACTGGATGCGCAGAACTACGAGGCCGCGCTGGCCCGGTTCGATGAGCTGCTGCAGAAGTTTCCCGACGATTCCCGTGCCCCGGCGGCCCTGTACAAATCCAGGCGCTGCCTGCTGGCCCTGGGCAGGACCGAGGAAGCCGGCGCCAGGGCGCAGCGCCTGCTGCAGGATTTTCCCCAGGCTCCGGAGTCCGCGTTGCT
The DNA here is from genome assembly GCA_024763215.1 of Candidatus Krumholzibacteriia bacterium. Lineage (GTDB taxonomy): Bacteria > Krumholzibacteriota > Krumholzibacteriia > LZORAL124-64-63 > LZORAL124-64-63 > JAHJTW01. The sequence continues at coordinate 493 of JANTFX010000007.1, read as the reverse complement.
GAAAGAGGATCTCAAGTCCACGAACTAGGCGGCACACCCGCCACCTGCAAGGAGTTGTTTCCCGTGCCCAAGTATTCCGTTCTGCGCATGGCGCGTGGGTTGACCGAGGTTTTCCGTCCGGTGGTGGTCACCGAGATCGACGGCGATTACCACGCCTTCATCGTACGCTACAGCGGTGATTACATCGCCCACGCCCACGACAAGGATGAATTCATCACCATCCTGGAAGGCGAGCTGATGATGGAGATCGGTGATGAAACCCAGTCGGTGCGCCAGGGGGAGTCCATCCTCATCCCCGCCGGCATCCAGCACAAGCCCCGCTGCCCCAACATGGCCCTGGCCCTGGTGGTCGAACACAAGGGTCTGCAGTCCCAGATGACCCCGAGCGTCTAGCCCGGGTTGGCGGCCCCGCCGGAGAGTTTGCCGGCGGGGCGGCTGCGGATGCCCGTCTACAGGTTATGCCCGCCGCTCGAGAGATTCTTCTCGATCCACA